>JAEYNY010000136.1 GCA_023412275.1 Bacillota bacterium
AAAGAGAATGGGTGCTAAGAAGAACCCTTTTTACAGAGTAGTTGTTGCTGATTCAAGATACCCAAGAGACGGTAGATTTATCGAGGAAATCGGTACTTATAATCCTGTTGTAGAACCAGCTCAGGTCAAAATTGATGCTGAAAAGGCTCAAAAATGGATAAAGAATGGTGCACAACCAACAGATACAGTTAAGTCACTTCTTAAGAAGCAAGGTATTATTGAATAATTATCTAAAGCATAAAACAAAGGGGCTAAAAGGCCCTTGTGTTTTATTTGGCTGGGTTAGCCTCTTTTATTCTCTTACATACTGAGAATAAAGGAATTCATTTAGTTACAATTCGAAAGCCGCTTTAGGCTCATGGAGGCTAATATGATGAAAGAATTACTTGAAAGTATTGCAAGGGCCCTTGTGGATTTTCCGGATGAGGTTTTTGTAAATGAAATTCAGAATGAAAAGTCTATAATTCTTGAGCTCAAAGTTGCAAAAGACGATATGGGCAAGGTTATAGGCAAACAAGGCAGAATTGCCAAAGCAATTAGAACTGTTGTCAAGGCTGCTGCAGTCAAGGATAACAGAAGAGTAGTTGTTGATATCATTCAGTGAGATAAGGGGCATAAGCCCCTTTACTTGCGTTTGGAAAGTTATATTTTCAGTAAAGGCAAGGTGACAATATGCTGGAATATTTGATTGTAGGACAATTGGTAAATACCCATGGTGTAAAGGGCGAACTAAAGGCAACAGCCCAAACTGATGATCCTCAGAGGTTTAAAAAACTAAAATGGGTTTATATAGATAAAAATGGCAATCTTGAAAAGTACAATATAAGCGGTGTTAAATTTTTTAAGCAGTTTGTTATAATAAAATTTGATGGCATCGATAGTATTGAAGAAGCTGAAAAGCTAAAGGGTTTTTACATTAAAGTGGACAGAGCAAATGCTGTGAAGCTTCCTAAGAACTCATTTTTTATAGCCGATATTATTGGCCTGAAGGTGTATGACGAGAACAATCAGCTTCTTGGAGAATTAAAGGATGTAATACAGACAGGCAGTAATGATGTATATGTTGTAAGGGATTCCGGATCAAAAGAGATTCTCATACCTGCACTAAAGAGCGTTGTGAAAGAAATTTCTATTGAAGAAGGAAAAATTTCAGTTATATTACCGAAAGGACTGCTTGATTAATGAAATTTGACGTACTAACGCTGTTTCCGGAATTATTTGTTAGCGTAATGGGGGAAAGCATTATCGGGCGTGCCCAGAAAAACGGCCTTGTTGAAATAAATGCGGTAAATATCAGAGATTATTCAAAAGACAAGCACAGAAAAGTGGACGACTATCCTTTTGGTGGAGGCAATGGAATGGTAATGATGTGCCAACCAGTTATAGATGCTTACAATGCGATAACAGAAGGAATGGAGCAAAAGCCTAAAGTATTGTACATGAGTCCACAGGGAAAAGTATTAACTCAGGAAATGGCCAAAGAGCTGTCAACACAGAAACATCTGATTCTTTTATGCGGACACTATGAAGGTATAGATGAACGTATAATAGAAGAAATAGTTGACGAAGAAGTTTCTATTGGCGATTATGTCCTGACGGGCGGTGAGTTGCCGGCTATGGTGCTTATTGATTGTGTAAGCAGGCTTATCCCAGGAGTATTGTCAACAGAAGGGTCTTTCAGTGATGAATCACATTTCAACGGACTGTTGGAATATCCTCAGTATACTAGACCTGCAGATTACAATGGAAATAAAGTTCCTGACGTATTGTTGTCAGGACATCATGCCAATATTGAGAAATGGCGGATGCAGCAGTCATTGGATAGAACCAGGGAAAAGAGACCTGATTTATATGAGAAATTTAAATAATAATATTACTTTATACAGATGAAAGCATTCCTTATAATTAAGAGGAGTGCTTTTTGTTTTTGAATAATTTGATATATCTATTGACAAATAATTCAAGTCGTAATATACTATCAATAACATATCAAACATATATGAATAATAATAATACTAGGAATTATTTTTAAGAAATTAAAAAGGTGGTGCTATTATGGGTCAACATCAGCAGAATATTGAGCAATCGAAGGTACCAATCTCAGAACAAGATATTCAAAAGTTATTTGATATGGCCAAATCACTAAGGTATGGCTCAATCACTCTGGTTTTTCAGGACGGAAATCTGATACAACTTGAAAAAAATGAAAAAGTTAGGGTAAAATAATTTTTGTTACATACTTATTTTTAATGATATAGATTTAGTTGACTAAAAGAATTAGAGGCTAAGTTAAAACCATTGTTGGTTTTTGCTTGGCTTTTTTTATTGTATATAAACAAAAAGGGGGCGGCACTATGACAAACTGCTGCAAGGTTGAAGAAGTTCAAACTAATCAAAAATTTACTCATCTTTTGGGAAAACACCCGTGTTTTAGTGAAAGGGCACATTTTAAATACGGAAGAATCCATTTGCCTGTTAGTCCTACATGTAACATTCAGTGTAAATTCTGCAAAAGATGTATAAATAAAATTGAAAATAGACCTGGAGTTGCAGCAAAAGTACTTACTCCTAAGGAAGCGGTTAAAATAGTAGCTAAAGCTTTGAAACTTTGCCCTGAAATAAGTGTAAGTGGGTATTGCAGGCCCAGGAGAAACACTTGCTACAGCATATGCTATTGAGACTTTTGAAATGTTGGATACTGAATACCCTGATTTAATTAAATGCCTTAGTACAAACGGTCTCATGCTTGACAAATACTCAGAAAGAATTGTTAGTGCAGGTATAAAAACTGTGTCGGTTACAGTAAATGCTGTTGAGCCGGAAATTCTGCAGAATATATGTACCGGAATATATTGGAACGGAAGTTATTTAAAGGACTATGAGGGAGCTGAAAAGCTCATACAAGAGCAATTAAAGGGAATAGAAAAACTAAGCAGCAAAGGTATAGCTGTAAAGGTAAATACTGTACTGATACCGGATTTAAATTATGAACATATTGAAGAAATTGCACGGGTTGTGTCCAATGCCGGGGCATCCATTATGAATATAATTCCACTTATTCCACAGCATGAAATGAAAAGTTTCAGACCACCTGATTGCAATGAGTTGAACAATGCAAGAGAATGGACAGAAAAATATCTGAATGTATTCAGACATTGCAGGCAATGTAGGGCAGATGCATGTGGTGTTCCAGGGAAAGGCAAAGAGCTTAGTAGTCTTCTCTATGATTCTCCCGTGGAAACCTTTTCCCATGGCTAATGAGTAAACAATGAATCGGGAGGCTAATATGACTTATAAAATAGCAATAGCCAGCAGTGACGGTAAGGTAGTAAATCAGCATTTCGGCCACTGCAGGCAGTTTTTGATATTTGAGAATGATGAAACGGGTAGATGGAAGTTTGTTGAAAGAAGAAACACGTTTCCTGCCTGCAAAGCGGGAGAGCACAGTGAAGTATCAATGCAGTATGTCGTGACACTACTGGAAGACTGTAAAGCGGTGGCAGCTGCACAAATAGGTTTAGGTGCCGTTCAGGCTCTGACGTTGGCGAAAGTAAGGGCCTTTTGCGCTGTAGGTCTTATAGAACAGGTTCTTGAAAAAGTTAATGAAACTTTAAATATAAATATAGAAAGCTAAATATTGGGAGGTTAAAAATGGCTAAAAAAATCAAACAAATTGCAATTTATGGTAAAGGGGGTATTGGCAAATCCACTACAACTTCAAATATAAGTGCCGCTCTTTCGGCGGCAGGATACAAGGTAATGCAGTTTGGTTGCGACCCCAAGAGTGATTCAACAAATACACTGAGGGGAGGAAACTACATCCCCACGGTTTTAGACACTCTTAGAGAAAAAAACACAGTAAAGGCTCACGAGGTTATTTTTGAAGGATTTAACGGTATTTACTGCGTAGAGGCAGGGGGCCCGGCTCCGGGTGTGGGATGTGCCGGAAGAGGTATTATTACAGCGGTTCAGCTATTCAAACAGCAGAATATTTTTGAAGAACTTGATTTGGATTTTGTTATATATGATGTTCTTGGAGATGTTGTTTGTGGCGGTTTCGCTGTCCCAATAAGAGAAGGGATTGCCGAACATGTTTTCACCGTTTCTTCAGCTGATTTTATGGCAGTTTACGCAGCTAACAACCTGTTTAAGGGAATACATAAGTATTCCAATTCAGGGGGAGCCTTACTTGGCGGTGTCATAGCAAATTCTATAAATGCACCTTATGCAAAAGATATTATCGACGATTTTGCAAAACAAACTCGTACACAGGTAGTTGAATATGTACCAAGGTCGGTAACAGTAACTCAAAGTGAATTACAAGGAAAAACCACCATCGAGGCTGCCCCTGACTCGCAACAGGCCAAAATATATAAAGCTTTAGCTGCTAAAATTGCAGGACATGAGGAGTCAAAGGTACCATCACCACTGGATGTGAAGGAACTTAGAAATTGGGCTGCAAAGTGGGGGGATTATTTGCTGGCCCTTGAAACAGGTGAAATCAGGACGGAAGCAGCAGGAAATCTATAATAAAGGAGACTGGAAAAATTGAGCAACATAAATATAAAAAGCCCGGAGGTTCAGGTAAGAGAAGTTCGTTTAGGTTCCATAACGGGATTTGAAGGAACAGCCGGAGAGCTTATAAGGTGTGCCAGAGCAGGCAATTTGCAGGATAAATCAAGAAGCTTCAGTCAGTGTATGGGCTGCAGCTCCAGGAATGCATTCTGCCAACTGTCAATGATAAAAGATGCAGTTGTTATTAATCATGCACCAGTAGGTTGCTCGGGGGATTTTTTTGGCTTCAATTTCACATACCGGGTAGGGCAAATGGAAAGAGATCTGCCTCCTGCAATAGGCAGATATTTTAATACAAATATCGAAGAAAAAGATACTATTTTCGGAGCTACCCAAAAGCTTGAAGCAACTATAAGGGAGGTATATACAAGACTTAAGCCAAATGCTGTTTTCATAACTACCTCATGTGCATCTTCAATCATAGGTGATGATGTCGAGTCAGTTGCCAACAATTTGACTGATGAACTTGGAATCCCTGTAGTGGCTTGTTTCTGCGAAGGATTCAGGTCTAAAATATGGACTACGGGCTTTGATTCTGCTTACCATTCTATAGTACGTAAAATAGTAAAGCCACCAAGAAAAAAAAGTAACAAGGTTAACATAATCAACTTTTGGGGTTCTCATATTTTTGACGAGCTTTTAAAGCCCTTGGGCTACGAACCTAACTACATAGTACCATTTTCAACTATTGCAGATTTGGAATACATATCGGAGGCAGCTGCAACCATTCAGATATGCCCTACTCTGGGAACTTATTTCGGGGCTGCCTTAGAGGAAATATACGGGGTACCTGAAATTAAGGCACCTCCGGCATATGGTATTAACGGTACTGATAACTGGATGAGAGAATTGGGAAAGGTACTGAACAGACAGGAAGAGGTAGAAGAAATAATCGTGAAAGAGCATATAAGAGTTATTCCCATTCTTGACGAATACAGAGATAAATTGAAGGGTAAAACAGCTTACGTTACAGCCGGAGCATCCCATGGGCACGCTTTGATTGCTCTCTTAAGAGAGCTTGGGTTATCTGTGCAAGGGGCGGCCATATTCCACCATGACCCTGTTTACGATAATGGTGAGCCTGATACTGACACTCTGTTGCATACAATAAACACATATGGGGATGTGCATAATTACAATGTCTGCAATAAGCAGGCTTTTGAACTTGTGAATATTCTAAACAGGTTGAGGCCGGATATTATGATTGCAAGACATGGGGGAATGACGCTGTGGGGAGCAAAGCTGGGAATACCTACATTACTTATAGGAGATGAACAATTTGGCTTCGGATATCAGGGGGTTCTTAATTACGCTGAAAGAATATTAGAGACACTTGATAACAGAGAATTTGTTTCAAATTTAGCAAAACACAGCTCAATGCCATATACAAAATGGTGGCTTGAGCAGAACCCATTTTCATTTCTCGGAGGTAATGTACATGTTGAAGTTTATTGAACAGCCAAGATATTCGTGTGCCATAGGAGCTCAGCAGACAGTTGTTGCCATTAAAAGAGGTGTTCCCATTTTGCACGCTGGCCCGGGCTGCAGTGCCAAGGTAAGCGATATTATTGGCCAGGGAGAAGGCTATGCAGGAGGAAATAACATTCCATGTACAAATGCCGGTGAAGCAGATGTGGTATACGGTGGAGAAGAAAGACTGAGAAATGTAATTGACGGAGCATTAAAGGTAATGGACGGCGATCTGTATGTTGTACTTACAGGATGTACCTCTGATATTGTGGGTGACGATGTGGGAAGAGTTACGGCAGAGTACCAACAGCAGGGAAAGCCTATCCTATTTGCTGAAACAGGAGGTTTCAAGAGCAATAATTATGTAAGTCATGAAGTAGTTGTAAATGCGATAATCGACCAGTATGTTAACAACAATTATAAAGGGGAAAAGACCCAAAAAAATCTGGTAAATGTTTTTACAACGGTTCCATATCAGGATCCATACTGGAATGGCAATCTTGAAGAACTCAAAAGAATCCTTGAAGGTATTGGACTTAAAGTAAACATACTTTTCGGAAATGAATCCAAGGGAGTTAGTGAGTGGAAAACAATTCCCCAAGCGGAATTTAACATACTTGCAGGCGCATGGACAGGTCTCGGAATAGTAAAGCATCTGGAAGAAAAATACAAAACACCCTATTTGCATTTCCCATATCTTCCTATCGGGGGTATAGAGACAACAAGATTTTTAAGAGAAGTTGTGGAATTTGGTAATCTCGACAAGTCAAAGGCAGAGGTCTTTATAAAAAGTGAAGAAGAAAAATACTATTCATTCATTGAAAGAACGGCTGATTTTATGCTGGAATTCAGATATGGCCTTCCAAGGAGATTCTATACCATACTTGATGCATCATATTCTTTGGGTTTCTCAAAGTTTCTGCTCAATGAACTTGGAATAATTCCTGCAAAACAATTTATTATTGATGATACTCCCGAAATATATAGGAAGCAGATTGAACAACAGTTTTTAAAAATATCTGACTTTAGGACTGCAGCAGTGTCCTTTTCAATAGACGGGGGAGAAATTCAAAATGAAATCCGGCAGGAACAACAAAAAAACAGAGCTTTAATTTTGGGGAGCGGATGGGACAGAGATTTGGCAAACGATATAAAAGCCGACCTCCTTATTGTCAGTGCACCTGTTACATACCGCTTGATTCTGAATTGCGGTTATGCAGGTTACAGAGGCGGACTCAGGGCAATCGAGGATATATATGACAGAGTTCTGAACACCTACAGGTAAGGTGGTGATTTCATGGAAAAAAGTTTTATATCCATAAGGGATTTATATAAAACATTTAGAAGTAGGGACGGAAATTTTCCGGTGCTTAAAGGTATAAATCTTGAATTGGAAAAGGGTGATATATTCGGGATTGTAGGTTTCAGCGGTGCTGGAAAGTCCACTCTTATTAGGTGCATGAATTGTCTGGAAACGCCGGATTCAGGAGCAATAAGAATTGGTGATTACGAAATCACCGGTCTATCAAAAAAAGGACTCAATAAACATCGTCAGAAAATTGGAATGATATTTCAGCATTTTAATTTATTTGATTCAAGAACAGTTTTTGGAAATGTCGCCTATCCTCTTGAGATTGCAGGCCATACTAAAAAGCAGGTTGTAAAACGGGTGGAGGAAATACTCGAACTTGTTGATCTGAAGGAAAAAACCAACTGCCATGTGGGGCAGTTGAGCGGAGGTCAGAAGCAAAGGGTGGGCATTGCAAGAGCTCTTGCCAATAACCCGGATGTTCTTCTCAGCGATGAAGCCACTTCTGCCCTTGATCCGCAAACAACCTTGTCAGTACTTGATCTGCTGAAAGACATTAATAAAAAGTTGGGTCTTACGATTGTGTTAATAACCCATGAGCTTGAAGTTATCAAATATTCCTGCAATAACATGGCTGTGCTGGAAAACGGCATAATAGTTGAGCAGGGCGGTGTCCGTGAGATATTTATGAATCCGAAAAGTGAGACGGCAAGGCTTTTTGTGAAGATAAATGCAGAGTTCGCCGCCAATCAATGGGTGAAGGAAGGGGAGTATATATGAATATGCAAAACAACAGTTTCTGGGGAGTTATCAGAAGCGCATTTGGCAAAAGTGTCTGGGAAATAGTGGCTCCTGCAATTGTTGATACTCTTTATATGACTTTACTGACTACCGTATTCACCCTTGTTCTGGGGGTAATACTTGGAATAATACTTGTTGTGACCGATGGGCAGGGAGTCTATCCTATGCCGGCATTTAACAAAGTTCTGGGGGCTATGGTAAACATTCTCAGGTCATTGCCTTCCATGATATTGATTATTCTCACGCTCCCGCTTTCAAGACTGATGATAGGAAGGGCGTACGGCCCTGAAGCATGTATACTTGCGCTTGTTGCCAGCTGTGTTCCCATGTTTGGAAGACTTGTGGAAAGCAGTATACTGGAGGTTTCAAAGGGTAAGATTGAAGCGGCAAAGGCAATGGGCACACCAAATTACTATATTGTATTGAAGGTATTGCTGCCGGAAGCACTGCCTTCACTTATAAGGGCGTTTACAGTAACCATAATAGCTGTTATTGCCACTACCGCACTGGCAGGGTCATTTGGTGCGGGAGGCCTTGGAGATGTAGCCATAAGGTTCGGCTATTCAAGGTTCAAAACAGACATACTCATTGCAGCAGTGCTTGTCCTGATTGTTCTCGTCCAACTGGTCCAGTTTCTAGGAGATACAGTTTCAAAATATATAATTAAAAAACGTTTTCTATTATAACAAAAAATTTACCATTATACATAGTAAACATATAGGAATGATTTATATTTATAAAGGAGAATTATCATATGAATAATAGACGAATTATATCTATACTCCTGTTAATTTTATCAGTTACACTTTTCAGCGGCTGCGGCAGTACCGGCACTGCATCAAATTCAACTGTGCCTGTAAAAAATTTGTCAAAAGAAAATCCGGTTACACTGAAGGTACTGGCAGACCAAGTACCACATGCGGAGCTTCTGAATTTTGTCAAGCCCAGACTTGCCGAAGAGGGGGTCAAACTAGAAATTACGATTCTGCAGAATGACCATGGGAACGAAGATGTAAACAATGGAGAATTTGATGTTAACTTTTTTCAACACCAGCCATATTTAGATTCGGTGAAGGCAGAGAAAGGCTATGATCTTGCAAATGCAGGAAATATTCATGTTGAACCTATAGGTTTGTACTCTGATAAATACAAAACCAAGGAAGAAATACCAGACGGAGCTGTAATAGGTATTCCAAACGATGTTACAAACGAATACAGGGCTCTCAAAATACTTGAGGATAACGGATTTCTGAAGCTCAGATCTGATTTGGAAGAACACGCCGCAACAGTGAAAGATATTGCTGAATATACAAAGAATATAAAAATAGAGGAAATTGATTCGGCTCAGCTTATACGGCTTAAAACTGATTTTGACGGATATATAACAAACACCAATAAGATTCTGGAAGCGGGAATTGATCCAAATACAGCACTGTTCAGAGAAGGAAAGGATTCACCCTATGCAAACATACTGGTAACCAAAACCAACCGGTTAAACGATCCTGCGGTTGTTGCATTAAAAAAGGCACTTACAACTGAGGAGGTGAGAAAGTTTATTGAAGAAAAATACAAAGGTGCTGTAATACCCGCATTTTAGCAAATTTACCATGAATAAAGGCAGAATGAATTTTGCACTCTTAAAGGAGTTGGAAAATGGTTAACAGAATAGCAGTAGCTAGCAGTGACGGCATAAAAAAACATTTTAAATAATTAACCAAAAGTAAATATCCAAAGGGGGATTTAATATGGAAAGTGACATGATGACAGAAGCGGACATGCAAAGCTTAACTAGTACGTTGGTAATACACGGTGGGACAGACGGAGATGAAAGGACCGGTGCCGTAAGTGTACCCATATATCAGACATCAACATACAGACAGCATGAGCTTGGTGTAAATAGCGGGTATGAATATTCAAGAACGGGTAACCCTACAAGGGAGGCCTTGGAATCGCTTATAAATGAGCTGGAGGGTGGAACGACGGGACTGGCCTTTGCCTCCGGAATGGCAGCTATAACTGCAGTACTGATGCTCCTTAAAAGCGGTGATAGTGTTATCATACCCAGTAATATCTACGGTGGAACCTTTAGAGTGCTTGACAAGATTTTTAAAAATTTCAATATAGATTATGAGATAGTAGATACAGCAGACTTGGCAGAGGTAGAAAAACGGATTAATCCAAATGTGAAGGCAATACTGATAGAAAGTCCTGCAAACCCTCTGCTTACTATAACAGATATAAAAGGTATATCGGAAATTGCCCACAGACACGGGGCTCTGGTTATAGTTGATAATACCTTTATGACCCCTTATCTGCAAAGGCCACTTAAACTGGGTGCAGACATAGTACTACACAGTGCCACAAAATATCTGGGAGGACACAGTGACGTAATTGCAGGCCTGGTTGTAGCAAAGGATAAATCCACAGGGGAACGTTTAAAGTTCATACAGAATGCCACAGGTGGTGTTCTCTCTCCATTTGATTCGTGGCTCCTTATAAGAGGAATAAAGACGCTGACAGTGCGTATGGACAGACATGTTGAGAATGCCCGGTATTTAGTTGAATTTCTGAAAAACCATGCGGGAGTTACAAAAATATATTATCCGGGGCTACCTGAAAGTGAAGGGTATTCAGTTCATAAACAACAGGCTTTTGGCCCGGGAGCAATGATTTCCTTTGTATTGTCAGATGATTATGATATAAAGAAGTTTTTCAGAAGTATAAAAGTAATAACCCTTGGTGAAAGCCTGGGTGGAGTTGAATCTCTGGTTAGCCATCCTGCTAGTATGACTCATGCTTCCATACCTTATGAGGTAAGGCAGAAGGTGGGAATTGTTGACAATCTTATAAGACTATCTGTTGGGATTGAAGACAGGGAGACACTTATAAACGATCTTGAAAATGCTTTTCAAAAAGCAGGAAAGTGAGGGCGTTTATGAGATATTATAATGACATTCGAGAGCTTATAGGTGGCACTCCTCTTCTAAAACTTAATCATTCTGATATAAGGGAAAATGTAAATATTTATGCAAAATTGGAGCTGTTTAATCCCGGCGGTAGTGTAAAAGACAGAATGGGAGTTGCACTTATAGAAGATGCAGAGAACAAAGGAATTTTGCAAAAAGGTTATACAATTGTAGAGGCTACAGCCGGAAATGCCGGTATTGGAATAGCCTTAGCTGCATTAAACAAAGGATACAGGATTATATTTGCAGTTCCAGAGAAATTTTCACATGAAAAACTGGTTATAATGCAGGCTTTGGGAGCTGAAATAATACATACTCCCCTTGAAAAGGGAATGAACGGTGCATTTGAAAAAGTAGAGGAACTGCTGACAGAGGTAAAGAATTCTGTATGCCTTAGCCAATTTACCAATCCTGTAAATCCAAAGATTCACTACGAATCTACGGGACCTGAAATATATAATGATCTTGACGGAAAGGTAGACTATGTCGTAGCCGGAGCAGGTAGTGGCGGTACTATATCAGGAGTAATGAAGTATTTGAAGGAGCGAAATAAGAGCATAAAGGGCATACTGGCTGATCCGATTGGTTCCACAATGGGCGGAGGATTGCCCGGATGTTACTCAATAGAAGGAATAGGAAATACGTTTATGCCTGAAACCATGGACTGTTCACTAATTGATGAAGTAATAAAAGTCAACGACAGTCAGGCGCTTGAACAGGTGAAACTCCTTGCTAAACAAGAGGGTTTGCTTGTAGGAACTTCTTCAGGAGCTGCAATGTACGCTGCAAAGGTTATTTCACAGAAGGTTAAAAATGCAAATATAGTAGTTATATTCCCTGACCGTGGTGACAGGTACATAAGTAAAAATATTTTCAAATAAAACATTATATCCTCCACAAAAAGGGGTATACACGGCTGTAAACCATATACCCCTTTTTGATTTTTATTATAAAGAATCAAATCTAAGACTCAATTGACAATTACTGATATGCCTTGTATAATTGGAAATGTACGGATAATAAGTAAGAAAGGAGTTGTTTTAATGTCTGTAAAAAATGTTGAGGTGTCTTTCTATTAATTAAATATTGGCACAGTATATTTAATTGATATTACTGTGCAGCTTCTTTCGAGCAACCTATATCGTGTATATATGCAGTTATGTGTCGGCACGCATTTAAGTAGCGTGTTTTTTTATTACATTTTTTGCATTGTAAAATGGCTTTTATACCCGCAGGTGGTCGTTATCTGCGGGTTTTTTGCGTGCTTTTTAGAGTTGCGAAAAAGTAAGAATGGAATAATAAATTTATTGAAAAATTCAAAAATGGAGTGATGATGATGGCAAAAAAGAAAACTACTTTTGACTATATGAGAGAAATACGTGGAAGCTGGGTTATAAATCCCAGAACCAGAGTTCAGGAAAATAATATGAGAAATAAAAAAAAGAGAAGGCAGGAAGAAAAGAAAATTATAAAGGACGGATATTAAATGAATATAAACGAATATGGTTGGGACGCGTATTATGAGAGTGAATGGCACAAAATGCACACTAAAGACATGTACCCGGCAAGAATAGTAGCAGACTACGGGCAAATGCTGAGAGTTGTTACTGACAAAGGAGAGTTATGTGTAAACAGACCCTTGCATAAAGATAATAATTATTTACAGCTTGCCGTGGGTGATTGGATTGGTCTTGAAGAAATTGAAGAAGCGGAGTATCCGGTGGTACGCTTTGTACTTTCAAGAAAGACAAAGTTTTCAAGGGCTGCGGCAGGTTTAGAAGCAAAGGAGCAGATAGTTGCTGCAAATGTTGATACGGTTTTCCTTATACAATCATTAAACAGGGACTTCAACATGAAACGTCTGGAAAGATACCTTATAGCAGCCTGGGATAGTGGAGCTATGCCTGTTGTGGTACTTACAAAGGCTGACTGCTGTGATGACATACCGCAGAAGATGGCTGTAGCAGCGGCCTATGCACCGGGTGTTGAAGTAATCAGTATCAGCAGTAAGACAGGAGAAGGGTTGGAAGAAATAAAGAAATTCCTGATACCCGGCAAAACAATAGCTTTGCTGGGTTCATCAGGAGTGGGCAAATCAACACTTTTAAATACACTGGTGGGTAAAGAGCTTCTAAAAACACAGGAGATAAGGGAAGATGACAGTAGGGGGAGACACACCACAACTCACAGGGAATTGGTGCTTTTACCTGAGGGAGGAATTCTTATGGATACGCCGGGAATGAGAGTCCTTTCCCTATGGGAGTGTGATATGGGTATGGAAATAATGTTCGGAGACGTGGAACAACTGACAGGCCAATGCCGGTTTTATGATTGTAAACACCAAAATGAACCGGGGTGTGCGGTCAGATTTGCTCTGGAATCCGGGGAACTTGACAATGTCAGATGGGAAAGCTGGCTTAAACTACAAAAGGAAATGGCACACCTTGAGGCTAAAAAAGAGGGGAAGCTGAGATTACAAGAAAAGCAGTGGGGGCGACAGATATCAAAGCTTCAGAAGGAATTTCAAAAAGGTAGGGGTTGACAAAAACTGTGGTTTAAACTAAATATTTTGTTTTAGAATTTTTACTTTACAGTATATATTTTCTTATGTTATAATATCACTCGTGTGTAATACGGATGGTCCTCTGCACTTATGATGCACGAACATCTATGAGAGGAAGGAGGAAACAAATAATGGATATATTGAAGTCAATCGAAAATGAACAAATAAGAACTGACCTTCCTAAATTGGAAATTGGTGATTTTATCAAAGTTCATGCTAAGATTAAGGAAGGAAACAGGGAAAGAATACAGGTATTCGAAGGTACTGTAATAGCTTTAAAAGGTTCCGGATTAAAGGAAACTTTTACAGTAAGAAGAGTATCCTACGGTGTAGGTGTTGAAAGAGTATTCCCTGTTAACTCACCAAGAATCGACCATATTGATGTGGTTAGAAAAGGTGTTGTTAGAAGAGCTAAGCTGTACTATCTCCGTGATAGA
>JAEYNY010000067.1 GCA_023412275.1 Bacillota bacterium
GGTGCTGGTGTCAAGTCATCCAATAGAAGGTCTAATGACTACAGCAATGCAAAGTATCAAGGAAATGGTTGATGTTAATACAATAGTTGGAGATGCAGTTCAAGCACCTGACGGAACTGTAATTATACCTATATCTAAGGTTAGTTTTGGGTTTGCAGCAGGAGGAGGGGACTATGGTGAAGAGTCATCCTCTAATAATTCACAGGAAGAACAAGATAAAGGAAAATTCCCTTTTGCCGGAGGTAGTGGAGCAGGTGTTTCCATAAATCCTGTGGCATTTATGGTGTGTGGACAGAATCAGGTTAAGCTCCTTCCTGTAAATGTAAATTCATCTGTTGACAAAATTCTGGATATGGTTCCTGAATTGGTTCAGAAAGCAAGTCAAATGCTTAATGAAAAGATGTCAAAACCAAAAGAAGAACACAGTAAAAATAAAAAAGAAGACAATAGAAAAGAAGAAAATAGAAAAGAAGAAAATGAAAAATGTAAAGAATAAAAGGTTCCAGAAAACTTTTTCTTTAACGTTACGGCAAAACAACAACTGGCAAAGGGCAAAGTGACTTTGTTGTAAGTTGTTGTTTTACTTAACGTAGCTTTAACTATGTCTGTAAGCTCTGATAATATTGACTCATTTTAAAATCAAATATAGAATAAAGGGTATACTAAAATTTATATAAGGAATATTATGAATGTTGGAAATCAGATTACAGAAATATTTAGCACATGCCGGAGTTGCTTCCAGAAGAAAAGCAGAAGAAATGATCAAAGAGGGTAGGGTAGCCGTAAATAACATTATCGTGGAGAACATGGGGGTTACTGTATCAAGCTCTGATGTAGTAACTGTAGATGGAAAGCCTGTTAAAACAGAAGAGAAAAAAGTTTATATAATGCTGAACAAGCCTGTAGGTTATGTTTCCACCAGCAAAGACCAGTTCGGAAGACCCACGGTTATTGACCTGGTAAAGGATGCAGGAAAGAGGTTGTATCCGGTCGGGAGGCTTGACTACGATACATCGGGGCTTATTCTTCTCACAAATGACGGCGATTTCACTTACCACCTAACACATCCAAAACATGAGATAAATAAGGTCTATGAGGCTGTCATTTCAGGTTTTCCTGAAAAGGATGAAATTAAAAGGTTTGAGTCCGGGTTGAAAATTGAAGATTATCAAACTTCTCCGGCAAAATTTCTTGTTATAGATAAGAAGGGAATTAATACACTTGTCAGAATTACCATCCATGAAGGGAAAAACAGACAGGTTAGAAAGATGTGTGAAGCCATAGGCCACAAAGTTCTGACATTAAAAAGAATTCAGATAGGGCCTATAGCTCTGGATAACCTTCCCGAGGGAAGGTGGAGACATCTTTCTGATAATGAAATAAAAATTCTATATTAATAATTGTACATATAACTGTAAGCACCAAGTGCAAAAACAACTAATATAATAACTATATACACAAAAGTAAGTGCAAGAGAAACGATTACCATAATACCTTGAATTTTAAAATACTTTTTAAGGTATGTAAACAAGTTGTACAGTACATTTGGATTATTAAAATCGGCATATTCCTTAATAGCCTTTGATGCATTTGTAAGGGAAATACCTGCAAATATTAGAGGAACACCAATTGCTGCAGATATAATACCTATACAGGTTATTGCACCGATTACAATTGTATATATTCCCAAAAATTTCATCCATCCGGATAGACTGTTTACAATAGAATTGTAAATACCCGGTTGAGATACATGTTGTTGCTGATACCGGTAGTCAGCTTGAGGCTGCTGATAGGTATTGTTGTTTAATACTGTGTTGTTAGTTGTTGTTGATTGGGGATCATCCTTTAAAGCAATATCTGATTCATTATATTGATCCATAATTAAATCTCCTTAATACAAATTTTAGAATGTGTGTTTAAATTATAGCATAAAAACCATCATTATAATATATCTACGATAAGTAAAGTTAATGAAAAGGAGAGTTTTAATGTGTATTTTAAAAAATTCATTATACCAATCTCATGAAATAGTTTCCCGTGTGGTCTGTGATGGCGATACGGTTGTTGATGCCACTGCTGGCAATGGACACGATACGGCATTTCTGGCAAGGCTAGTGGGCTCGGACGGACAGGTTTATTCTTTTGATATTCAGGAAGCGGCACTAAACACCACAAAAAACAGATTGGAAGGGGAAAATTTGTTAAGCCGGGTTAATCTAATACATGACGGTCATCAAAATATGATGAAGTATATAAATAAGCCTATTAAAGCAGCAATGTTTAATTTGGGGTATCTTCCCGGTGGAGACCATAACATAGGTACTAGGGGAGGAACTACCATTGAGGCCATAAAAAGCGCCATGGAGCTGGTAGTTCCTCACGGTGTAATAAGTATAGTTGTATACTATGGGGGAGACAGTGGCTTTGATGAGAAGAACGAAGTTATTAATTATATAAAAACAATAGACTGCAAGAAATTCAGTGTAATGCAAACTGAATTTGTTAATCAGGTAAACTGTCCGCCTATTTTTGTTTGTTTAGAGAAGATTGAATAGGAAAAAGCGGCTAACCTATTTTTTAGTTTTACCTTTTTCATTTTGTTGGTTAGCACTATTTTCTTCTTTTTTATCACTTGAAGAATTGTTTATAGGCTTTCCGTTGTTATTATCATTATTAGCTTTTTTACCGTTTTCCGAAGGAATAGGTTTTGAGCCCTGATTAAAAGTTTCCTTTTTATCAGGGCTTTCTGTGGCAGTATTCTCACTGCTATCACTTTTATCACGCTTTTTTGAAGATTTATCTTCATTGCCGGAAGGGTGGTCCTTAACCTGTTTATTTGCTTTATCCGGTTTCTCAGCAGAATTTATTGAGTTGTTTGTTTTCTCTTTACTATTATTATTAAAGTAGTTATTTTCTGGCTTCTTACTATTAGGAACCTCGGGAGTATTCTTATCAATGTGTTGCTCCGGCTTTTCAAGGGCTTTTTCGTTTTCTTGTACGGGGTAGTAATTATTACCGTCTTTATTTTTATCAGAAGTTATTTTGTTTTGCTTTTTGGCTTCGTATGCTTCAATTATTTTGGGGATACTTTCGGTTTTGGCCTTTTGCATATCTATACCACCGTCTGATTCTGAAATTTCTTCATATAGTTTGTATCGTCCCATGGAAATATTATTTTTTACAGCCTCGGATCTTTTGGTTGGATCAACCTTTACTACTTCCGCCTTTATAGATTCAGAACCCGCCCTGAAATCCGTTTTTTGAAGCTCAGAAACAATACCATCAAGTACTTTTTCACTGCCTGACTTTATTGAGGCTGAAATCAAAACCGCATTTTTGGTGCCAGGGTGAATAAATCCTTTTTTTCCCGATTCATCTATAATAATCCTTACAGCACCGGTCAAGGGCTTGTTTACAAGCCGTATATTCTTTAAAAGAGATGCCGCATCAGTATTCAGCGCTTTGACCTCAATAACATTGGCTTTTTTATCAATTGATAATTCAAGGCTGGGGTTTATATCGACATCGACATAAGCAAAAACAGAAGACGGTTTAACCAATTGGTAAATCAAAACCGAACAAAATATTAAAACAAACATCCCAGCTATAGCAAAATATTTCATGGGATTAATTTTCCTTGGGGGAACAGAGTTGCTTAAATCCAACTGCTGTCCAACAAACATTTCAGGCATTCTGGTTATAGTTATAAAATCACATGTACTTGTCATTACGATAGCTTTATTACCCTTAAATTCAAGAATCATCCCGGTATTATTTCCCATGGTTATTTCCTCCTTTCTCAATGTTGCTCACATATTCCTGCAATACTTCAAGCTTGCTGTTTAGTATTAAATAAACTGCTATTATAAATTTTCTGTTTCTTTCAACGGTCTTACGGTTTACTTGTACTATTTTCATTAGTTGTGACATAGGGATGGTTTTCTTTGTAATGAGCATATCAGACAAAGATTTATTTTCCCACAGAACCCGGGCAATGCCTATTGCCAGTTTTTTTGAATCTTTATGTTTGGGGACATTCCCAACCAAATCGGAGAGGCTTATTCCAAAATCTTTAAGTCTTGTTCTGAATAAATCAATCTCTTCTTTTAGCTCTACATTATCAAAAAATGTACTTGCTTCAACTACCATGTATTTATTTTCAATAATATCTTTATCATCAAAATCATTAGTTTGAAAATAGGTGAAAGGATAAACGTTACTATGCTTGTAATCCTTTCTAATATAGTCGACTATTCTTCGTTTTATAACTGTTTCAGCAAAGCTCAGAAACCCTACTTTTTTTTCAGGGTTAAAAGACTCAATAGCCTCATTAAAAGCCATAAGGCCGATACTGAGTTCATCACTGTTTTTAGTATCAACAAATTTGCCTGTGACCGTGGATATTACTTTTAAAATAAAAGGCTTGTAGTCGTTAATTAAGCCTTCTTTTAAATGAGTTTCTCCATTCTTGATCTTAGCCACAGTTTCTTCAATAGACTGTGCTTTTTTTCGGGATTTGCCAAATAAATTTAGAATGGTCAACTTATCTATTCACTCCTTACAATAGTATTCGCAGATAAGATCTGTTTTTAGGGGGCAGGGGGAAAATTTTAATAAAACAAACCTATAAACAAATAATTGCGTTTACATAAATAAATTTCTACTATATTATATATAAATTTTTACGTTGTATCAAATAAATTTAAAGGGGAGTATACAAGCTATATTGACACTCATTTCCTAATATAATATAATTATTACTAGGTGCTAATAACTAATAATAGTTATGAAACTGCCGGATAAATTATCAATTTTGAGAATTAACACGTTGAATTTATAGAATAATTTATCTAGTATATATTTTAAAGAGGTGATTGCATGTCACAAATTGAAAAGATACAAAATCTAAAAAACACGAAGACAACTATAGCTCAGGGCGGCGGAGAAGAGAAAATAGCAAAAAGACACGCAGATGGAAAGCTATCTGCAAGAGAAAGGATCGATTTGTTATTTGATGAAAACAGTTTTGTTGAAGTAGATGCATTCATAGAATCCAGATGCTTTGACTTCGGTATGCAAAAGAAGAAACTTCCGGGTGACGGGGTTGTTACCGGTTACGGAACAGTTAATGGCAGAAAAGTTTTTGTTGCTTCACAGGACTTTACTGTTATAGGCGGTTCATTGGGAGAGATGCACGCAAAGAAGATCACAAAGGTTATGGATATGGCTCTGAAAATGGGAGCACCTTTTATAGCAATTAATGATTCCGGCGGAGCTCGTATCGAGGAAGGTTTGGATGCACTTTCAGGCTACGGAGATATTTTCTACAGAAATACTCTTGCATCAGGTGTTATTCCTCAGATATCGGTAATAATGGGGCCATGTGCAGGCGGTGCTGTTTATTCACCGGCTATAACCGACTTTATTTTTATGGTAGAAAAAACAAGTCAGATGTTTATTACCGGACCACAGGTAATAAAGTCTGTTACGGGCGAAGATGTATCAGTTGAAAATCTGGGAGGTGCAGATGTTCATACTGCTGTGAGCGGTGTGGCACATTTTAAGTCCTCTAGTGAAGAAGAGTGTATTGAAGATATAAAGAGACTTTTAAGCTTTATTCCTGATAATAACGTATCAGATACTATGTACTACGGAGTATCCGATGCTGCTGACAGATTGGCTGAAAGCCTAAATAGTATTATTCCTGAAGAATCAAATAAACCTTACGATATGTTTGACGTAATAGCTGAAGTAGTAGATGATGGCGATTTCTTTGAAATTCAAAGTTATTTCGCTCAGAATATAATAATCGGATTTGCAAGAATGAATGGTAAAAGTGTTGGTATTGTTGCGAATCAGCCAAAAGTTATGGCTGGCTCCCTTGATATGAATGCAGCTGATAAGGCGGCACGATTTGTTCGTTTCTGTGATGCTTTTAATATCCCTGTTGTTTCATTGACAGATGTACCTGCATTCCTTCCAGGTGTGGCACAGGAGCATAACGGTATAATCCGCCATGGTGCAAAACTCTTATATGCATTCTCAGAAGCAACAGTTCCAAAGATAAATGTCATTCTCAGAAAGGCATATGGTGGAGCTTACATTGCTATGAATAGCAAGACAATCGGAGCAGATATGGTTTTGGCATGGCCATCAGCTGAAATTGCTGTTATGGGACCTGACGGAGCAGCAAACATCATATTCAAAAAGGACATTACAGCGTCTGAAAATCCGGCAGAAACCAGAAAAGAAAAGATTGCGGAATACAGAGATAAATTCTCAAATCCTTATGTAGCAGCATCAAGAGGTTACATTGATGATGTTATAGAGCCTTCTGAAACAAGAATAAAAATTATAACGGCACTGGAAATGTTGGATACAAAGAGGGAAAACAGGCCTTCAAAGAAGCATGGTAACATTCCGCTATAATATAGGAAACAAAATATCTGGAGGATGAGTCTAATGAATAAATATATAATAAAGGTAAACGGAACTCCTTATGAGGTAGAGGTTCAAGAAGTTGGTGGAGGAAGACCCGTAGCGGCTGCTCCAAAGCCAAGAGCCTCGAAACCCGGACAGACTGCTGCTGCAAAATCCGCACAGCCTCAGGCAGGCAAAGCAGGGGATGTTGCTGCTCCAATGCCGGGAACTGTTTTAAAGGTAAAGGTTAATCTCGGGGATGAGGTTAAAAAAGGACAGGTGCTTTTAATACTGGAAGCCATGAAAATGGAGAATGAAATAGTAGCACCGGCTGACGGTAAAGTAACTGCTTTAACAGTTGAGGCCGGAAAGTCTGTTACTGCTGGAGAATTAATGGTATCTATAGCCTAAAAGGCTGACTTTACCGCAAAGGAGATGGAAAAATGGCAGGCGTAAGAATTACGGAAACAGTATTAAGAGACGCTCACCAGTCCCTTATAGCAACCAGAATGAAGACCGAAGATATGCTTCCTATTGTTGAGAAGCTTGATAATGTAGGTTACCATTCACTGGAAGCTTGGGGTGGAGCTACTTTTGATTCATGTATGAGATTTTTAAATGAAGATCCATGGATGAGACTGAGAAAAATAAAAGATGTTGCAAAAAAGACTCCTCTGCAAATGCTACTTAGAGGTCAGAACCTTTTAGGATATAAGCATTATGCAGATGATATAGTTGAATACTTTGTCCAAAAAGCTGTTGCAAACGGTATGGACATAATGAGAATATTTGACGCATTGAATGATGCCAGAAATATTGAGACGGCAATTAAGGCGTGTAAAAAAGAAGGTGGCCATGCTCAGGGCTGTATCTGCTACACAATAAGCCCAGTTCATAATCTCGAACTTTTTGTAAAAGATGCAAAACAGTTAGAGAGCATGGGAGCGGATTCTATCTGTATCAAGGACATGGCTGGACTTTTAGTGCCATATCAGGCATACGAACTGGTAAAAGCTCTAAAAGAAAGTGTAAAGATACCAATACAGCTGCACACTCATTATACAAGCGGTGTAGCATCAATGACGTATCTGAAGGCAATAGAAGCAGGTGTTGATGTCGTTGACTGTGCAATTTCACCTATGTCAATGGGAACTTCACAGCCGCCTACAGAACCGTTGGTAGCAACTTTAAAAGGAACTGAATTCGATACAGGACTGGATTTGGAAAAACTCAGTGAAATTGCAGATTATTTCAGGCCTCTTAAAGAAAAATATATAGAAAGCGGACTTTTGGATGTAAAGGTAATGGGTGTTGACGTTAATACACTTATTTATCAGGTACCGGGAGGAATGCTTTCAAACCTCGTTTCACAATTGAAGCAGTCAAATGCGTTGGACAAATATGAAGAGGTTCTCAAGGAAGTTCCAAGAGTAAGAGCTGATTTCGGTTATCCTCCGCTTGTTACACCTTCAAGTCAGATAGTTGGTACCCAGGCGGTGCTTAATGTACTGACTGGTGAAAGATACAAGATGGTACCAAAGGAATCAAAAGGCGTTGTAAAGGGCGAATATGGTAAAACACCTGCACCTATTAGTGACGAGATAAAATCTAAGATTCTGGGTGATGAAAATCCAATTACATGCAGACCTGCAGATCTTATTGAGCCTGAGCTTGAAAAGATTAGAGATGCTGTTAAGGACTATATAGAGCAGGATGAAGATATACTTTCATATGCAATGCTTCCTCAGGTTGCCGAGAAATTCTTTAAACAGCGTATTGAGGATAGAAATAAGGCTACTGCACCAGCAGCAGACGGAATAAAACCTGAAGTTGTAGCGGCAATATCAGCCGTAGTCAATGAAATGGGTGAAAGAGACGGCAGAGAGTACAGAATCGGCAACATCTCAAAGATTAACCAAAATCAGAACAGATGGGGTCTGTACGGTATGCTTGATAGATTTAGAACAAAGATATAAAACATAAAACCCCGTTTTAATTTTTCACAATTGCAAGACCCCCACAGTAAAAAACTGTGGGGGTTTTTTGCTTCAAATTAATTTTCACACCCGATGTGAAGATAAACAAAATTTTGCTTATTACTGAAAAACTCAAGTACGGCAACCTCCGAGCCTTTTTTTATATGTTTTCCGCATTTAAGACATACAAAATTTGACTGCTGGATTTGTGCATAACTCAATGTAGGAGTAATATCTTTAATCTTTTGCCAGCTCTTCCATCCGACTTTACACAGGTTTATCCTGTTTTCATAATCAGACAGCACCCATCTGAGAAGCTTGTGGAAATGAAAGGGGAATCTGGTGAATTTTATATAATCATTAGGAAGTCCGAGATTAACTGCATATAATTCAAAATTCTTTTCAACAACTTCCTGTATCCGTCCAGTTATTTGTGTTACGTACCAACAAAAGCCTTCTTCTGTCAACCAGCTCTTCAGCCGCTCAAACATATAGCCTCTGCAAATTTCAATTGACTCAGTCTTTGATACACGAAGAGCTTTAAAGGCCTTCTTGGCTATTTCAACAACATCGTCCAGATACAACTTTTTTTTAAAGTTATCTGTATTATAAAGCTCCACGGGAATAATATCAAAGTAGTATTCGTTTGTTTCGGGTCTGTAAAAACCGATACATGTACCGCCAATAAAACTTCCGCTTCCAGCATCATCAATTTGAATCATATTGAGTATTTTAACCTCCTGCTGATTATGTATATCAATATTATTAGTAGGTTTTGAAATAATATTAATAAAGTTATTTTCAGATTCTATGTACTTAAAAAAATGCAATTGCTTGATTTTTTTCCTGCAAAAAGGTAATATATAAGTTATATTGTTTAGAAGTGCATTTGGAGGAGATTATGAATAACAGCCTTAAAAATAACGATTTATTGAGTTTAATACAACAGAAATATAATGATTTCAGTAAGGGTCAGAAGCTTATAGCCAACTATATAACAAACCATTATGACAAGGCTGCATTTGTCACTGCAGCTAAGCTTGGAGAAATAGTAGGCGTCAGTGAATCAACTGTAGTGAGATTTGCTATAGAACTGGGATTTGATGGGTATCCTAAGCTTCAGAAGATCCTTCAGGAGCTTATAAAAAGCAAGCTTACTTCAGTACAGCGAATAGAAGTATCATCCAATAGACTCAATGAAGATAATATACTTAAGAGTGTATTGCAATCTGATATGGATAAAATAAAATTAACACTTGAACAAATGGACACAAACAATTTTAATGAAATAGTTGAAACCATATTAGGAGCAAAAAGGATATTCATTCTTGGGGTAAGAAGTTCTGCTCCTCTTGCAAGTTTTCTTGGTTTTTACTTCAATTTGATATTTGATAATATAAGACTTGTTCACACCACAAGTGTCAGTGAGATGTTTGAACAAATCATAAAAGCACAACCTGGGGATGTTGTTATTGGGATTAGTTATCCACGTTACTCTAAAAGAACTATAAAGGCATTACAGTTTGCAAAAGACCAAGGGGTTAACACAATTGCTATAACTGACAGTGCAAATTCCCCGGTGGCACAGGCTGCCAACCAATATTTATTGGCCAGAAGTGATATGGCTTCCTTTGTAGATTCACTTGTTGCTCCTTTAAGCCTTATAAATGCATTAATAGTAGCAGTAGGTATGAGAAGGAAAAACGATGTCTACAATACCTTTGAAAAGCTTGAAAAAATATGGGATGAATATGAGGTATACGAAAAAGACGATTATCATGATGAAAAACTGTAATCTATGTTGAAAGGACACATATGAGTAAAGTAATAGTAATTGGAGGCGGCCCGGCAGGAATAATGGCGGCAGGAATTGCAGCCGGAAGAGGACGGGACGTTATTTTATTGGAGAAAAACAGCAAGCTTGGCAAAAAACTTTTGATATCAGGTAAAGGCAGATGTAATATTACTAATGATACTGATGTTGAAGGCTTGATAGAAAATACGCCGGGAAATGGAAACTTCCTTTACTCGGCTTTTTATACGTTTTCAAATCAGGATTTAATTGATTTTTTCAATCAAAAGGGGCTTCGTACCAAGGTGGAACGAGGTGGAAGAGTTTTTCCTGAATCAGATTCTTCCAGAGATGTATTGAACACGCTTATGGATTTCCTTAAATCCAACGGCGTCAAAATAAATACAGAAGCTACAGTTACTGAAATACTCATTCAAGACGATAAAGTGACGGGAGTTCGCCTTACTGATGGAAGCGTTGTTGAGGCTGAATCGGTTATACTTGCAGTAGGAGGAATGTCTTATCCGGGAACAGGCTCAACCGGGGACGGTTATGAAATGGTGAGAAAGCTGGGACACACCGTGACTCCGCTAAAACCATCCCTTGTACCTCTTATTACACGGGAAGAATGGATTAAAGATTTGCAGGGACTTTCCCTTAAAAATGTTTCTGTTTCATTTAAAAACAGAAACGGTAAGGAGATATATAACGACTTTGGTGAAATGATTTTCACTCATTTCGGAGTATCGGGGCCGGTAATTTTGAGTGCAAGCAGACATTTGCTCTCTTATGATTTTAAAAATGTAGATCTTTTTCTTGATTTAAAACCCGCATTGACTTTGGAAAAGCTAGATGAAAGAGTTCAAAGGGATTTTGACAAATATTCAAGAAAACAATATAAAAATTCTCTGGACGATTTACTTCCTCAGAAGTTCATTCCGGTAATAATAAAGTTATCTGAAATCAATCCTGAGAAACCTGTACATCAAATCACCAAGGATGAACGAAAAAGACTTGTTACGTTACTAAAAAGCCTCAAAATTACGATCATCGGGGCAAGACCAATAAAAGAAGCCATAGTAACAGCAGGTGGGGTTAAAACAAGTGAAATAAATCCCTCAACAATGGAATCAAAAAAGATAAGCGGTTTATTCATGGCTGGTGAAGTAATTGACGTTGACGCCTACACAGGCGGCTTTAATCTGACAATCGCATTTTCAACAGGTTACCTTGCAGGTTTGAATTGCTAAAAGATTATCATGAATTTTGGGAAATTATGTGTATTTGGCCGAAAGTTTGTACATATTAACAGTAAATAAACAAATTGAGGCTTGGTATATGAAAATTAACTTGAAAAGGAATAATGACAAAGTTACTCAAACAGATAAAACAGCATCATTAGAAAAGATACTGTTTCGGACTTGTACTATATTTTTTATAGCACTTATATCTGTTCAGATCGTCCTGTCAGTGCCTTCGGTTCGTGCTCGGCTGAACATTATGGATAAGTCTGTAGGAATTCCTCTTGGAAGTGACGAATATCTGTATGGAAGAGGAAAGGTGACTTTGGAACTGATTGATGAAGAGCCTGATCCGCAGGCCAAGATACTGGTTAATGGTGAACAGGTTGCAGTATTTGACAAGATTGAAATACCTGTTAATGTCAACGATGGAGATGTCATAGAGATTGACGGAAGTGAAAGCCAGATAAGCCATATGATCAAGGTTCAAAACGCTTCATCAAACATAAACAGCAAGTGTATAAATGCAATTGCAAATATTGAACGCAATATTAAGAAATTGGTTAAAATCCAGTTTAATTAATTGGTTCATGTATTTGACAAAATTAACTTAATTATTGTTTTATAATAGAAAAACCTATATAATTTAACTGTATAGGTTTTTGTTGACTTAAAACTCCTAATAAGGTAATAATTGTTACAATCGTCGTTCTTTTGAGTTGAATGTGGTTAAAATAAATAAAATTATTAGTAGTCGCACTATGGCTAGCGGAGGATAATATGGCTAATGAAGAATTTGGTAGCAAAGAAATAGCAAGTGCAGCAATAAGAATTGCACTAACCAATGACAGGGCAACTGAGAAGAAGCTTCAGCAAGAATTTCTGCAATCAGGAATAAACACTGCTGCTGTTGACTACGGCGGGGAGTTTATTTCATCAGTTATGAAGATTGTAGAAAGAGCAGTTGTATCGTCAAAACGTGAAGGAGTAATTAGCGAAAGTCATGCAGAACAGGGCGCCGTAGCTGGTGCAACAAGAGAGGCCATATCACAGATAATGCCAAAGGCAATAGGTTTAAATGTCGGAGGAAAAATTGGAATAGCCAGATATAAGGATCATGTAAGTGTTGCCGTGTTTTTCGGTATAGGTCTCTTGAATTTAAATGAGGTTTCAATAGGACTTGGACATAGAGTCGTATAAGTATTTAAAATACCAATTTATAAGGAGAGACTAATGGCTGTAAGAGCGGTAAGGGGAGCAATAACGGTATCGGATAATACAAAAGAGTTAATTTTGGAAGGAACAAAAGAGCTTCTTGTAGAAATAATAAAAAGAAATTCTTTAGAAAATATAGATATGATAAGTGCAATATTTACGGTTACACAGGATTTGAATGCAACTTTTCCGGCAGTAGCTGCAAGACAAATAGGTTGGAACGATATTCCGCTTATGTGTACTAATGAAATCGATGTTCCGGGGAGTTTGGAAAAATGTATACGAGTGCTGATACACATTAACACTGAAAAGAGTAACGTAGAAATTAATCATGTATATCTTAAAGGTGCTCAGGTATTGAGGCCTGACTTAGTTAAGTAGTAGCAGACGTAAGATAAATACAATACAAGAAACGGAATGATAAGAATGCCAAAGAGCATAGCAATAGATGGTCCGGCAGGTGCTGGAAAAAGTACAATTGCCAAAAAGGTTTCAGCCGAGCTTGGCTTTATATACCTTGACACAGGAGCAATGTATAGGGCAGTAGCATTGAAAGCAATAGAAAGTGGTATTGATACCAAATCAAGGGAAGATATAATAAGTATAATTGATAATATAAATATAGCCATTACACATGATGACAATACACAGAAAATTTTCTTGGATGGTCGTGATGTTTCAGAGGATATAAGAACGGGAGAAGTATCAACAGGTGCTGCAAAGGTGGCAGCTATTAAAGAAGTAAGACTTAAAATGGTTGAACTTCAAAGGAAGATTGCAGGTGAGAAAGATGTTGTTATGGATGGCAGGGATATAGGTTCATATGTACTGCCACAGGCAAACCTAAAGATATTTTTAACTGCAGATATTGATGAGAGAGCTAAGCGGAGATATGAAGAGCTGGTTTTGAAGGGTCAACAGGTTAATTTGGATGAAGTCAGGGAAGATATGCGCAATAGGGACGATAACGACATGTCTAGAGCTTTTGCTCCCCTCAAAAAAGTACCGGATGCTGTTGAAATAGATTCTACTGCCATGACAATAGAGGATGTAGCAGAGAGAATACTCTACTTCTATAAAAATTATGCAAGCATATAAATTGTGAGGTCGATCTAATGGAACTGGTTATCGCAAATACCGCCGGGTTTTGCTTTGGAGTAAATAATGCGGTTAAAATAGTATCTGATTTGGCAACAAAATCAGAACATAAAATATATACACTTGGACCTATAATTCATAATGATCAGGTAGTACAAAAACTTACAAATTACGGAGTTATCACAATAAACAACCCGGAGGAGGCGGAAGCGCCTGCAAAGGTAGTTATAAGGGCACATGGCGTAGGCCCACAGGTAATTGAAAGATTGAAAAACCGTGAACTTGAGGTTGTAGATGCTTCGTGCCCTTACGTGGAAAAAATACACGGTTTGGTCAATAAGAAGTATAGGGAAGGTTACCAGATAATTATAGCAGGGGACAAGACCCATCCTGAGATAATAGGAATAAACGGATGGTGCGATAATAGTGCCTTTATCATTGAGGATGAGGATAATGTTGATGCTCTACCGGACATCAAAAAAAAGATATGTATTGTTGCACAAACTACATTTATTCGTGATAAATGGGAAAAAATTATACTTAGATTAAATAAAAGGTTTGAAAATGTTTTAAAATTTGATACAATATGTAATGCGACAGACAAAAGACAGACTGAAGCAGAACAGATTTCAAAAATGGTTGACATGATGTTGGTTATTGGCGGAAATAACAGTTCCAATACCAATAAACTTTATCAAATTTGCAAGGCAAATTGTGATAAAACATTTAAAGTACAAACAGCCGATGATATTCCACCGGTTGATATAAAAAAAATTATAGAAATTGGTATTACTGCAGGGGCGTCAACACCTGACTGGGTAATCAAGGAGGTTATTCATAAAATGAGTGAATTAAATAGACAGGATTTGGAAATGAGCTTTGCTGATGCTTTTGAAAGCTCACTCGT
>JAEYNY010000163.1 GCA_023412275.1 Bacillota bacterium
GTCCAGAAAACGCATTTCTAGATACGTTTTCTGGACAGCCCCCTTCTTATATTGCCTGTTTGTGTTCTATTTTTGAATTATAATATTTGAGATAATTTCTCCCAAAATTCACATTCATTTTCTAAACATTTTCTAGAAATAGAACTAAGGATAGTATCTACTGAAAACAAAGTATTAGTACGTTTTGCTCTCATCAATTTATTTTTTGCTATTTCCCAGTTCTGAATAATACCATTAACAATACTTGAGAGCTCATTATAATTTGATTCACTAATATAATTTTGGGTATATATTTCCTTTAATAATAACGAATTTGCAATTTGCCTATTATAGTTGATATTTAGATCAGCAATTCCTCCATCAACAATTACTTCAAGTTGATCACTTGGCGTATACTTCCAAAAATCGTTACACTTGTTTATATTGGAAATGTCATTAATTATATTTTTTGCATTTCTTTTTATATCTTCTATATTTAATTGGTATGGTTTTATATTCTCTTTAAAACGATATACCAAGCAAGGTGAACTAATTTGTGGCCTGGTTGTGTTGCCCCCATAATCAACAAAATAACCTGATCCAAAGAAACTTTCAACTAATCTGCTTTCAGGTATTTCTTTTATACTTCGACCGCTATTATCATCCTCGATAGTATAAAAAGTCTTTGCGATATCATCGAAACCAATTATTATTGCAAAATGATTCCAATGATGTTTTTGCCAGGGTAATGAATTTGGTAGCCAACTAAATAAATCTACAAACAAAGATAGCAGATTCTCAGACATTATTAACTCTTTTACTTCATTAACGAAATTGTTATAATCCCTAAACGTATAAAATTCTTGTTTAATAATATTTTTTGCATAGATTTCTTGATAAGAAAATTGTACTCTGGGATATCGAATGGTTTCTTGATAGAAATCACGAATATAATATGTGTATGAATTTAAGTATGCAGCTGTTTTATAACTTTGATGTTTGTAAGTTAACATTTCGATATAATTATTTAATATGCAATTCATATAAAATTCATTGAAAGGAACAATGTTTAATAACTTTTTCATAATATTACCATGTATAATTACTCATTATACATTTTCCCTTTCTTTAATAAATGTAATAAGTAAATTATTAATTTTATATAATTACAATAAATGCCATTTATAACAAATATACATTATCATAATATGTCAAAAAAAGCAACAATTTTGAAATTATAGGAATGAGTAATTACATTTAAAAATCGCAGAAAACTAAATTTCATTTTACTGTCTTTTAGACTTATGAGTTGTATAATTATTACAACAGATGTATAATTATGGCAGTGACATTTGAATACAGTTATTACAACATTTCAACATTTTTCAATTCATTACCGGTTCCGAATTCTATCATCATATAAATATATTATTACCATTTGTCATATCACATTGAAAAGTAAATAGGGTGCTCAGAGCATAGGACAAGCAGCTTATGCTCCGAACATACATACCTCGAAAATCTTTGTGAATTCGGGGAATTTATTAATTCTAAGGAGGTAAAAAAATGAAAAAGGTAAGTGTACTGATTGTGCTTGCTGTTTTATTGGTAAGCATTATTCCACCAGCTGTTTCAGCTGAGGAAAGCAACTTTAACTATGTTGATGCATTTGCCAAGTCAATTCTTTTCTATGAGGCAAATTGGTGCGGCCCTGATGCGGGAAATAACAGAATTAAATGGCGCGGACCTTGCCATTGTGATGACGGAAAGGATGTAGGACTTGACTTGACTGGGGGATTCCACGATTGCGGAGACCATGTAAAGTTCGGTTTGCCGCAATGTGCATCAGCATCTACTCTTGGAAGGGCTTACTATGAGTTCAAGGATACTTTTGTTGCCAAGGGACAGGATGGCTACATGCTGAACATTTTGAAGCATTTTTGCGATTACTTCATAAAATGCTTCCCAAACAAAACTACATTTTACTATCAGGTAGGCGACGGTGATGTGGATCACCAATATTGGGGGCCACCTGAACTTCAGACATATGACAGGCCAGCCTATTATGTTGCAACACCATCAAATCCCGGCTCCGATGTAGCGGGGGATGCGGCTGCTGCACTGGCACTTATGTATCTGAACTACAAGGACAAAGACGCAACTTATGCAGAAAAATGTCTTACTTATGCAAAAGACCTTTATGACTTCGGTATGACCTACAGAGGAAACAGTAAAGGCCAAAGCTATTATCTGCCCAGAACTTATCTGGATGAACTTATGTGGGGATCAATCTGGCTTTATGTTGCTACAAACGATAATAAGTATATGGATAATGTAGAAAAGCTAATGGTTGAGAAAGGAATCACCGGAGGCAATTCCTTTAATGACAATTGGACACAGTGCTGGGATTATGTATTAACAGGAGTATTTACAAAGCTTGCAACACTATCTACTAATCCTTTATACAAGTCAATTGCCGATGACCATATTGATTATTGGCAGAATAGATTAAAAACTACTCCTGCAGGATTGAAATACCTTGATAGTTGGGGCGTTTGCAAATACCCTGCAGCAGAGAGTATGGTTCAGCTTGTTTATTATAAATATTTTGGTAATGAGAAATGTCTGGACTTTGCAAAAAGTCAGATAAATTACATACTGGGAGATAATCCTAATAATATGTCCTACGAAGTAGGCTTCGGTGATAACTATCCTAAATATCCGCATCACCGAGCTGCAAGTGGTGTACTTGAAGGACCGCCTGCCGACGAAAAGAAGGAACTACCCGAAAGGCATATCCTATACGGTGCTCTTGTAGGGGGAGCAGACATGAATGATGAATATCATGACAATGTCAATGAATACGTTTATTCTGAAACCGGATTGGACTATAATGCAGGCTTTGTTGGAGCATTGGCAGGTATGTCTAAGTACTTCGGCAAAGACCAGTTACCTGGACCTACTCCTGGCATTGAGGGCGAACCTACTAAATACTATTCAGAAGCTAAACTATACAAATCAGGTATAGAGGGTGTTACCGTTGACCTTAATTTGTATAATATTGTTACGGCTCCTCCTCAATATGAAAAAGATTTATCCTGTAAGTTCTTCGTTGACTTATCAGAATTTGCTGCTGAAGGAATTAATCCGGCAAAGTTTACGACTAAGGTATATTATTCTCCTGCAGGGGCTCAAATATCTGGAATTCAGCCATATGATAAGGATAAAAATATTTATTATGTGGAAATTACTTTCCCAAATAGTCAGTTGTATGCAAGAACATATGTGCAATTCTGCATTTACAATTATGAAAGTAAACTATGGGATTCCAAAAATGACCTTTCTACTGCAGGTTTGACTGACGTATATGCAAAAATAGAAAATATTCCAATATACAAAAATGGCGTAAAAGTATACGGAAATGATCCGGCAGGGGGAACAACAGTATTGTACGGAGATCTGAACAACGATAAAGAAGTAAACGCAATTGACTTTGCATTACTAAAAAAATACCTTTTAGACGGAAATGCAGAGGGAATAACTCTGGCAAATGCCGACATTAACAAGGACGGGGCTGTAAATGCTCTGGATTTCGCAGGTCTGAAACTGTATTTGCTAGGGAAATAATAACAACTGTAACTGAACAAAATACTAAAGAGCCGTATCCCATAGTAATTATATTACATGGGTACGGTTCTTTTTTTTCTTGTTATATTTTTTCGGTATATGTTACTATATCCGTAAAGAATTTTATTTGACTTTACATTGAGTTTATGTAAACAATGTTTATATAAACAGTAAAATAAAACATATCGAAATAGAGAGGAAGTAAAATAAAATGGTCAAGATAAAAATTAGAAACAGTATTTTCAGCCGTCTTGTAATAACCTTTCTAATAATAATAATTCCTCTTTATGGTTTAGGAATTTATATATACAACAGCGGCTTGCGTACCGTAAAAAGCGAAATATCAAAATCAACTGTTGCCCAAGCATCCTTCTACCTTGAAAGTCTTGAAAAAGAGATAGAGAGAATAAAAATACTTCAATACGATTGCTTGAATGATGAACAGTTAAATAAACTTGCAATAAGATGGAAGATTATGAATGAATATGAAATATCACAAACCCTTCTTCAGCTAAAACAAAGACTTGTTGCGATAAAAAACAGTAGTGTATATGTAAATGACGTAAATGTACACATTCTCCCAATTGAGAAGACAGTTTCTTCAAATAGCGGAGTAGATGATATTCACATAAATGAATACAATGACATATTTGTTCCGGCAGGTTTAAAGGGAGCACAAATCATTAACTATAACGGTAAGATGTACCTGAGTACTTTTCAGAAATACAGCGGTGTAACCAAGCCTCTGTTTACTATTGATATAGAATTGAATCAGGATGCATTAAAGCAAGCTCTGGCGCAATTCAACACCTATACGGGAAGCGGTTCTGTACTGATAACACCTGAAAATATTATTGCCAATAAGTCAAAAGAGGATAATACACAATTTATTCAGAGTATTTTATTGAGTATGAAAGAACAAGACCGGGATGGCACAGTGTTTACAAAAATTGGGGATAAGGAGTACTATGTTGTTCACTCAAATTCCTCATACTTGAATATGATTTTACTTAGATATTTTCCACAGGAATTTATACTAAAGCCTATAGTTAATTTTAAAATTTGGGCATGGGTATTTTCAATTGCTGCTATTTTAATAATAATCATATACTCTTTTTCCACTTATAAATTTATGCATCAGCCATTAAATGAACTGGTAAAATCTTTCCGTAAAGTGGAAAACGGTGATTTAAAGGTATCCATCAATCATGATTCAAACAATGAGTTCGGATACTTGTATAAATGCTTTAATGACATGGTTAAAAATCTTAATATGCTTATAGATCAGGTATATAACCAGAAAATATTAATGCAGAAAGCTGAATTGAAGCACTTGCAATCTCAGATTAATCCTCACTTTCTATATAACAGTTTTTTTATGATTAATACTATGGCAAGAATAGGAGATGAGAATTTAGTACCGTTTACAAAACACCTTGGAGAGTATTTCCGGTTTGTGACAAGGAACTCCATGGATAATATACCACTGGAAGAAGAAATTAATCATGCCAAGGTATATACGGAAATTCAGCTTATGCGATTTTCAAAAAGACTTCAAATTCATTTTGGAGAATGTCCCCTTATGTATAAGGATTTGAAAGTACCCAGACTTATATTACAGCCCATCATTGAAAATGCATTCGAACACGGTCTTGAAAAGAAAAAAAATGGTGGATTGTTGCTTGTTAATTTTGAAGGAAATGAAAGAGAATTAAGAATAATTGTTGAAGATAATGGATGTGATATAACAGATAACGAGCTTGAAAAGTTGCAGAATTTATTAGTGAATAACGAGCAGGAAATTGAAACAACGGGAACATTAAATATACACAGGAGAATAAGGCTGGTTTTTGGTGAAGAAAGCGGCCTGATTATTTCAAGAAGTGTAATCGGAGGGCTAAAGGCAGTATTGAAAATAGTTTTACAAAAAGGAGTAGAAAATGTATAGGCTACTAATTGTAGATGATGAGGAAATTATTGTAAACGGATTATACGAAATATTCCGAAGCATGAAGAATCTTGATCTGGATGT
>JAEYNY010000175.1 GCA_023412275.1 Bacillota bacterium
AGCCCCAGTGGCTCCTCTAGAACCCGCAGCGCCGGTAGCCCCAGTGGCTCCTCTAGCACCCGCAGCGCCGGTAGCCCCGGTAGCGCCTCTAGCACCCGCAGCGCCGGTAGCCCCGGTAGCGCCTCTAGCACCCGCAGCGCCGGTAGCCCCAGTGGCGCCTCTAGCACCCGCAGCGCCGGTAGCCCCAGTAGCTCCTCTAGCACCCGCAGCGCCAGTAGCTCCAGTGGCTCCTCTAGCACCCTCGGCGCCGGTAGGTCCGGTTGGCCCGGTAGGTCCGGTTGGCCCGGTAGGTCCTGTAGGTCCGGTTGGCCCTGTAGGTTCGGATGCAGCTGTCAAGGATACATCATCCACAAGGACACTAACACCACTCGAATCTCCCTGTTTACTTATAGAAACAATAGCATAAACAGTTCCGGCCGGGGCAGAAGCGGTTGTACCCGTGAATTCCTGCCAACTATTCGACGAAGCATCAGGAAGTGTAGCGGGAGAGATACTAATTACATGGCCAAGACCAAGGTAATTATAGCTAGCATCAAAGTAAGCTATAGTAATTGAAGTAAGTGGATTTGGCAGTACTCCTACTTTAGCTAGGAAAGCGGAGAATTCACAAGGTTTACTAAAATCTGCATCAATTATCTGATAAATAGTCGAGGTTGTACCTCCACTTAGTAACTGTGCAGAAAACGTGCCTGAATGGCTAAAGGCGGATGATACTACTGCATTGAAAGAGTTCCAAGGGGGGAAGGCTCCGGTTTCAAAACCGCCATTTATGATAACATTAGTAGACATTTTTTGTTGTTACCTCCTTAAAAGTCTTTAACTAGGCATACTAGCGAATATTTAGTATGCTTCGTTACAGTATATGGGTGTATAGTGCAATTTGTTCCTTATGTTAACAAAAAACATTAAAAAGTGACGTTATGTGTAACATATACGAAGCATATAAATAGTAACAGACAAATTTATATTGATTTGAGGTTATCATGGGTGACAATAATGTAAAACTAGCTATATTTTCAAAAGGCGATGATAAATTCATCCAGGATATAGCTAATAAACTGTCAGTACATTATGAGATAAAAAAAATAACTATAAACATGTTGCACATGGAAAAATTGGAAGAATGGATGAACTGGACTGATATTTGCTGGTTTGAATGGTGTGATGAGCTTTTGATATATGCTAGCAAACTCGATATCGCTAAAGAAAAAAAATTAATTTGCAGACTGCACAGTTATGAGGCATTTACAAATTATCCGGCAAGGGTTAATTGGAATTGTGTTGATAGCCTCGTATTCGTATCAGAAACAATACGTAGTTATGCAATTAACACTTTCGGAATAGATGAAAAAATTACTACAGTAATACCAAACGGGGTGGACTTATCACAGTTCAACTTTGAGAATAGAAGCTCAGGATTTAATGTTGCATATGTGGGATATATTAATTACAAAAAAGGGCCAATGCTGCTTTTACAGGCATTCAAAGCACTACATGATTGTGATAGCCGATATAAGTTTTACATAGCAGGTCAGTTTCAAGACTCCAGATACTTATTGTATTTCAAACAAATGGTAACTGAGTTGGGGTTGGAAAAAAACTATTACTTTGAAGGTTGGCAAAAGAATCTTGATAAATGGCTGGAGAATAAAAATTACATATTATGCACAAGCGTACTGGAATCTCAGAATATGAGTGTAATGCAGGCAATGGCGAAAGGTATAAAGCCGGTTATACATAATTTTGTGGGTGCATCAGAGATTTATCCTCAAAAATATTTGTGGAATACAGTTAATGAGGCTACATTGAAAATTAGAGAAAACGAATACGATTCTGATGAATACAGAAATTTTGTTGCTGATAATTACTCGTTGGATATGCAGCTCAAATCGATGATGTCTTTACTGGAGGATATTTCAGTCAGAAATAAACACATTACAGGCTTTGATTATAAGGATTATTGGAATAAGAGACTAAATTCAAAATTCGACATCGAGGGGGTGGGTTTTATTGGACTAGGTGAGTTATATAACCAATTTCTTTATAAGAATAGAATTGATTTGCTGGATGCAATATTAAATAAATTATTTGATAATATCAACAGTAAAAGAGTTTTGGAATTAGGCCCCGGAACCGGTATTTTTACGGAACTATTCCATAATAAAAAAGTCGCCGTATATGAAGCTGTCGACATTTCTGAAAAGTCAGTTTCGGAATTGAGTAAAGCATACCCGGGATATATATTCAAAAATGGTGATATTAGCGATGAAACCTACTATAACGGAAAATTTGATGTAATATTTGCTGCCGATGTATTGCTTCATTTAACAGATGAGACAAGGTATAAAAAAGTATTGGAAAATATCTCAACTCATCTTAACACTAACGGATTTTGCATTATACTTGACCCGGTAAGTGTTTTACAGGTAAAAAGTAACTCACCCCATATGGTAATAAGAGATAGGGAGTATATAGAAAAAATCTTGGAAGCTTGCGGTTTGGAACTGGTGGAAATGCTTCCGGTTTCGTACTTTATGAACTACCCATTTGACAAGGATTTGGCGGGAAAATCCGGAGAAGCTGCTATGCAATTGTTTAATACCCTTCCTGAAATATTCAAGGACAGTGAATTGAGTAACCATGAGAAAAATATTATAGGGGAGTACCTGATGTTAAAAGATAGACAGCTGACATGCAACAAGAATATGGGACTAACAGAAAAGCTCCTTATTATTAAAAACAAAACAAACCCTTGCAAAACAAGGATTAAGCTACAGGAAATATATGATACTAACAGTATTAGAGAGCAACTTTCCTTGATTGACAATCAAATAAAACAAAATCAAAAATTGTGGCATAAATTTTCAGGGAAAGAAGATATTCTTAGACTTCTTGAAAAGGACGATAATCCCACCTTTGAATATACATACGATAAGTTGAATGAGTTTATCTCCTATAAAACTAACGATTTTGACACTTTTGATTTTACAACTGCTCAAATAATCATAGGTAAAAGAGAGAAATTCGGCAGATATGAATTAATAGAATTTATCTTAAATAACAGTCAGGATAAAAAGTTAATTATAAATAATATCTGGTATGACTTATACAACAAAGCTTATATACTTCCCCAGCAGATTAAAAATAGCAAAAACTCTGATGAAATCCTATCATTAACGGCAAATATTTTAAAAAAAGAGGCAGTATATAAGAACAATATTTCAGGCTTTATACCAGACCCGGAAATTAAGGCAGAGGTAGAGGAGAATTATCTTGCCTATATGTGGGAAAGAGGAATACCGGCTTCACAATTTCTTCCCTTGAATGTGTACCTGAGAATTGCTGAGAGATATACCTTTGCCTCCGCTTTCATGAATAATGGAAGTAAGGTTTTGGAAGCGCCATGTGGCTTCGGTTATGGCGCTGCATATTTGTCAAAGGTGTGCAATAGTGTAGAGGCAATGGATGTTGCAGAGGACAATATAAGATTTGCAAAGCAGGCCTACAGACAGTCAAATATACATTGGAATAGAGGTGATGTTACCTGTCTACCCTATCGTGCCGGGGAATTTGATGTATATGTTTCATTTGAAGTATTTGAACATCTTCCCGTTGATATAACAGTTAAGCACGTAGAAGAAGCATACAGGGTTTTGAATAAAGGGGGAAAGTTTATTATATCTACACCAAACAAAGCAATGAGAAGAAATGTTCATAATCCTTTTCATATAAAAGAGTATGAAATTGAAGAATTCAGTACAATCCTCAGCAAAGTATATGATAAGGTTGATTTTTATTCAGTGGAGAATTATAAGGTAGAAAAAGGGGTAAAGATGACTGCATATAACATGATAGCAGTCTGTGAAAAATAAGGAGGGGGTTGTTTCAAAACATAAAGTTTTCTGTTTTAACACTGGTACTCCCGTATAAAATTATATCAATGATTGCTTTCAAGATATTTGCAAGAGTTTATATCGGCTCATCTTTGGATATTTTACCGTCGCTCACATTCATCGTCCATGATTCATTGTGTCGCTAAAAATTACATCGTGTAATTTTTTCGGTAAAATATCCATATTCGCCGATAAACACCTGCAAATATCTTTAATCAAGCTTCCATTGATACAATTTATACTCATAAGTACAGATTAATAAAGAAAAAATTAATTTTGCAACAACCCTTGTATAATATGAAAAACCTGTGTTATTTTATAGATTGTTTAATCTTGCTGACATAATCAAATAGAGGTGTTGCAGCATCAATACCGTATTGTTCAATAATTTTTACAATAGCACTTCCAACAATAATCCCATCAGCATATTTAGAAATTTCTGATGCCTGCTGAGGGGTAGATATACCGAACCCAACAGCTACCGGAACATTAGTGGCAGACCTGACAGAGGATACAATTGACTTAAGGTCTGTTTTTATTTCACTTCGTACACCTGTAACTCCCTTTGAGGATACACAGTAGACAAATCCCTTTGCACAGGAAGCTAACTTGTTAATACGTTCCTCAGAGGTAGGTGCAATTAATGATATGATATCAACATTATATTTATCACTAAAAGGCATCAGTTCGCTTTTTTCCTCAAATGGAATATCAGGAATTATAACTCCGTCAATGCCATACTCACTACATTCCCTGAAAAAGTGGTCATAACCGTAGGTGAATACAGGATTAAGATAAGTTAGAAAAACAAGGGGGACCTGAGTCTTTTGTCTTATTCTTTTAACTGTTTCAAAAACTTTATCCATGGTCGTTCCGTTGGCCAATGCCCTTATGTTTGCTCTTTGAATAACCTCGCCCTCTGCAATTGGGTCTGAAAACGGAATCCCTATTTCTATAAGGTCAGCACCCGCTTTGACCATTTCCAGAACAAATTCCTCGGTCTTTTCCAATGACGGATCACCGGCTGTAAGAAAGCCTATAAATGCCTTACCATTTTTAAACGCATTAATGATTTTACTCATCTATATTCACCCCCATATATTTTGCAATTGCGGCAACATCCTTGTCTCCTCTTCCTGACAGGCAAATGACTATTATTTTGTCTTTTTCCATTTTAGGTGCAATTTTCATTGCATGAGCAACTGCATGGGAGCTTTCAATTGCCGGAATAATACCTTCTGTTCGAGACAGATACTCAAAGGCGGCAACTGCCTCAGCATCAGTTACTGGAACATACTTGGCACGGTTTGTGTCATGCAGGGATGCATGTTCGGGACCTATACCGGGATAATCCAGTCCTGCTGATATTGAGTACACAGGAGCAATTTGCCCATACTCGTCCTGACAGAAATACGATTTCATACCGTGAAATATTCCAAGCTGTCCTTTTGCAATAGTAGCTGCATGTAATTCAGTGTCTACACCTTTTCCGGCAGCTTCACACCCTATAAGTTCAACGGATTTGTCCCCGATAAAATCGTAAAAAAGTCCCATAGCATTACTGCCACCGCCAACACAAGCCATAGCCACATCCGGTAGTCTGCCTTCTTTCTCTAGCAATTGTTCTCTGACTTCCTTACCGATAACACTCTGATAATCTCTTACAATCATTGGGAATGGGTGAGGCCCCATAACGGAACCCAGTACATAAGCGGTGTCCTCCATTCTGGAAGCCCACTCACGAAAAGTCTCATTAACTGCATCTTTTAGGGTTTGTGTTCCGCTTGTAACAGGATGAACTTTTGCACCCAAAAGCTCCATTCTGAAAACATTTAGGGCCTGACGCTTAGTATCCTCCAACCCCATAAAAATTTCACAATCCAGACCCATAAGTGCAGCAGCGGTTGCTGTAGCCACGCCATGCTGTCCTGCACCTGTCTCTGCGATTACACGCTTTTTGCCCATTTTCTTTGCCAAAAGCACCTGACCCAGAACATTGTTTATCTTGTGGGAGCCTGTGTGATTCAGGTCTTCACGCTTTAGATATATTTTTGCGCCACCCAAATCCTCTGTCATTTTTTTTGCGAAATAGAGAAGGGAGGGCCTTCCGGCGTATTCTTTCAATAAGGTATCAAGCTCCCTGTTGAAGTCAAAATCATTCTTATAGTAGTTATAACTCTCCTCGAGTTCATTTATGGTGTTCATTAAGATTTCAGGGACATATTGCCCACCATGTTTTCCATATCTGCCTTTTAGCATTTACTTCACACTCCTTACCAAATTTACAATATTTAAAATTTTATTTCTGTCCTTAAAGGAATCTGTTTCTACACCACTACTGACATCTAGACAGTAGGGCTTTATATTTTTTATTGCTGTCTCGGCATTTTCTACTGATATTCCTCCCGCCAGGAAGAAAGGTTTGGCTGTATCTGAAATCAGCCCCCAGTCAAATGCTTTGCCTGTTCCTCCGTAGTCATTGCCGGAGTAAGTATCCAGTAGCAAATAGTCGCAGGGAAGAGAGTAGGCTGCTTTTACCGATTCGCTGTCCCTGACTCTGATAGCTTTTATAATTGGGTTATTTATTTTTTTACCGAGTGACTCTATATAATCTGAACTTTCATCTCCATGGAGTTGGACGATATCAATAATACCCTTTTTGCATAGTGAGGCTATTTTATCCATATCATCATTTACAAAAACTCCAACCGGAGTGATATTTGAATTTAAGCGGTTCCTAAGCTGTTCCGCAATTTCAGCAGTTACCTGTCTTTTGCTTTTTGCAAAAACAAAACCTATAAAATCAGGAAGAGCTTCGTTTACGTATTCAATATCCTGAGGCCTTGTCAAACCACAGATTTTTATTTTTACAGACATAAGAACCCTCCTATGGAAATAATCTAGTTTTGTGCAGAACCCCTCAGCTTTGCCAATTCCGCCCCCGTATCACCGCTTCTCATAAGGGTTTCACCAATGAGGACAGCATTTGCCCCTATTTGACGAAGTACCGAAATATCCTGAGCATTGCGGATACCGCTTTCAGACACAAAGCTTATATTTTGGGGCACAAGTTTTCTAAGGCGTACACTGTTTGTTATATCAACTTCGAAGGTTTTTAAATTCCTGTTATTTACCCCAATTATCCTGCTGCCTGCATCAATAGCACTTTTAACTTCAGTTTCATCGTGGGTTTCTACAAGACAGGACAGTCCAAGGCTATCCGCAATTTTGATATACTCTTTCAAAGTAGCAGTGTCCAGCAGGGCACATATAAGCAAAACACAATCTGCACCGATTAAGGCAGCTTCATAAATCTGATACGGGTCAATGGTAAAATCTTTTCTAAGAACCGGAATACTTACTGTTTTTTTTACGTCTTTTAAATATTGATCGCTGCCAAGAAAAAATTCGGGTTCAGTCAAAACCGAGATTGCTCCGGCCCCGGCAACTTCATAATCTTTGGCTATATCAATATAAGGAAAATTCTCAGAAATAAGTCCTTTTGAAGGAGAAGCTTTTTTTATCTCGCATATAAAAGTAAGATCACCATTCTTTACTGTTTTTTCAAAAGCAAAAGGACTCTTATTTACCAATTTTAATGCATCAGACTTTACCAAAGCAAAAGGCACTTCCTGTTTCAGCTTTTCAACACGTATTTTTGTACTATCAGCAATTTTATCTAATATCATTATGGCACCTCTTGATTAAAGCTGTTTGACAGCTCTATAAATTTATCCAGCTGGGCCTTTGCTGCACCGCTGTGAATAAGCTGTTCAGCCATTTTAACACAGTCCCTCAGAGTAGTTTGGTTATAGGACATATAAAGGCATAGCGCAGAATTCAATACAACAATATCCCTCTTTGGCCCCTTACTGCCATTTAAAATATCCAGAGCTATAGAGGCATTTTCCTTTGGGTCGCCCCCAACCAATTCCTTTAACGTACACCTTGAAAAGCCCAATTGTTCAGGGGAGAGGAAGAAGCTGTTAATACTGCCGTTGCTTACTTCGCAGATTGTGGTGGTGTCGCAGAGTGTTACTTCATCCAGACCATCATGTCCGTGGACAACCATTGCACGTTTAACTCCCAGATTTAGCAGAACTCTGGCAAGAGGTTCCACGAGATTTTCATCATATACGCCTAAAAGCTGCATATTTGCTCCTGCCGGGTTTGCCAGAGGCCCCAATATATTAAAAATAGTCCTCACTGAAAGTTCCTTGCGGACGGGAGCAGCATACTTCATAGAAGCATGATAAGTTGGAGCAAACATAAAACACATTCCGATTTTTTGCAATATTTCTGCACTTTGCTCGGCGGATAATGAGATATTAATACCCAGTGCCTCCAGTAGGTCAGCACTGCCGCATTTACTGGAAACAGAACGTCCTCCGTGCTTTGCAACGGGTACTCCTCCTGCGGAGACTACAAAAGAGGACACAGTTGAGATATTAAAGGTGTTGGCCTCGTCGCCACCAGTACCGACGATATCCAGAACATCCTTTTCAGGGTGGATTCGCTTACACTTTTGCCTCATAACAGTTGCACATGCAGTTATTTCGTCAATGGTTTCACCCTTCATTCTCATGGCTGTGAGGAATGAGCCTATCTGTGCAGTTGTAGCACGGCCCTCCATGATTTCCTCCATAACCTGTGTTGTTTTATCCAGATCCAAATCCTGCTTGTTGATTACCTGATAAATAGCTTCCTGAATCAATTTACCTCACCGCCTATTCTTAGAAAATTATCCAATATTTTTACACCGTTTGGAGTTAAAACAGACTCCGGATGAAATTGCAGTCCGTAAACATTATAATCTCTGTGCTTAATGCCCATTACTTCACCGCCGTCATCCTCTCCTATAACCAACAGTTCGTCGGGGAGAGTGTTGCGTACTGCTGACAAGGAATGATATCTTGCACCT
>JAEYNY010000191.1 GCA_023412275.1 Bacillota bacterium
ATATAACTGTGGACGGCGGAATGACTAAAAAAATGATTTATGTATAGTCCACTGTTATCCCTCAACCTGAAAGCTGTTGATAGGGTGTTCAAGGGTAGACTTGAAATATTTTCTGGGAGACATACCATACATTTTTGAAAAAGTACGTACAAAACTTGAGTAATCGTTAAATCCACATTCTCCTGCTGCATCTGACGGAGATTTCCCCGCTTTTATAAGGGTCGCACTTTTTTGAAGTCTCTTGTTATTTACGTAACTGTGGATTGAGAACCCTGTGTTCGATTTGAATTTATGCATAAGATAATACTTGTTGATGTAGAACCTTTCAGACAATGCTGCTATACTCAGGTCTCCTGAAAGGTTCCCATTAATAAAGTGTATGACCTTCTGAATCTGTTCATCAAACTCTACTTCAATGTCTTCTACTTGTTTATCCGGTTTTAAGTATAAACGGTTTATGTATACCATAAATTGCACGAAAAGTGCATTTGCAAGGATGCCTGAACCAAAAGTTATGTTTTTAAGTTCCTTTTCAAGATTCCCCAGTATTAGCTTAATATTATTGAGGGAATTAGCGCCCAGTCTTACTAAATGTTTTTTTTCTCTGGCAAGGTTAAAGCATGTCAAAAGATCATTATCGCGATTTCCATGCTCCTCTAAAAATCTATTATTTATCCAGATAACTATTCTTTCATAGTCACGGTCGGGTGCTATTATGGGCTTATGTACCTGATTTCCCGGAACAAAAAGAACATCCCAAGGTTTAAGTTTATAGTTTTTACCTTCTATATTGTAAATAACGTCACCAAGTAAGAATATTATTATTTTATTAAAATCATGATAGTGGTGTTCAAACTGAATATTGTTTCTGTCCTTCAAGTGAAAAAATTTAAAGTCATCCTCCAGATAGCCTCTTTTAATCCCCGGCTCCTTTTCCATCTTAACCATCCCTTCATAACTTATGAAAATGCTTAGTAGTACTATTTTATTATATGTTTCAAATAAAATAAATGGACAAAAAGCACTTTTTGCAATTTTTTAAACAGTTTATGCAATAATCTTGGCTAAAAGTTAGAATATAATATAATATGTAAACTAATTAATTCGGGTGGTACATATTATGAACATTATTACTAAAAACAACGCACAAATATTTCTTATTTTAAATGCCATACTTTGGGGTTCATCGTATATATGGTCCAAAATGCTTTTGGGCTTTCTTCCCCAGTTTTCTATACTCTTTATATGCGCTGTATTAGGGCTTGGTTCAACAGTTGTACTATTCAGAAAAAAACTGCAGGGATTCAGTAAAAAAATTGTTGTCACCTGTGTACTTATAAGCCTTGTTTCAGTTGTAAGCAACACCTTCTGCATGCTGGCACTGAAAAAAACCTCAGGATCAAACACTGCATTTATTGTACAGTTGTCCATTGTAATAACTCCTGTAATAATGGCTGTCCTGGAGAGAAAAGCACCATCCCGAAAAACGATCCTTCTGGCAATGACAGCTATGGTAGGCATTTACTTTATTACGTTTGCAGGAAAGGGTTTTAGTATAAATATTGGAGATATTTTCGCATTATGCAATGCTATTTTTTTCTCCTTGTTTATTGCACTTCAAAACAAATTTTCAAATGTATTTACCGCAGTACAGTTTACATTTTTACAGCATAGTACAAACATAGTTAGTTTTTTGGCTCTGACTCTGATATTTGAAACAGGTAAAATATCATTTTCAAATGTAGTAAATCCGGTATTCCTATTGCTCATTTGTCTTAATGCTGCTGTTACTATATTTACCTCTTTGTTTCAAAACTCTGCCATCAAATTTGTACGGCCTGAAAACGCAGCCATTACATATGCTCTGGAGCCTGTAGTTACTGCAACTCTGGGTATATTACTTCTCGGAGAACGATTCACAGGTATTCTATCCATTATTGGCTGTGTGATTATATTGTTTACCATAATAGTTTCAGCATTCAAGAAAGGTAAAGTTTTTTCAAGACAATCTTTGAAACTTCGTATTACAACAAAGGCTTAAATATTTTAGGGATATATTCCCAATTATTTAAATAATTCATATTATATTATATATTTTTATTGTTCCGGAGGAACCTGACTTGAGCAGCGATTTTTTTTACCTTTCTCCTGAAGAGTACACAATTTTGTCTCTGGCACTGGCTTTTTTGCTTGCGGAAAACCTCGATGACCGCAGCCGTCTTATATTGGGTGAATTTTTAATTACAACAGGTATAAACCTGACTCATTTGACTTCTGAAGGCTGGAATGCTAACTTGGAATAGAATTATAAAAGGACGCATCTTTTTAATTATGCGTCCTTTTCTGTCAGAGCAGACTAATCATGTTTTTTATTTTCCATCTTGTCCATCTTGAATTTCGGAAAATCTTTTCCATCCCACTGATCAAGCTCTTTTTTAAACTCTGTCAGAAACTTTTGGCCTTCCTCATTTGTTAATTTTCCTTCTGAAACCTTTTTATCAATGTGTTTCTGAAATCTACTGTAGATTTTTTCTTTCTTTTCAGAAAGAGGCAAACTGTTGAACTCTTTTATTTTCTGGATGCGATGATCAATTTCCTTTATCTTTTCGTCAGCTTCATCCTTGGAAATACGACCTTCTTTTAAGTCTTTTTCTACCCTTTGCTTTTTATCTTCAAGATATTTAAGGGGATCCTTACGACACTTCTGACATTTGTCTTTGTCCTTAATCTCTTCTTTATGTTGATCAACTGCACCATCTTGTGATTTTGAACCTATGTCGGACTCAACTGCAAAGACATTAGAAGATAGTATTGAAATAACAAATGCGATAGTAATAAGAACTTTAATTTTTTTCACTACTATCACCTCCTTTCTACACTATCTTTCTCAACTAATGTGTAAATATTGTGTAGATTTTGTAAATTACTTTAAACAATTTTTTCCAAGATGTCTATGCCAAATCCTCTTCAAACCAGAACAGAACACCTTCATCTTTATTTAAAACACCGTATGAATTGTTATGGGCTTTTTGTATTGCTTTCACTATGGACAATCCAAGACCCGTTCCTCCATATGCTCTTGTTCTGGCCTTATCTACTTTAAAAAAGCTCATCCAAATGTTATCTATAAGGTCATCGGGAATGTTTTTGCCTGAATTGAATACCTCCACCCGAGCCTTTGTATCTGTTATTTCAAGGTCAACATTTATTATTTTTTTATCATCCAGATGATTAAGTGCATTGCTGAGATAATTCATAAAAACCTGTTCAATGTAATAATAGTCGGCATTTACAATAACATTTTCTTTTACCTTTGAATTGAAGGTAACTTCCGCATCCTTTTCAGCAAAAAGAATAGCTTTCTTTTTTAAAACATCAGTTATAAGTTCATTTATGGAAAATTCCTCCCGATCAAGGGATATCTGATTGAATTCAAGTTCAGAAAGTTCCAGTAGCTTTCTTACCATGCTGTCCATTTTCTTTGCTTCATCTATAATAACATCACAGTAAAAGTTCTTGTTTTCCTCGTCATCATTTACGTTTAGCTTCAACCCTTCTGCATAGCCTTGTACAATAGCAATAGGTGTTTTTAACTCATGTGAAACATTACTGATAAATTCCTTTCTCATTTCATCAATCTGTCGTTCCTTCTGTATATCCTGCATTAACTTAATGTTAGCCTGTTGCAAATCGCTTATGGAGGATTCCAACTGTTTTGACAATGAATTTATGCTTTCTCCCAATGTCCCGATTTCATCGTTTCTGTTCACATAATATTTTTCACTGAAATCAAGGACAGCCATTTTTTTTGCAATGACATTCAACTTTTCAATAGGTTTGGTAACCCTTGAAGTAAGAATGTAAATAATTACCCCTCCAAGCACCAGGGTCAGCAGTCCTGTAAGAATGGAAAAGCTTATGGCTAATTGCGAACTTTCCTGAATAGCCGCAAAGGGTGTTCCCATGTATATATACACATTGTCATCTATTTTTGCATAGAGTGATACAAAGTTGGATTCCATTCTTTTATCATATCGGATTTCTATTTTAGGAGTATCCTTTTTCAGTCTGCTTATTTTATCTGTTATAAACTTTCTGTCAATGGAAGGGGTTGTCCCCATAATATGCCTGTTGTCCCTCAACATTTGCAGATTTCTCTGTCTGGATTGATAAATTACTTTTAAATCCTTATCGAACAATAAAACGGCTGTTCCCCGCAGGCTTTCAATTTTCTCGATGTCCATCATTATATTGTCGGAGTCATTATTATAGGCTTCCTTTATAATGTTATAACTCTGTCTCATGGTATTTCTCTGATTATGGTAGTAATATTTCAGAAGAAGAGTACTGTTTAAAACCCATGTTAGTACAACCGAAAGTACTATCAAACCAAAAAATGTCCCGAAAAGCTTTGTTTTTAATGAGATTTTCATTTGGCCACCTCAAACTTGTAACCTAAACCCCTTATGGTTTGTATGAAATCACCCTTGTCTCCCAGTTTCAGTCTCAATTTTTTTATATGGGTATCAACGGTTCTGACATCACCGAAGTAACCATAATCCCAAACAGAATTAAGAATTTTCTCTCTGGACAACGCTATTCCCTCATTATCGCAAAGATAGAGCAACAGCTCAAATTCTTTTGGTGTGAGTTCTATCTCTTGCCCTCCGGCATGAACTGTATGAGCCGCAGGGTCAATCTCCAAACCTTCAAAGGATTTTTTACCGTTTATATTAATATTTAATCTCTTAAGCAGAGCCTGTACTCTTGCTAATAGTATCATCAGGCTGAAAGGTTTGGTTATGTATTCGTCTGCTCCAATTCCAAAGCTTAGTAACTCATCTGCTTCTGTACTTTTTGCTGTCAGCATTATTACGGGAACCTTTGAATATTGGCGAATACTTCGTAATGTCTCCCATCCGTCCATTACAGGCATCATTACATCAAGGATTACCAGACTGATTGCTTCTTTTTGCTCAATAAACATCTTTAATGCCTGCATTCCATTATCTGCTTCTATTACGGAATATCCCTGTTTTTTGAGAAAATCGGCAACCAGCCTTCTCATTCTTTCCTCGTCATCTGCAATAAGAATTCTAATTAAACTCACGAAAAGTATGCCCCTTTCATATGCACTATTTAAATAAAATTATAGTTTATATTTGTGAACAGAACGTGAATTTCGCGGGTATTTCGTCACAGGTTTAACCTTAGTCGGTTGTTCCCGCTTTTTTGTTTTTTAAGTACGCTATGAAACCCGGCAGTACTGATATCGCAATTATAGCCAGTATTACAAGTGTAAAGTTATCCTGGACAACCGGAACATTTCCGAAAAAGTATCCTACTGTCAGAAACAGTGAAACCCATAAGACACCACCAATAATATTGTAGCTTATGAATTTCATATAGCTCATTGAACCCATACCTGCTACAAAGGGTGCAAATGTTCTGATTATCGGTATAAATCTTGCAAGTATTATGGTTTTACCGCCGTGTTTTTCGTAAAAATTATGAGTTTTTATCAGATGCTCCTTTTTAAGAAACCTTACATTATCCTTTCGAAATACCATAGGGCCGAATATTTTACCTAAATGATAATTACAGGTATCTCCAAGAATAGCCGCTGAGATCAATACTATTGTTATAATCTTTAAATCGAGCTCACCGCTGGCTGAAAGGGCCCCTAGTACAAATATCATTGAATCCCCGGGCAAAAAAGGAGTTACTACAAGACCTGTCTCACAAAACACTATGGCAAATAAAATCACATAGGTCCAAATACCAAAGTTATTGGCCAGCATGGTCAGATTTTCATCTAAGTGCATTACAAAATTAAAAAAATTTACAATAATACCCATCTCTACCTCTTTCAATTAGTTTTATGTTTACTGCTTTATACAATATACTTAAATTTAACCCAAAAGTCTGTTTATATATACTTAATTTTTTTAATTTTCTTCATTTTCGGTGAAAAGAGAACCGGACAGTTGATTAAAAGCTGTCCGGTTCAATTATCTGGCTCATATTAATATTTGCAACCATTATTGTGAATCAAAAGATTATATAGCGAAGCATGCCTTAATTCATCCGTGATAATTTCTACCATCATATTTATGTGTTTTCTGTTTTTCATGGCCGCTAATATCCTGCGGTATTTTTTTACGGCATTAGTTTCACCCATAAGTGCCCCCCTAAGCCCATCACAATATGTTCTGGGTTTTTCAAAGGTAACGTTTTCATCAGGTTTTACAGTCTTTCCCGTAAGTTCGAAATAAATCTGTCTAAACATCTTTGCATGTTTTATTTCATTGTCCCTTATCTCTGTAATAATTTCCTTGTCCAGCAGTGCCGGGGCATTGTCTAAAAGATATTGATAGAATAGTCTGTCTTGTGTCTCACCTTTTATAGCCTCTTTAATTAATTCCAATGCCTCTGACATATCTGTATCAATTTTTTCTTGCTGCATCATGTTCTGTTGCACCATGTCAGGGCTCATACCGGGCTGCATCATTCCCTGTTGCATCATGTCAGGGTTCATACCGGGCTGCATCATTCCCTGTTGCATCATGTTAGGACCCATACCGGGCTGCATGTCTTCCTCATGGTTTATATGTGGTGTATATCCCGGCTGTAAATCCGGATTAAAGTTGGGCTGCATATTCCAAGGGCTTGTCATCCCTGAACCTGTATTTTTATTTGAAGATCCCGGAGCCATCATATTACTGCTTACATATGGCCAATTTACGTAATTTTGCACAATTATACCTCCTCTATAATTAACATAATTCCCTTATTACATGTTATGTAAGTTATATGGAAATGTTCCCCGTTAGGAACAATACATGCTAAATCCTACGTAACAATTTATGTTAATATATTTTGGTAACAACAGCGCGAAAAAGCCAAGTTTTTTGATAATTTTAATTAATGATAAATTAGATAATAGCATTAGAACTTTGATTTTCCTTGTGACTTTCTATTACATAATGCATGTATGCACATTTTATCTCTTTTCTGCCTGACTGTCGTATGGGAACAGTAGAGCTGTTTTTCAAAACAAACTCATTTTCTTTGGTTGCAATTATATGCTGCATATTTACAATAAACCCTCGATGGGACCTCAAAAATCTTTTATCCGTAATAATATCACAAATTTTTGCCATAGGCATATGTATTTTATATTCTTCGATTTCGGTAGTTATAACAACCCCATTTCGGACTGCTTCAATATATAGAATATCCCTAAGATTAATTTTAACAGACTCTTTTCCGAAAGGCAGTTCTACGTACTGAGCATCAAAGGCTAAAACCTTCTTACAACGGTTCAAGGCCTGTTCCACACGTTTATATGTAATGGGCTTAATCAGATAGTGTGTTGCAGCTACCTCAAATCCGTCCCCTTTGTGATCCAAGCTGGAGGTTGTGAAAATAATCTTGCAGTCTTCATCAGTTTCTCTTATTTTCTCTGCGACTTCAACTCCGTCAATACCTTTCATATATATATCCAGAAATACAATTTTATATTTTTCTTCAGAAAAAGAACACAACATTTCTTCACCACTGTCAAACACAACCACTTCTATATTTATAAAATTATTTTTTGCATACTGCAGTATGTACTCGCACAGCAATGTACGATCGAATCTTAAATCGTCACAAATAGCTATTTTCATCGTAACCTTCCTAAGATGTCTTAAAATAATAATTGGTATATCTTTCCTGTTAAAATTATAACATGAAAGATTTGTTTTTTTCAATCGTATTGCACTTTTTGCCGTCGAATTGCACATACCGCTTCACTTTTGTCCAAAATACTGATATGATTAGCCTTGATAAGAAAAACGGGTATGGAGGGGATTGTTCAGAGAAAACTAATCAAAAATTAATCATTATGCATATAGTTACCTAATTTAAAAGCTTTCTTTCTGTAAATTTAAATGTTTTTACTTAAAGATTAATAATGGTGTTTACAGCAAAATTTCAAACAAAGAGGCGAGGCAAATTGGATAGAATTAAGAAACTACGGTTAAGACCTATTGTAAATTTTAAGGTTGTCACCATTTTGCCGGATGATGAAATCACCATATGTGAAACATGCAATCAGGCAAAAGTAGGCAATAAAGAGTTTCCTACGCTGGAAAAGGCACTTAATTCCATAGATAGCCCGGAAGAAACTACTATCACTCTGCTCACAGATGTGAACCTTGGTGAATCCACGCTGACACTGGGTACTAATACTAATATAGTCCTTGATTTGGCAGGTCATAAAATCACCAGTAGAAATTTTGACGGTACAATATATCTGGAAGGTGCATTAACTGTAAAAGATTCCAGTGAAAAGGAAACTGGCTTAATTGAAAATTTATATCCAAAAGGTATGGGAATCTATTTTAATAGATCCGGTGTTCTTAAACTTGAAGGTGGAACAATAAAAGGCTACAGTGCATTATACAATTGGAGTAATACTCCCGCGCCTTTTGTAATAATGAACGGCGGAACTTTGAAGGGCAGTTGGTACGGAATATCATATCTCGATGCAGCAAATATAATAATAAACAATGGCACAGTGCAGGGCGGAGTTATGGCTTTTAATAATTGGGGTAAATCTAAGCATTCATTTTACATTGGAGAATCCAGTTACATAAAAAAGGGTGCATTGCTACACAATGGTATAGCTAAGAAATATGATGCTACTGAAAATATTGTCATAGTTAAAAACCAATATGAAATTGTAAATTCGTTTTTTACGCATAGTACTATTTCCTCTTCTTTTTCATTGGCTTAACTTATGATCTGATTAGTTACAAAATACCTGGTAAAAATATCGTCCGGTTAGGAAGTTAAAACTTCTAAACCGGACCTTTTTATTTGTTCTAATTACCTCTTTTCGAATAAAAAATTTAATAAATCAAATAATTTTTATATCTTATATTTTTGTATAGGGTTAATATTTCTCTTTTCATAATAATAATTATACTTGGAGGTAGATATGAATAAAAAAGATGAACAACTAGACGGACATGATAACAGGCGGAGTACAGCGTACAGGCCCACAGACAATGAGGGAACTGCTGCCTGGACAAATGAGGCCACAAAGCAAAAGCACACTAATGTTGTAATTCCGAAAATTGAAGGTGTTTCAGAAGCAAAAAGCTGGGTAGATAATGGAAGTAAACTTTAATTACGGGGGTGTTTTTTAAATGTCAAAAATCAAAATGACGGTTGACGGTAATACTGCAGCTGCTTATATCTCCTATGCCTTTACAGATGTCGCTGCAATCTATCCCATAACACCATCATCAAACATGGCAGAGTCAGTTGACGAATGGTCTGCCAAAGGTAAAAAAAATATTTTCGGACAAAAAGTCCGGGTAGTTGAAATGCAATCAGAAGCAGGTGCAGCAGGTGCCCTTCATGGTTCTCTTCAGGCAGGTGCCCTTACTACTACCTTTACTGCTTCTCAAGGTTTGTTATTGATGATTCCGAATATGTACAAGGTTGCAGGGGAACTGCTACCTGCTGTTTTCCATGTCAGTGCAAGAGCTATTGCAACCCATGCACTCTCCATATTCGGAGATCACCAGGATGTAATGGCCGCAAGACAAACCGGAGTAGTTATGCTGGCTTCAGGATCAGTTCAGGAAATAATGGATTTGGCACCTGTAGCCCATTTAGCTGCAATTAAAGGAAGACTTCCTTTCCTTCATTTCTTTGACGGATTCAGAACATCTCATGAAATACAGAAAGTCGAAGCACTTGAATATGAGGATTTGGCAAGTCTGGTTGATTATGAGGCAGTTAAGGAATTCAGAGACAGGGCTTTGTCTCCTAACCATCCTGTTACAAGAGGTACGGCTCAAAATCCTGATGTTTATTTCCAGGGTCGTGAAGCCTCTAATCCTTTTTATAACGATATTGTTGGTATTGTTGAGGATTACATGAATAAGGTTGGGGCTCTTACAGGCCGTAAACATGGCCTTTTTGATTACTACGGAGCACCTGATGCCGAAAATATAATTGTTGCAATGGGTTCAATTACTGATGTTGTTGAAGAAACAATTGATTACATGAACAGTCAGGGTAAAAAGTACGGCCTGGTAAAGGTTCACCTTTACAGACCATTTTCTGTAAAACATCTGCTTAATGTAATTCCTAAATCAGTTAAAAAAATAGCTGTTCTGGACAGGACAAAAGAACCGGGTTCTGTAGGAGAGCCTTTATATCTTGATGTTAAAGCTGCATTTTACGATGTTCCCAATGCCCCTGTTATCGTAGGAGGAAGATTTGGTCTTGCTTCAAAGGATACTACCCCTTCGGATATCAAGGCAGTATATGACAATCTGGAACAGCAGAATCCTAAAAACCAGTTCACCATCGGTATAGATGATGACGTTACTCATACATCACTGCCAGCAAATGAAAAAATCAATGCAGAACCAAAGTCATCAATAAGATGTAAATTCTGGGGACTTGGTTCCGATGGAACTGTAGGAGCAAATAAACAGGCAATAAAGATTATAGGTGATCATACCGAAAAATATGCACAGGGTTACTTTGCATATGACTCAAAGAAATCAGGCGGAGTTACCATGTCCCATCTCAGGTTTGGAGATGAGCCGATAAAGTCTGCTTACCTGATAAATGAGGCCGATTACATTGCCTGTCATAATCAATCCTACGTGAACCAGTACGATTTGTTGAAAGGTATTAAAAAAGGCGGTATTTTTGTTTTAAACTGCTTGTGGGACGAAAAAGAACTGGAAGAACATCTTCCTGCTGAAATAAAACGTCAGATTTCCAGAAACAATATACAGCTCTATACAGTTAATGCAACAAAGATTGCTGAATCCATAGGTCTTGGAAACAGGATAAACATGATAATGCAGGCTGCTTTCTTTAAGCTTGCCAATATTATTCCTTTGGACGAGGCTGTAAAGTACCTCAAGGAAGCTGTTGTTAAGAGCTACGGCAGAAAAGGTGAAAACATTGTCAAAGTTAATCACGAAGCAATAGATAAGGGTATTGACGCTATAGTCAAGATAAATGTCCCTGACAGTTGGAAGGATGCACAGGATACTTCCAACACAGACATTAAAGAACCGGCATTTATAAGTGAAATCTTGAGGCCTATGAATGCAATGAAAGGTGAAGATCTTCCTGTAAGTGCATTTAAGGGAATTGAGGACGGAACGCTACCAAATGGAACTTCAGCATATGAAAAACGTGGCATTGCTGTAAATGTTCCCGAATGGATATCTGAGAACTGTATACAGTGTAATATCTGCTCTCTGGTATGTCCTCATGCGGTTATCAGGCCTGTTCTTGCAACAGAAGACGAGTTAAAAGAAGCACCTGAATCCTTTGTTACCAAAAAAGCTGTTGGAAAAGGTCTTGAGGAGTACCAGTTCAGAATACAGATAAGTCCTATGGATTGTACAGGATGCGGCAACTGTGCCGATGTGTGTCCGGCTAAGGAAAAAGCTCTTGTTATGAAAAAGCTCAGTACTCAGACTGAACGAGAAATTCCTAACTATGACTATTCAATCAGAAAAATCGGATATAAGGGCGGTAACTTTGGAAATAAGACCATTAAGGACAGTCAGTTCAGAAAGCCTTTAATGGAATTCTCCGGAGCATGTGCCGGCTGTGGTGAAACACCATATATTAAACTTATAACTCAGCTTTACGGTGACAGGATGATGATTGCAAATGCAACAGGTTGTTCATCAATATGGGCTGCCTCCTATCCTACAAGTTCATATACGGTAAACCATGAAGGCAAGGGTCCTGCCTGGGCAAATTCTCTATTCGAGGACAATGCCGAATTCGGTTACGGTATGTACCTTGGTGTAAAACAAATAAGGGAACGCCTTAGAGATGTAGCTAATCAGCTTTTGGAGCTTGACATTGATGAAAGTCTGAGACCTTTGTTATCAAAATGGCTGGAAAGTGTTGAAGACGGCGCAGTTTCCAAAGGAGCCAGTGAAGATTTAATTAATGCTCTACAGAGCTATTCAAATAAAGACCAGAAACAAATGCAATTAGTTAAAGAGCTTCTTGAAAAGAAGGATTACCTTGTTAAACGTTCAATATGGGTAGTAGGCGGAGATGGTTGGGCTTATGATATAGGCTACGGCGGACTTGACCATGTTCTCTCTACCGGAGATGACATTAACATGCTTGTATTTGATACTGAAATTTATTCAAATACTGGTGGCCAGGCTTCCAAGGCAACTCCAACCTCTGCTATTGCCAAGTTTGCTTCTTCCGGTAAGAAACAGGCTAAAAAGGATCTTGCCGCACAGATGATGACTTATGGAAATGTTTATGTAGCACAGGTTGGAATAGGTGCAGACAGAAACCAGATGCTCAAGGCCATTGCTGAAGCAGAAGCCTACAACGGACCTTCCATTATTATTGCATACTCTCCATGTATAAGTCATGGAATCAAGGACGGCATGGGAAGAAGTATAGCAAATTCAGCAGCCGCTGTATCAGCAGGATACTGGCATTTGTTCAGGTATAACCCTGATTTGAAGAAGGAAGGAAAGAATCCGTTTATACTGGATTCCAAAGAACCTAAGGAAAGCTTCAAGGAATTCTTGATGTCACAGGTTAGATATTCATCTCTTGCTAAGATGTTCCCTGAAGAGGCGGAAGAACTGTTTAATCTTGCAGAAGAACATGCAAAAGAAAAATATGAGCGTTTAAAGCGTATGGCGGAACAATAAGATATCCGCTAAAATAAGCCCCCCGGCTAAGCCGAGGGGCTTATTTTCATGTATATCCCAATTACCTGCTTATGAAATCCTGAACGACCCACCTGTCAGATGCAGAAAATAATCTTCCAAGGTGTCATTCATGACGCTTATTTCACTCACCTCTACATTATTTTCCGATAATATACGGTTGAAGGTGGAAGATTCGTTCAACTTTTCGTAAACCCTTATAACTCCTTGTTCAATAACCTTATAATCAGTAATTCCCATTTTTTCAAGCAGAAATGACGCCTTCTTGTCATTGCCTGTCTTAATTTGAATATAGCTTCTGCTCTTCTTTTTAAGAGAATCAAAATCAATTTCCTCCAATAATGTTCCCTCATGTATTATGCCTATTTTTGAAGCTATCTGCTGTATTTCACTAAGTATGTGTGAAGATACCAGAACCGTAATCTTATTCTTTATGGAAAGGTCTTGAATTAATTTGCGGATTTCCTTTATTCCCACAGGATCAAGACCATTTGTAGGCTCATCAAGTATCAGTAATTCCGGCTTATGCAGCAGTGCCCTTGATATTCCAAGTCTCTGTTTCATTCCAAGGGAAAAGCCCTTGACCCTCTTGTTTCGTACATCTGTCATGCCCGTTATTTCAAGGGCTTCTTCAATATAACTTTTATTTGTGACACCCATAAGTCGTCTATGTATTTCCAGATTTTCAACTGCTGTCAGGTTTGGATAAAAGCCGGCTGTTTCAATAACTGAACCTATTCTTCCGTAATGTGCATGCTGTTCTGGGGAAATTCTCTCTCCGAACAGAAATACCTCTCCCTCTGTTGGCTTTACAAGTCCCATTATCATTCTGATGGTTGTTGTTTTGCCAGCTCCGTTTTGACCGAGGAATCCATATATATCACCCTTGGCAACATTCATATTTACACCGTTTACAGCTTTTTTATTTTTATATAATTTTGAAAGATTTTGAGTTTTTAATATATAATCCACATTTACACCCTCCCATAATTCTATTTATACACATCTTGCCTTGAATAATAAACAGTACTAATTAAAACAGAAGTTACAAAAACTGCGGCGGACACTGTCAGAATGCCTTTTACATCACCCCTGCCTATACTTTCTGTCAAGAAGTAATTATCAACAAGCCTGTTAGGTGTACAGGTGGGTATGAAAAGACTTTTTTTTATATTTATAAAGCACATATATGAAATAAAGTAACCCATCCCCGTAAAAATGCTTGTTCCCACCGATTTAATCAACAGGCATATAAATGATGTGAGAGGGACAAGAACAAAATTCAGGCCAGCCATAATAAATATCAGCCTTAAAAGTTTTAATATCAGTTTCCATTCAGGAGCACCAATAAACACGATACCAAATAAGAAAACCGATACCAGAAATGAAATATACAAGCATATGCTAAAAATCAACATTACTGTTTGTTTTAACGTAAATAGCTTTATCCTTGAGACAGGATATGTAAACAATATACCTATAGTACTTTGCTGATACTCACCAGATATAACGTACCCTGTTATTACTGCAATGACGAACAGCGCCACAAGGTTGATACCATTTAGGCCTGCCGCTGCAAAGCCATCCCATGTTGCAACAGATTTTTGTGATGTTACAAGGAGCATTGCAGTACCTGCCGTAAGAAACCCTCCTATTGCAACTATAAAGAAGACCGGTGTTCTCTTGTATTTTATCAACTCTGTATAAATCAGACTCAGAAACATAAGATCCTCCACTATTTATATTATAAAAGTGCATCCGATTTTTGGTACACTATTAGTCCCAAGCCCAATGAAACTGCTGCCAAAGCAATAATAAATATTGCTGCGGCTGAAGTATTTACAGCTGCGTCCTTGAAATAGCTGACTAATATGTAGTTGTTTGAACCAAAAATCCGGGCAGCCACTGCCGCAGGCGTCATAAAAGGTGATATGTAAATATTATTCTTTAAATGAAAGGGAAAAACCAACATCATATATCCAAATAAAATAACGGATGTAAGCACAAATCGTTTGGTTAATACAGAAATTAAAACAACTATAGTTGACAGTAATCCGTATGACAATATATACCAGACTGTTACTTTGATTAATTTTAATAACAAAGCCTCGGGAATAGCGGCTTTTATTGCTATAACCCCAAACAGTAGCTCTGATGCCAAAGTTACTGAAAAGATCAGTATTACCACGGCAAATATGGTCAGCAACTTAGCCAGAAAAATCTGGATTTTAGGAATCCTTGAAGTGTAGATATACGAAGCAGTACCGTATTGGTATTCCATATTGAAAATGAAACTTGAAGATAAAACAACTGCTATCAGCACTCCAAAAACCATGATTTCCTGCCTTGAAGCCAGAAACCATTGCCAGCTGTCGGCTTTATCTGTGTTTCCTAAGAGAAATTGAAGAAATTTGACTATAGAAGGAAGAATACCGGCAATTAAAGCGTAAATCAGCAGCTTTGACCTCCTCAGCTTTAAAATTTCCGTTAAAAGCGTTTCGTACATTGTATCACCTCGAAGTTTTTTCTTTTATAATACAACATCTAACTTACGCTGTATTAAAGAAATTCTTACAAATTTCTTAAGAAAAAGGATGTTACAAATAAAATTAACTATTATATTTGCAACATCCTCAATGGCTATATGCGATATCTTATCAGGCTGAAGGAAAAAACCGTTTTCTCACCGGGGATACTGGCTACTTTGATCTCCCCGTTGTGCTTCTCAACCAGCTGTTTTGTAATTGCAAGCCCCAAGCCGGTACCGCGCATACTACTGTTTCTTGAAACTTCAGAGGTATACAGCCGGTTAAAAACAAGTGGTAAATCCTGCTCAGGTATACCTTTTCCCCTGTCCCACACATCCATCCAAACCTTGTCGGCCTCTTCTCTCACAGAAATACCTGTTACCCTTCCGGCTTTTCCATACTTTAATGCGTTTGATATAAGATTGTTGAGAATTCTTTGCAAGCTTATCCTGTCCCCCCAAACATAAACCGGCTGCTTAGGAAGCTGAATTTCCGGCGTTATGTCGTTCATGACAAAATCCTGATAAAAGGCTGCAATGACTTCTTCTGCTAAATCTGTCAAATCCGTTTTCACAAGCCTGATAGGCGTATCTTCCGATTCAAGCTTTGACAGCTCAAAAAAATCCTGAATCATTTTATACAAATTCTGTGCTTTTGTGTGGATAATATCCAGATATTCCTTTTGTTCAGTAATACTGATACCATCGCCCTTTTGAAGTACCTCCACAAAGCCAAGAAGTGACGTAAGGGGTGTGCGAATGTCATGGGATATATTTGCGATGAGCTGTTTGTGGGCAATTTCGAGAGTTTGTTTTTCGTCAAGTGTACTCTGAAATTTATCGAGAAGTATATTAAGCTCGCTGCCAATGTCTTTGAGTGATTTATATTTCAGGCCGATATGTATTCTTCTGTTTGATCTGAAATTACTGATGTCAGACAGCACCTCAGCAATGTAGTTCAACCCCCTTTTATTAATAATAATTCTCAAAGCTAGTATAATATTTAAAAGTACTGATAAAGTTACAATTCCAATTAATATACTCATATTACTCCTCTACAAGCTTGTAGCCTATTCCCCAGATAGTCTGTATATATCTTGGATTTGAAGGGTCTTTCTCAATTTTTTCACGCAACCTTCTTATATGAACCATGACAGTGTTCTCGTCGTTTATATAATTTTCACCCCATATGGATTTAAACATCTGGTTCTTGGTAAATACCTTCTTGGGATTCTGTAAGAAGAGTTTCAGTATTTCAAACTCCTTGGCTGTCAATGTAACGGAGTTGCCACCTACTTTCACTTCATATGTACTTATATTCATTTCAATGTCCATATGCCTGATTATCTGAGTTTGGCGGTCGGGTTCACATGAAAATTTCAAATATCTTCTCAGCTGTGCTTTTACCCTTGCTGTTAATTCACCAATGCCAAAGGGCTTGGCCAAATAATCATCAGCACCAAGCCCCAAACCAATTATTTTATCAGTTTCCTCACATTTCGCAGATAATATGAGTACGGGAGTATTTCCTTTCTCTCTTATCTTTTGTAATACTTCGTAGCCACCTACCTTTGGAAGCATTATATCCAGAATAACCATCTGGAATTCATCAGCCCCAAACTTTTCTACAGCGGCTGCACCATCATATGTGCTTATTGCGCAATATCCTTCCTTGACCAGATTGTCAGCTATAAGCCTGTTAATTTCCCTATCATCCTCAACAATGAGTATTTTTATTTGCTCCACATGAAAGCCCCCAGATTTTAAATTGCACAGCTTCTATTGATTCTCCTTAAAAGCCTTCACCAAAACTTTCAGATTCTCATCCATAGTCTTTATATATCTGTCTGCAGGTGCACTTTTCTCACCTGTTACAACAGGATCAAGGAGATATACCTTTGCACCGGTTTGTTTTGCTATTGATTCTGCCGCTTTTGCAGAATACTGAGGTTCTGCAAAAAGTATTTTTACGTTTGAACTTTTTATCTTGTCAATTAATCCTGCGAGCTCTCCGGCACTGGGTTCCGTTCCAGGTTCACGCTCTACCACAGACACTATATTCAATCCGAATTCCTTTGCAAAATACGGGAAAGCCTCATGGAAGGTGATAACATTCTTATTTTTGAATCCGTCCAATTCCTTGTGCATTTTCTCTCTCTGAGCCTCAAGCTGCTTTACGTATTCAGAAGCATTTTTCCTGTAGGCTTCCGCATTTTTTGTATCTGCCTTGGCAAGACCTTCTGAAATATTTTTGACTTCCTGTATTGCACCGGAAATACCAACCCAGACATGTGCATTGTCTTCTCCGTTGGCATCTTTTAGAAGCTCCATGTCTTTTGAGGCTTCTACTATTTTAAGAGAGGGTCTCTGCTTGACTACCTTGTCCATAAAAGCTTCCATCCCTGCCCCGTTAATTACAAATATATCTGCTTTCTCAAGGGTTTTTAAATCCGCAGGAACCATCTGATAATCGTGAAGACATCCTTGCTGAGGTTCCGTCATGTTTTCAACCTTTATACCGGGTATATCCTTTACAAGGTTTTGAGTAAAAATATACATGGGATAAAATGAAGTGACTATTGTAGTTTCTGCTTTTTCTGTAGTACTTGCCGTCCCGTTGGAACAGCCGGCTAATATAAATGAGAACGCTAACGATATTAACAACGTCCTTAAGAGTTTACTTTGTTTCAACTAAATTACCTCCGCTAAATGTTAAATGGGAATTATTCGCATTTATATTATATACCAATATTCGCGTTTATAAAACTATTATTTATTAATTAACCTATTTATTGTTTCCAAATCCGGGGGATTTAATGCCAGCGGAAATCTGCTGCACACAGTTGCTGCCGTTGCTGCAGCGAATTGTACTATTTGTTCATCACTCATATTTTTTAGTACTCCATATATTGCACCGGCTTTGAAAGAGTCTCCGGCGCCCAGGGTGCTCTGTACATTTACCTTGTAAGGTTTCATTCTTTTTATGGGTTGATTTTTTCGTCCGAACATGATTTCACGGGAACCAAAAGTAAATATTACCAGACCATCTGTGTTTGCCGTATACTCTCTGAATAGTTCTTCTAAATCTCTATCCGGATAATTGCTCCTGATAAACTCATTGGATATAATATTAACTTCCGAATATTTATGAATTACTGTATCATACTTGCAGTCTATGGTAACATACTTTTTTCCTAATTCGTGGCAGCAGTATGCAACTGCTTCGGACTGCTCCATAAAGAAGGGGTCCAATCCCACAACCTCACAGTTTTCAATATCCTTACGTTCAGGCTTATTCCATCTTTTTGTTTCATTACTGAAATATGCACCAAATCTTCCAAAGCAGGTTCTGGTATTTGTCCCTATTAACACCATGTCCTGCACTCCGTCAAAAGTATCGTCGAAGTAAACACCTGACATATCGATTCCGAATATCCCCACAAGGTATTCTTCCAGAACCTCCTCGGTTCTTCGTCCCTGAAAGTTTCCATCAAGCTTAACGGTACAGCCAAGTGAAGACAGTACTACTGCGCAGCTTCCCGTTTCCCCTCCCGGCAGTACATAGCTTTCCTTTATTTCGGAATATGTATCAGCTTCCGGGTACTCTCCTTCCAACAAATTCATTGTTGTAACCAAAGTCATGCCGTAAAGGTAAATATCATATTTTCCCATTACATAACCCTCCTGAATATTTATTAATTTTAAAGGGGTTTCTTCATGAGTCTCACCGTAAACCTAGTACCTTTTCCCGGGGTACTGCTTACATATATTGACCCGTTCTGACCTTCCACAATAGTCTTGGTAATCTATAGTCCTATTCCGATATTTGTTGGATTGCAGCTGTAAGACCCTTTATAGAATCTGTCAAAGATTCTTGGAAGCTCATCCTTGGGAATCCCCTGACCCTCATCCTCAATGATTATCTGTACAAAAACATTATTTTCATCCCAGGATATATTAATATCTCCTCCTGTGTTACTATGTTCTATACAATTTTTAATAATGTTTGAAAATGCTTCTGTAGTCCAGTATATATCATGCTTTACTATAACGCTTGAAGAACCGTGGAGACTGATATCCACGTTTTTTTCAGAAGCGATTGCTTTAAGGGGGGAAAGACTTCTTTGAACCGTTTCAGAAATATCTGTTTCCTCCATTGTAAACTCAACTACTCCTGCCTCAAGTTTTGCCATTTTGAGTATGTTTTTTATGAGCCATTCCATTCTATCAAGCTGATTCTTACTCTCCAAAACAAAACCATCCCTTTCCTCTTCAGAAAGGGTACTGTCATTTTTCATTATGTCGTTAAACATTATAAGGGAAGCAAGGGGTGTTTTAAGCTGATGTGATATGTCCGCCATGATTCGTTTCAGAAAAATCTTTTCATTTTCCAAAGCATGAACATTTTCACTTAAACGCTCACTCATACAATTTATCTGATATATCAGATATCCGATATCGCCTTCTTGGGTATCCCCTTTTATTGAATCGTAATTTCCTTCTACAATGGCTTCGGCACTGACACTAATCTTTCTTATTTTAGAGAAAACTCTGTTGAAACAAAGAACACACAACGAAACCAGAACTGCCCAAAATAATACAAGAGTTATTCCTATTGTGTTGTTTGCTTTTCTATAGGTATTTTCGAGCATATAATTCTTTTCTATGCCTACGCTTTCGTCATAGGAATATTTCTTTAAGATTGATTTTCCATACTCATAGTCTTCCTTGAAACCCTTTGTGTAGTTCTTAATGATATCACTTTCCAACTGTGGATATTGTTTTACAATAGCGCCTATTACTGCAGTATTTTGTTGGATTTGAATTTTATTAACAGAATCTGCAAAGTTTTTTACAGTATAATAAGAAACAGCGCCAAAAGCTACTAGTAAAACTGTAATTATCACTATGATAAGCTGGATTTCTTTATTTTTCAGAAGCTTCAATATACAACCTCCATGATTTGCCATTACTCTTTCCACATATACCCAAACCCTCTTACTGTCTCTATGTGCTTTTCATCCCCAACTTCAATCTTTTCACGAAGTCTTTTCATATAAACATTAAGAGTATTATAATCAACAAAATTACTGTCAATATCCCAGAGCTTTTCAATAATAGTGTTTCTGGTTATTACATTTCCTTTATTTTCAAGCAGCACAAGCAATAGCTTATATTCAACCGCCGTAAGGAAAACCTCTTCTGAGTTTACATATACCTTGCATTTCAAGGGTTCAACCACCACATTTCCACTGGTGATTTTCCCTGTTTCCACACCCTCAACCTGCTTCTGCCTTCTCATAATGGCATTTATTCTTGATATCAATTCGCTGGTTCTTACAGGCTTTGAAATATAGTCATCACCGCCTATATCAAGTCCGAATACTACATTAGGCTCATCATCAAGAGCTGTCATAAAAATAATAGGTACATTGCTGTTTTGCCTTATCTGCTTACAGAAATCATATCCATTTCCGTCAGGAAGAGTAACATCCAGCAAAATTAATTGTATATCTTCACTAAACAGCCGGTAAGCTTCTTTAATATTCTTTGCTATTGATACTGCAAAATCCTGCTTTTTTAATGCATATTCAATCCCCATAGCAAGTGGTGCATCATCTTCCACAAGTAATATATTCATGGATGGTTGCCTCCTTTATACATTAGGACATTAGTATAATTATACACTATAAATAAAAAATACATAGCCTACCGGGTATCCGGCAGGCTATATCAAACTTAAATAACCAACTTAAACTTACTCCTCAACTCGAAGTGATTCCACAATGTTCATATCGTTTAATTTTCTCAATGGGAATAGTGCGGCTAATAGTGTAATTGCAATCATTCCCAGGCCTCCATATACGTATGGCCACCAAGCTGCTTGATATCCAATATCGCCAACAGGATTATTGTTGATTATACCAAAGTAGGTAAGAAGGAAGGCGATTGGCAGTCCTATTATACAAGCAATTATCCCGAACAAGGCTCCTTCTAAGAGAACAAGCTTCTGGAACTGTCCCTTAGTCATTCCGATAGCCTTAAAAGTAGCATACTCTCTCTTTTTCACAAGAAGATTGATTGTTACCGTATTAATTATATTTACAGTAGAAATAAGTATTATAAGGCTGATAAATCCGTAAACCAAAATCATCATCTGATTCATCTGGTCGTCAAACTGTTTTTTCTGTTTATATACATCAATGTACTGAGCCTTGTTTTCGTCAGCAATCATGTTTAGCTTCTCGTAATTTTTTTCAGCATATTCCGGGGAATTAAAGTTTAATGCCAATATTGATAGTTCATCTGTTCCTGTCAGCCTGTTAAAACTGTCATGTGACATTATTATACCAAAACTGTTATAAGGGATATTTTGCAATACTGTCTCATACTCAACCACACCGGCTACCTTAAAGGTAATCGTTTTACCATTATCAATAAGACGCTTCAGCTGTTCGGTTTCAGGATTTTCCAAATAACCGCTATTCAAAACAGGCATCTTTATTTCATCCCCTACCTTGTATTTTGTAAAGCTGTCAAAGATTGTGGTTTTATCCATACTACCTCTTGCCTTGTTTACAATAATTACTTCATTATTATTTTTAAAGCTGTTATAGTCAATATTTGTTTTGTTTTCTTTATTAAATAGCTTAAGGCAATTCTCATCATAGCCTATCAGATTAACACTGTTGATAAAATAGTTCTGTCCGTATTGTTCAGGCTTATTGTTTCTGTTTAAAGAAGAAACAAATTTTTCTGAAAGCATTTTCTTATCAAGGGTGTAGGTAATGTACTTGTTAGTCATTTCATATGTTTCTTTTATTCCGTCCAACTCCTTAACCTGTTTAGGAAGATTTCCCATATTGACGTCGCTGGTGTTAACAAAAGTACCTTCAACCTTTACAGCCTGGTTTGCTATCTTGTTACTCTGGAGAAATATATCAATAAAATTGGAGAAGAATACGAACATAATAATGGATATCATTAGTGAAATACAAGTAATATAAAATCTCTTTCGGTTTCTTTTAATATTCTTGTACGCAACCTGTCCTTCAAAGCTGAAAAGCAGCTTGGCCCAGAGTCCCCCTCTTCTTTTAACCTTGTCTCCTTTAACAACTACAGTACCCCTTATTGCATCTATAGGGGATACCTTTGATGCTGTCCTTGCCGGGAAAAATGCCGAAATAAACACTGTGAAAATTCCCAAAATAGCAGCGACAATAATTACCTGAGGATAGAAGCCGATTTGGAATGCTCCAAGGAAGCCATGTATAAAGAGTCTAAAGGTGATAAATATTCCTGCATAGCCTGAAATAACACCAATAGGTATAGAGATTGCACTCATTATTGCAGCTTCTCTGAAAACCAACTTTCTTATCTGGCTTTTGGTAGCTCCTATGCTTCGGAGTATGCCGAAATGCTTTATTCTTTCCATTACGGATATGTTGAATGCATTATAGATAACCACCACTGTACATATAACAACAAAGCCTGCAATTATGGCAAATATCTGATCCATGCCATCGTTTCTGGTTTTGTCAGGCCCTTCACCCATAAGGTATAAAAGGCGTGTGTTTATATCCAGTTTTACATTATTTGCTTTTGCGATTTTTTGTGCGTTATCAACTATGTTTTTTCCGTTTTTCATATTTGCATAAAAGATATAATCCTTTGAATCGGAGGAAGTCTTTATATCCAGATAACTTAATGCGGTGTTAGTGATATAGTTGCTGTCATATACACCCACAATTGTATACTCTTTCTCACTTGATGAGTCCTTTCCGGTCAAGGTACCTTTTAATTCATTGCTTATCTTTTTGTTTTTTAAAACAGCACTTATTTTTTTGTCGATCAATATTTCGGAGCTGTTCTTAGGAAGTCGCCCTTCTATCAGTTTGACATTGAATATATCTTTAAATGCCGCAGCATCATAGCTTTTTATGTCAAGGGTTCTCAAGGATTCTGTCAATTTATCGTTGTCAAATTTATATGAGCCTTCCAGTCTTATTGCTCCACCGTTTTTAAATTCGGCATTGGAATATAAAGTATTAACATTTTCTTTTCCCAAATCATAGAAGTAAACTTCATAATCGCCATTTGCCTTTGCATTTTCAATTTCACTGGCCATCGCACTATAGTATATACTTCCTATAGCCGTAAACATTGCTATGGCTATAATAATTCCGATAAGCGTAAGTATTGTTCTTCCTTTATGTTTTTTTAAATACCGTGAGGTAAGTGTTGAGTAGTTTTTCATTGTCTCACCACCTCATCGGAAGAGATTTTACCGTCCACTATACTTATAACCCTATCTGCCATGCTTGCTATATTCATATCATGTGAAATGAGTATAAGTGTCTGGTTATATTTTTTTGCAGAGTATTTTAGAAGTTCCAAAACTTCTCTGGAGTTTTTTGTATCAAGGTTTCCTGTAGGCTCATCAGCCAGAATTATTGATGGTTTATTTGCAAGTGCCCTGCCTATTGAAACACGTTGTTGCTGCCCTCCTGAAAGTTCTGATGGCAGGTGTTTTCTTCTATCTTTTAAATCAAGTATTTTAAGCAGTTCGTCAATGTATTGCTTATCTTCCTTCCTGTTGTCCAGAAGCAAGGGCATGAGAATATTCTCTTCTGCTGTCAATACAGGGATAAGGTTATATGCCTGAAATACAAAACCTACTTTTCTTCTTCTAAGTATGGATAAATCTTTTTCCCTAAGTCCGTAAATATCCTTATCGTCAATATATACTTTGCCGGATGTAGGTTTATCAACTCCTCCGATTAAATGCAACAATGTACTTTTACCGGAGCCGCTTGGCCCTATAATTGCAACAAACTCACCTTTTTCAACTGAAAAACTTATATTGTCAACTGCGGTTACCTCATTCTGTCCTTTACCATATCTCTTTGTCAAATTTTCAATTCTTAAAACTTCTTTCATTTTCTTACCTCCATATATCCTTTAGTTCATTTAAACTAATAGTAAATTATTTTAAAAGCAATCCGCGGCGATGCTTATCAATCATATACAAGATTATACGGAGTTAAAATTACAATTGCATAAATTTTAAAATTGCAAATCTGTAAGGTTAAAATAAAAAGTGCAGAAGGAGCTGTCGCAAAAAAAAAAGTTTTCCTGTTTTAACAAAGGTAACTCCCGTATAAAATTATATCAATGATTGCTTCCAAGATATTTGCAAGAGTTTCTAGCGGCTCATCATAAGATATTTTACCGTCGCTCACATTCATCTTCCATGATTCATTGTGTCGCTAAAACCTACCTCGTGATAGGTTTTCCGGTAAAATATCTGTGTTCGCCGATAAACATCTGCAAATATCTTTAACCAAGCTTCCATTGATACAATTTATACTCTCGTACAAGTTAAAAAGGATAGAATTTAATTTTGCGACAACCACATCTGCACTTTTTACACATTTTAAACTACATGTATATTCTGTATTTACCTGCCAACATTAACAAACTAAAAAAGTAGAGACAGTTGTCGTAATATCTGCGCTCTCCTTTTCTTAATGGGAGTTCCCAGAAGTCCTTGACCCACTGCTTTCGGTATTTCCCTTTTGCTGCCAAGGAACCGGCAGCATTGGTTGCAATTATTGCAACAGGGTGCATTGCAGGCTCCTCAAAGGGTTCTCCCTTAATAGTATAGGCCTTGTATTCGCCCAGTTGGGTATTTTCGCTGAAAAAGGCCTGCAATTTATCTACTATGTCTCCCAGAGACTCATCCTTGTTGAACCAAGCCGCATCCAATCCTATATTCATAGCTACCCGGTATGCATCGGAATAGAATTCATAATCTCTGAACAGCAACTTTGGAGTACCATCAAAATTTGCATACTCAGGCGCCATTCCGGTATCTTTGTTACATGACAAATGCAGATACTTTCTGCTTTCCTCTGCGGCTTTTTCCCAGAATGGCCTGTCCTGTTCATCTGCCTTAAGTGCAAAAAGCTCATAAAAATGAGGTAGATGGTAAGAAGGGTCTGAATAAGCTGCTTCCGGCACAAATTTGATGTAGTGGTTTGATTTGTCCCACATGGCTTTTCCGCCTTTTACAATTTCCGGTTGATGCAGACAATGTCTTAAAATTTCTCTTGCCTGAGCACTGTAGTCAAAAGGCGAAATCCCATCCCCCCACCTGCTGCTGGCAAAGAAAAGAGCCATTGCATAATACTCTTCACCGTCAGGTGCAGGGCCGTCATAATTTTTAGTTCCGTCAGTTGCCACAGACCATGCAAAATAGCCCTGATACTTACCACTGGTATGTTGCATGTATGTTTTTGAAAAAAGCCACAGTCTGTCAAATATATCCTTTCGGTCCATCTGAACAGCCATCATCATGCCGTAACTCATTCCCTCGGTCCTGGCATCATTATTACCCGTATCCATTATATATCCCATGTCATTACCCATTTCAAAATAAATCTTCTCCTCAGGGTCAAAAAACATGGTATTGAAAGTTTCATCTATCTTTTTTTTGATTAATTCACTGGAAATTCCTATTTCAGAAAATAAATCAGGATATAATTGTGTATAGTATGCTCCGTTCGCCATTATGTAACCTCCTGTTTTTTTCTCATTTTATAACAAAATTTAGTACCCTTCAATGGACATAGTTATACTACCACCACTTTTTCTTTTTGAAATAATAGAGCATGGAGGCAGCAATTGCAATCATTATTCCCCATAAAACAGGATACATGTATGTCCAGCCCAATTCGGGCATATTTCTGATATTCATACCGTAAATACCTACAATAAAGGATAATGGCATAAAGACTGTGGATATAATGGTGAGTACCTTCATGATTTCATTCATACGGTTGCTGGTACTTGAAAGATAAATATCCAGCATACTTGAAAGTATATCTCTGATGGTTTCGGTTGTGTCCATAGCCTGAACAACGTGATCATATAAATCTCTTATAAATATGTTAGTAGATTCATTTATCAGTTCACTATCACCTCGTTCGAGTGAAGACAAAACATCCCTTAAAGGCCAGACTGCCTTGTGAAGAAATAAAACCTGCCTTTTGAGCTTATGTATGGTTTTAAGGGTCTTTGAAGTAGTCTGTACAATCAGCTCATCTTCTGCAATCTCAATCTCTTCACTGAAGTCCTCAAGTACTGTAAAATAGTTGTCCACAATTATGTCCAACAGACAGTACATAAGGTAATCTGTTCCAAGCTTTCTTATTCTACCTGCACTAAGACTTAATCGCTTAATTACCGGTGCAAAAATGTCCGTATCCTTTTCACAAAAGGATATAACAAAATTCTTACCGAGAACGAGGCTGATTTGCTCTATGTCGAACTCGCCAAGCTTTCTGTCATAGGAAAGCATCTTTGCACAAATGTACATATAGTCCTGACTAAACTCAATTCTGGGACGTTGGTCGGTATTGAGAATGTCCTCCATAACCAGTGGATGCAGACCGAATTTTTCGCCTATTTCAGCTAGAACCTCAGTCTCGTGCAAACCTTCAATATTCAACCAAATTGCTTTCCCTTCAGATTGTTTAATATCAGATAAGTTTTGGGAAGAGATATTACTTTGACTAAAGGTATCTTCTCCATACTCAATCCGGGTTATAACTGTGGTATCCCTTTTTTTGTCACCAATATGAACAAGACTTCCCGGAGGAAGTCCTATTGTTTTTAAACGGGATTTTACAATTTTTTGCATAGCATAAACCCTCTGCTTTTCTTAAAGAATTACTTCTAGCTTTACCAGCCTTGCAATTACCTTAATTTCCTTAGTACCCACAGTTTCCGTTATAAGGTTTCCCCTGTTGTATACAAGGAGAAGCTTGTCCCCCTGAAGTTTCTTAACCTGTCTAACAGCTCTTTCACCATTGTATTCAATAAGAAATATGCCATCCTTATCTATCTGGTTTTCAAGAACACCAAATGCTCTATCACCTTTAAATATTCTGAATCCGGCCATATCAGTGTCTTCTATAATAAGATAGAAGACCTTTTCCTTTGCAAAACCCTCAACCTTGTTTTTTTCAATTGGAAGCAGTTTTTTGTCCACAATCCTGTCCATCTTGTAACCATAAACCGGTACTGTTTTCAAAATATTACCGAAAGCATCATCCCACACCTGCTGTACAGGTTCATTTGAAGCAACAGGTGCCACTTTTTTAACGGGACGGACACTATCATTTTTTCCAATACCCGGCTCAAACTTATCATCAGAAGCAAAAAGACCTAAAGGCCCAAGTTCAAAATCAAGTGCTTTTGAAATTCTGCCGATCATTTCGTCACTAACTATTTTTTTACCTGATTCTATATCCAGTACAAAACTTTCTGAAACTCCCAATGCCTTTGCAAGCTGCTTTGGAGTCTTTCCTTTTTTCAGCCTCACCTTATTTATTTCTTGGCCAATTCTGCTCATAAATAACAATCCCTTCCCCGTTAAATTACATCACCGTATACTAAAGACATGCTACCTTGCCCAAAGTACCAGCATAAATGAGTTGTACTTGTCAAACTCATTCCCGTTAAAATCTGCAAAGAGCTTTACTCTTTTAAACCCTGCATCTGAAACTGCTTCTACCAGATCATCCTCTCTAAGGGGATAAAGAGGTATTTCATTTTCATGAACTTCTCCGTCAACACTTAGAACAGTATTAAAATATATCCTGTTGCAGCTCTTGTCGTATCTGTAGTTCCTCTCAAAAGTTAGTCCTACCTCTTTGTTCTCAATAGTCGGCAGGCTTCTGATATCCCTAAGTATTATTCTGTCAAAGTTTATAACCTGAAGCACAAGGTTGCCTTCTTTACCTGTCAATTGTTTTGCAGTCTTTAGAAATTCCCTTATTTGTTCCAGATTTTCAAGATGCACTATGGAATTCCCAATGCAAAAAACCAAATCAAAGCTATCAGAAATCTTATTCTGCAACTCAAGCATATTTCCCTGCATAAACCTTACAGATTGATTATTTTCTTTTGCTTTAATTTCAAGTCTGTGTATCATTTCTTTGTCTAAATCCACAGCCGTTACATTGTAGCCCTGTCTGTCCAGTTCAAGAGAATACCCACCTGTGCCACAGGCTATATCCAGTATGGATTTTGGCGGTTGTCCTGCAATCTCCCTAAGAAAATCAATCTGCTCTTTTCCCGTTGGAAAAATATAATCATAATATTTAGATATTTTTTGATAAAATGACATAGTTAATTTTCCTCTTTTGTATTTATACCAATGCAAGCAACTTCAGGTGTTTCAATGCTATGTTCTGCAATCAGGAACTTTATTTGAATCCCATCTTCAGAGAACATTATTTCATGTTCTGTTGGAACATTTTCCTCAAAGCCGCTTTCATGTAAATTCCAGGTCTTATATTTTATTATAAACCCATTTTCTTCAAAATATTTTACTGAATCTTCAAAAAGGCCGTCATCATCGGTCTTAAACCAAATTTCCGCACCTGGCGCCATAAATTGCTTGTACTTTACAAGCTGTTTACCATGAGTCAGCCTTTTTTTCTTGTACGGAGTCTTAGGCCACGGATTGCAGAAGTTAATATAAATCTTGCCAATTGAGTCTACGATGTCCAACATATTGTCAATTAATTCAATATTCTGAGACATAAGCCTGATATTCTTTATTTCTTCAATACCTTTTTCATTATATTCCTTCTCAATCTTTCGTTTTGCAAGTCCAAGAACTTCACTTTTTATATCTACAGCTATATAGTTGATATTTTGATTGTCAGCAGCAAGCTTAGATATAAAGCCTCCCTTGCCGCAGCCTAGTTCCAGATGTATCGGATTGCTGTTGCCAAAAAACTCTCTCCATCTGCCCTTATAACTAGGCGGATCCTGCACATAAAAATCACATGCCGCCAGTTCAGGTCTTGCCCATGGTTTTCTTCTAAGCCTCACAGTATACACTCCCGTTTTATAAAATAAATATACAAAAATATTTTACAGTCCCCACACCCCCCTGTCCATAATAATTTATACCCATTATGCCATAAATAAGCTAAATTTTGTTATTTCCTATCCAATTCTCTTGAAACGGGAACATTTCAGACAATAGCGTGTCTAAAATCGTAAAATTAAATGTTATTCCCCGGTGCCAAAGTTTGCTTGACTAACTTTGAGTATTTAAGTAACCTATATACAAAAGGCTGTAGGCAGGAAATACATTATTAAATTCAAACTGAAAAGGTGGTAGGAAATGGATACTTTGTTATTTGTGCTTAAATCAATAGTTCTGGGAATTGTTGAAGGCGTTACGGAATTTCTCCCGATTTCTTCAACAGGGCATTTGATTATTTTTGAAAATATAATGGGATTTAAAAGTGCCAACCCAAACTATGTTGAAATGTATACATATGTAATTCAGTTAGGTGCCATATTGGCAGTAGTCCTGCTATATTGGAAAAAGATAAAGGAAACTATTGTAAATTTCTTTCCTCAAAAGGTTGGGTATGAAAAGTCAGGTTTCAAATTCTGGTTTATGATTTTTATAGCCTGTCTCCCTGGAGCAGCTGTTAAGCTTCTATTGGATAAGCCCGTTGAAACATACCTGATGAATACTGTCACGGTAGCTATTGTTCTTATACTTGGCGGTTTTTGGATGATATATGCGGAAAAGAAATTCAGAAACAACAATCTCGGTAAGCAAAAGCTTAGCGTAACTCCAAAGCAAGCATTGATAATCGGTGCTTTTCAGTGTCTGGCAATAATCCCCGGTATGTCCCGTTCCGCTTCAACTATTATAGGTGGATGGATAGCCGGTCTTTCTACTGTTGTAGGAGCAGAGTTTTCATTCTTCCTTGCCATTCCGGTCATGTTTGGCTATAGCCTTTTGGAAATAATCAAAATCGGAGGTCTGACCTCACTTCCGGCTGCTGAACTAATCTCCCTTGTAGTTGGGTTTGTTGTAGCTTTTATAGTATCAGTAGCTGTAATCAGTCAGTTTATTTCATACCTGAAAAGAAAGCCTCTCAAATCCTTTGCAATATACAGAATGATTTTTGCAGTTATAGTTTTAATAGCAGGATTTATGGGATTCTTTAAATAATGGCATATTAAAGGGTTGTCGCAAAACAGATGGTTTTTCTATTTTGCGACAACCCTTTTCATTTAGAAATTCAATTATGAGTTCAAATCACTTGGCATTACTACCTCAAAGTTTCCGTTTATATCTGAAAAATTCATTTGGTAGTTTACTGAAAAGTTGTACTTTGTACCTTCTATATCAGTAGTTCCTGATTCTTTTAATATAATTTTACTGATAAGGTTTGTACTTTTATTTATAGTGAACTCAACGTATTTTGAAGAAATTTGATTTTTCAGTAACTCCTGACTGGTTAAAAATTCGGATAATGTACTGCCTACAACAACGTTTCCTTTAAGAATAACTTCGTTCTTATCTTTTCCGTTAACTGAAGTTAACGCAGATAAAATAGCATTATCATACTTTACTAAAGAATTGAAGGTAAAGCCCTCATTAAATTCTTTCTCGCTCATATCCTCATGATTCCATTCTCCCTGATCAACCTGGGAGTATTGCTTGTTGTCATTCATGGCAATAAGAATATTGTTCTGCGTAACTTCACCATTTGTATTCATTTTGTAGTTAATAGTACCCAAAGCTTTTTTTGATTTTAAATCCATTAAAGTGGATACAGGTGCAGTAAGCTTTATATCAATACCAGTTCTCTTTAAGGAAAGTTCTGCATTCTCTGTAACCTTTATCTTTGAAACTGAATTCATTGATTTCAGAACATTGTCTAAAAGTGCCTTGTTTTTTGAAAATGAAGATTTATCTCTTAGGAAATATGTATTGGTCTGGCTATCCTTATTTATATTTCTGCCAAAACAGTCTGCAACAAAATCAACCTGAAAATATGCTTTGGTTTTATACATAAATGGTTTCACAGAAACAGTTTTTTTAGTACCGTTTAGTGTAGCAGTTGAACTGTTAATCTGCATAACAAGCTTTGTTTTTCCCTTGGTTAAAGTAAGCTTTGTTTTAGTTTTGTCCCAAACCTGACTGGTTTTAGCTATTCCCAAACCGGTAAAAATTTCAGTTGACAACATAAGCTTTTTATCCTTGATTACAGCCACATTGTCAAGCTTTAGCGGAACTCCGTCAATAATAATCTTTGCTGCCTTATCCTCTTGTACGGAGCTGGTCTGAGCTGCCATAACAACTCCAGTGTTAAGAAGCATCATAAAACATAGTAGTACGGCAATAATTTTTTTCATTTAGAAAAATCCTCCTTTAAATTGGTTAATATATACTATTTATCGCCATTTTTATATATCGGCATGTATCTTATTTTGCCTTAAGCATAAACAAAGGCTTGTTGCAAAACATATAGTTTTTTTGTTTTAACTACTCCCGTATAAAATTATATCAATGATTGCTTCCAAGATATTTGCAAGAGTTTCTGCCGGCTCATCATAGTATATTTTACCGTCGCTCACATTCATCGTCCGTGATTCATTGTGTCGCTAAAACCTACTTCGTGATAGGTTTTCCGGTAAAATATCCATGTTCGCCGATAAACAACTGCAAATATCTTTAATCAAGCTTCCATTGATATAATTTATACTCTGAGTATAGGTTAAAAAAGATGAAGATTAATTTTGCAACACCCCATTTTAAAAATCTTAGTCTATTTATTTAATTATTCTGATACTGGCGTTTCCTTGCCGAATTTTGCTCTGGCACTTTCCGCTTGGGGATCATGTTTTATATTTTTTGAGTGGAAAGCACCATCTTCCTTCTGCTTATTACTTTTTTTATTTTTCTTATTGCTACTCATGATATTACACTCCTTATATCTATTTTTTATCAGATATGCTTATTTTACCTGTAATTTATTTTTATATTCTTATAATTATTGACAGACTGGGAACTTATATCGTATTATTTTAATATAATGATATATGAATGCTATAGGAGGTTTTAATATATGAGCAAAAAAGTGATAATTGTAGGTGGGGTTGCAGGAGGTGCAAGTGCTGCTGCAAGACTTAGAAGACTGGATGAAAATGCGGAAATCATACTGTTTGAGAAGGGTCAGCATATATCTTTTGCTAACTGCGGCCTTCCTTATTATGTTGGTGAAGTAATAACACAAAAAGAGAATCTTATTGTAATAACCCCCGAAAAAATGAAGGAACGTTTTGGAATAGATGTAAGAGTCAATAGCGAAGTTCTGAGAATAGACCCTGTAAAGAAAATAGTTGAAATTAAAGACCTTTCCGGAAATAGCACATATGCAGAGTCATATGACAAACTTGTATTATCTCCCGGTGCAGAGCCTATTAAACCGCAGCTCCCCGGAATTAATTCCACAAGGATTTTTACTTTGAGAAATATTCCTGATACGTACAGTATAAAGGACTATGTAGATAAAATGAATCCTCGCAGAGCTGTAGTTGTAGGAGCAGGCTTTATAGGTCTTGAAATGGCAGAAAATCTCCATATGAGAGGGATCAACGTTTCAGTTATAGAGCTGGCAGACCATGTTATCGGGCCTATGGATTTTGATATGGCAGCTATTGTTCATAACCACCTGAGAATGAAAAACGTTGAACTTATCCTAAAGGACGCAGTATCAGCCTTTGATGACAACGGAACTCATATAAATGTAACGCTTTCAAGTGGTAAGTCGATTAAAGCCGACATGGTTATAATGGGTATTGGTGTCCGCCCTGATGTACGTTTGGCAGCCGATGCAGGCCTCACTATCGGAAGTTCGGGTGGAATCAGCGTCAATGAGTATCTACAGACTTCTGACCCCGATATTTATGCGGTGGGAGAAGCTGTACAGGTAAAAGATTTTATAAGCCAGAATCCTGCTCTTATTCCTCTTGCAGGGCCTGCAAATAAGCAGGGTAGAATTGCAGCCGATAATATCTGCGGAGGTAGTGAAAAATATGAAGGCACTCAGGGAACCTCTATTGTAAAAGTCTTTGATTTGACAGTTGCTATTACCGGTAACGGTGAACGCTTGCTGCAAAGAAACAATATTGAATATGAAAAATCCTTTACACATTCAGCCTCACACGCAAGCTATTACCCGGGAGGTATCCCAATGTCTATTAAGGTTCTTTTCGAAAAAAGCAATGGAAAACTTCTGGGAGCACAGATTGTAGGATATGACGGAGTAGACAAAAGAATTGATATTCTGTCAACAGCCATTAGGGCAGGAATGACTGTATACGATCTTGAAAAGCTTGAATTAGCCTATGCTCCACCGTTTTCATCTGCAAAGGACCCTGTGAATATTGCAGGCTTCACGGCTTCAAATATACTAAAAAATAATTGTAGAATTTTTCACTGGAACGAAGTTGACAGCATAAATAAAGATAGTGAGATATTGTTAGACGTTAGAGAACAAGCAGAGTTTCAGCTTGGAACCATAAACGGAGCAATTAACATTCCTTTGGATGAGCTTAGAGGCAGACTTAATGAGTTGCCAAAGGAGAAAACTATATTTATATTCTGCCAGGTGGGCTTAAGAGGCTATCTTGCAGCAAGAATGCTCACACAAAAGGGCTTCGATGCCAGAAATCTCAGCGGAGGCCTGAAGACATACAGGATGGCTGTTGAGAAGCAGACAAATGAGGGTATATTTGAAAGCCAACTGCCACCGGAGCAGCACACTTTGGAAGAAAGACCTTCTTCCTTAATTGAACTTGATGCATGCGGTCTTCAGTGCCCCGGCCCAATTATGAAAGTATTCGACACAATGAAGTCTCTAAATGATAACGATATTATGGAGGTTAAAGCTACAGACCCGGCCTTTCAGGAAGATATTAAAACCTGGTGTAAATCCACAGGTAATGAGCTTCTTGGGGTTAAATTTGAAAACAAAACCTTTATTGCTAAAATAAAAAAAGGAATAAAGGAGGATAATTCAATGGCAGTGCAGTATAAAAATAAGAATAATAAATCTATGATTGTTTTCAGCAACGATCTTGATAAGGCTATAGCGTCTTTTATTATCGCAAACGGAGCAGCTTCAATGGGCAGAAAGGTTACAATGTTTTTCACCTTCTGGGGACTGAATATTTTAAGAAAGCCCAAAAATTCCGGTAGCATAAAAAAAGACTTTATTTCCAGAATGTTTGGTGTTATGATGCCTAAGGGATCAGGTAAATTGTCACTGTCTAAAATGAACATGGCAGGCGTGGGACCAAAAATGATACGTTATCTTATGAATAAAAAGAACATATATTCATTGGAAGAGCTTGTTGCTCAGGCACAGAATAACGGAATTGAATTTGTAGCCTGTAATATGTCAATGGATATAATGGGTATTAAAAAAGAAGAACTTATTGACGGAGTTACTATTGGTGGAGTGGCCTCATTCTTGGGTTCTGCTGAAGAATCAGATATGAGTTTGTTTATTTAGGGAATAATCTATATCAGGGCAATGCTATAAAAAGGGGGATTACAATTTTGATAGATTTAAAAATTTATGAAAAGAAAGCCGATAAAATAAAAGCAATGGCTCATCCTCAAAGGTTGTGTATTATAAAAGGGTTAATAGAAGGGGGCTGTAACGTTACCAAAATACAGGAATGTCTTGGCCTTCCCCAATCTACAGTATCACAGCACCTTGCCAAGCTAAAATCAGCAGGTATAATTGACGGAGAGCGAAAGGGGCTTGAAATTTGCTATCGTGTAATTGATGAGGACATTATCGATATTGTAAAAATCCTTCTTAAAGATGAAATTACTAAAGGTTGAAACTATGCAACGATACAAAAGGAGCAGTCTCTTCTCATGTATGAATGTGAAGAGACTGTATTTATTATAAACCTGTAAGTGCGTCTACCTCCGCTTTTTTCTCAAATAACATGCAACCTCCCTTGTGGTCTCCCAGCAGCAGTCCTTCATTATCAAGTCTTACGAACAATGGTGACTTCAAGGCATCCTTAAGACTTACTTCCCTTAAGTTTGTATCTGATTGAGGGGAAAATGGGCATGGCTCTGCTCCACCGTCAGAATTTATATGGAAAAAACCTCTTCCTGCTGCCAAGCAGCCTCCAGTTGCTTTTTCATCTCCCGGAAACGACAAAAACAATATGTCCTTGAAGTCTGCTCTTAGCTCTGTAAGCCTTTCTGCCAGAGACTCGCGTTCCTTTTCCGTTGGAGCGAGATAATCGGTTCCTTTTTCTGCCGGAACATATTCCACGTAAAAAAAGATTTTACATCCAAGCTTCGACAGATTATCAACAAAATTTCTTCCGGCAACTTCCTCAATATTTTGTGTTGTTACCGTTACAGATGTACCGTAAACTATTCCATTGTCATTAAGTCTGTTCATCACTTCCATCAATGCTTTGTATGTACCCTGTCCCCGCCTTTTGTCAGTTTCCTCTTGATAACCCTCAATGCTTAATACTGGTAGCAGATTTCTATTTTTACTGAACAAGTCTATGTAAAAGTCATCTATCAGTAAACCATTAGTAAATATAGGGAAAAGTATGTTTTTGCTGTCCGCAGCTTTCACAACCACATCTCTTCTCATCAATGGCTCTCCTCCGGCCAAAAGTATAAATGAGATGCCCAAATTTTCAGCCTCCCTGAATATTTCACTCCATCTTGTGCATGTCATCTGAATGTCTCGTACTTCTTCAGCGCAAGTATGTAATTCTCTTGCATAACAACCGCTGCATCTTAAATTGCAGTTTTTAGTTATGCTTGCAATCAGGAATGGTGGAATATGAAGCCCTGCTTTTTCACTTTTTAAACGTCTGGCTGTTGCTATTTTTGTTGATAACAAATATTTCATTAGAAAAGCTGTTTCCTTGGGATTTTTTATAGTGGACCTGATGGTTTGACTCACAATATTCTCTACGGTTCTGCTCATATATTCAGAAAGATTACTGCTATCCATAACTTTCTCCTTGACCTTTCATACATAATTTTAGAATTTTATAACAAAATTGCTATTATTATATATTTACGTACTAATCACTATTTTGTCTAAAGAGAAATTAAATAAAGGGTAAATCCATGTTTTTATGGATTCACCCTCTTTCATTAATAAACTTTTTTTGTATCATCATCTTTACGAGACTTTAATTCGTGTTCCGTAAGTTCATCTACATAGGATTTCAAGAGAAATTCTTCTGAAATGCAGCTTTGCTTGTAATACCAATCCTTTACGGTTTTCTCAATCTCTTCATCCGTACCGTCAATTTTATAGGGATATACAGCAAGAAGCTGTCTGGTCTCCTTATCCCTTATCCCGACTTTTTCAGCACCTTCGAATCTTCCCATAACAAGTATCCCTTCTTTTAATAATTTAATATTAATTATTAAATAGGTTTACCTAGTTCGTCTGTTTAAATTCAATATTTTGATTTTTCTATTTCAAGAAGCTTTTGCTTTATCTCTAAGCCACCTCTATATCCAGTCAGACTTCCGTTTGTCCCCACTACACGATGACAGGGAATAAATATGGGGATTGGGTTTTTATTGTTGGCCATCCCTACTGCCCGGCATGCTTTTGGGCTTCCTGCTATTTCTGCAATCTGTTTATAGCTTCTTGTCTCCCCATATGGTATTCCATTCAGACAATCCCAAACAGTTTTCATAAAATCTGTTCCTTTTGGAGACAGTGGTAAATCAAACGACATCCTTTTGCCTTTCAGATACTCATCAAGCTGATTACCTGCTTCTATCAAAAGAGCTGTTTCTTTCAGATAAAACCCTGATTGTTGCAGGAACTTATCTTTATCTGAAACATCATCCATACTAAAATCTGTTTCAAAAAAAACGTTGGTTATATTGTTATCTCCCTCTGCAATGCCTATTGGCCCTATTTGTGTATTAAGAAAGTATATATTTTTCATTTTTATTTTTTCCTTTTGCGGCATTATTTTCAGGTAAATTAAAGGCATTACCGTTTGTTATCGATAATGCCTTTATACACTGCTATATTTATTTTAAATCAAAATCAGTTTTAAGTAAATCTTTACAGGCAGAAGATGCACCTATTAATGCAACATACCCTATATCCTCGACCACCCACTGCTTTGACTCAGCACAATAGTATGCAAGGTCTTCTTTATTTATCTCAATTACTGCTGTCTTTTTCTCTCCCGGCTCAAGGTGTATTTTGGTAAAGCCTTTAAGATCCTTTACATGACGTTCTACCTTTGAACCTCTATAACCAACATATAATTGAACGACCTCATCCCCGGCCATTTTTCCGGTATTGGATACATCAACTGAAACAGAAATTGTGTCCCCCTTCTTTGATACTTTAGGACTGCTGTAGCTGTAAGTTGTATAGCTGAGACCAAATCCGAAAGGATATGAAACAGGGTACTTTTTCTTGTCAGCCAGGAAGTAGCCGTGGTAATAGTCATATACAATGGAAGTTGCATTCATATCATAGTAAGGCAACTGCTGTGGAGTTGCAGGTACTGTAACAGGTAACTTGGCAGAAGGATTTACTTTTCCAAAAAGTATATTTGCCAGAGCAGTTCCGCCTTCCATACCGGGATACCATTGGATAAGAATGGCCTTAGCCAAGTTTTTCCAAGGTTCAACTATAATAGTACTTCCGCCCTGCAAAACAACAATAACATTCTTGTTTATCTTTGATACAGTCTCAATAAGATCTTCATCTTCCGGATGCAGTCCGAGATATTTCCTGTCCCCTCCAACGTCACCGCCATTTGTAATGAATTCTCCCTCATCAAGAGATGTTAATCCCGCTACAATAACAACTGCGTCTGCATCCTTTGACAGCTCCTGAGCCTGATGGGGTGTTCTTCCATCTGCATACTTAACTTCTATTCCACTTCCTACCTCATTTATAATACCCTGAAGCGGTGTTATGACATATGGAGGGAATACAGCACTGCTTCCCTTTAAATCACCTGTATTAGGTTCAACCGCTAACCTTCCAACTACCGTAATTTTCTTAACCTTATCTTTTTCAAGTGGAAGTATACCTTCATTTTTAAGTAATATTGTGGATTTCTCGGAAACCTCTTGAGCTAGCTTCGCATGTTCCTTACTGCCCATTTTCTCAGGGGAATATTGTGCCTTGTCTCCAACAAACGAAAATCTGATTTTTTGTCTCAATATTCTTTTTACTGCTGCATCTATCTTACTTTCATCTACTTTTCCGTCTTTAACAGCCTCAACGAGTCTTTTACCAAAGAACTGAGTCGCATACATCTCCATGCATTGTCCGCCGTTTGCTGCATCTACAGTATCTCTGACGCCCCAGATGAAGTCAGACATTACAAATCCTTTGAAACCCCATTCTCCGTTTAGAATCTGATTGAGTAGATAATCATGGTGACCGCACCACTCACCTCTTACACGGTTATATGAGCTCATAATGGCTGCCGCACCCGCATCTACACATTCCTTGAAATGAGGAAGGTATATTTCACGCAGAGTTCTTTCGTCCATTTCAACACTGACTTTAAAACGTGCATTTTCCATACTGTTGGCAACATAGTGCTTTATACACGCCATCATATGCTTTTGAACGCCTTTTGTTAAAGCCGCCCCCATTTTACCTAAAAGGACAGTATCCTCGCCATATGTTTCCTGAGCACGTCCCCATGCAGGATGGCGAAGGAGATTTATACATACTCCTGCAAAAAAGTTCGCGCCACCTGATCGGCCTTCTATACCTATTACATTTCCCACACGTTCCTCAAGTTCAGTGTCCCAAGTTGAACCACGAGCAATTGAAACCGGAAAAGCCGTAGCATTATAACTCATAACAACACCTGTAGGTCCGTCTGTAAATTTAACGGCCGGAATATTCAATTCCAAGTCTTCACCTGCGTAGTATGGAATGAAATTATATCTTGGAGGGTTTAAAGGGGCATATCGTGCATCATTGTCACATGACATCTGGTAAACTTTTTGCTCCAGAGTCATTTCAGATAAAACATTTTCTGCCAACTTGTCGATTTCTTCTTCCGACATCTCAGGAAGGTTCTCAAAACGGCCCCATTCAGTATCAAGATGTTTTATGGGTTTTTCTTCCAGTTCCTTTTTTATAATACTTTCAAATTCCTTTTTTTCTTCCCTTGAAAGTCGGAAGAATTCATCACAGTGAAAAATTTGAGTATTTACAGCCATAATGCAATCTCCTTTTTTATTATAATATTTACTTCGAAGGTTACGTTTATTCTTTATTTATGTTGAGCATAAAACTCGTTATAATCCTGTAACTGTAGTTTAAGAAGGTTTGGAGTATCAATACTATATGGACAGTGGTTCTTGCATTGTCCACACTCGATACACTTATTTATAAGTTCCATCTTTTCTTTAAACTCATCGCTGAGAAAAGGTTGGTAAGGTGCTCTCCGTATAAGCAGTGATATTCGTGCCTGGGTTGGAATCTCAATTCCTGCCGGACAAGGCATACAGTATCCGCAGCCCCTACAGAAGTTTCCTGCCAGTTCTGTACGATCTCTTTTTATGACCTCCCATAATTCATCATTCAGGACAGGAGGGTTTTTTTCTAATTCCAGAAACTCATCAAGCTCGGCTTCCCTTTGTATCCCCCAAATTGGAACAACATTATCAAACTGCCTTAAAAAAGCAAAAGTGGATGCCGCATTTGTAATCAAACCACCTGACATAGCTTTCATGGCTATTAGACCGACATCCTTTTTCCTGCATACCTCAACAAGTTCAAGGTCAATATCCGAGGAAAGGGAACTAAGTGGAAACTGCATTGTGTCATACAGTTCGGACTCAACTGCTTCAACTGCGGTTTTTATCCTATGGTTTGTAATTCCTATAAAACGCACCATACCCTTCTTTTTAGCTTCCAGCATGCCTGCATATGAACTTTCGGGATCCTCCGGGTCAGGTAGGACACCGGGATTGTGAAGCTGAAGGATATCAACATAATCTGTTTTCATATTTTTTAAGCTGGTTTCAAGATGCTCAAGCAATGTCCTTTTGTCAGTTGCAACACTTTTTGTTGCAATGATTATATCTTTTCTAATATCAGAAAAAGCATACCCAAGCTTCTCCTCACTATCTGTATACATACGTGCAGTATCATAAAAATTAATACCGCCGTTGTAAGCCTTTAAAAGAATTTTTCTTGCTTCATCAAATGAAATTCTCTGTATGGGAAGTGCTCCAAAGCTGCTTCTTGTAACCATCAGGTCAGTTCGTCCCAATCTTGTTTTCTGCATATAAACCTCCATCTGTGTTATGTGTTATTTGCTATGTTTCAGGGTTGTTCTGCCTGTCCCTGAATTCTGTAGGGGAAAGGCCGGTGTTCTTTTTAAACGCCAGAGAAAAATAATTCGTATCATGATATCCTACCTGTTCAGCTACCTCATAGGTTTTAAGTCTGGAAACAGTCAGGAGATGTTTTGCTTTTTCAATACGTTTACGAGTAATATATTCGTTGCACCCCTCTCCCATTTCCTTCTTGAAAAGTCTGGAGAAATAATTTCTCGCAACATGGAACTGTTCTGCCAAAGTAAAAACTGTCAAATCCTCGGTAAGCCTTTGATTGATAAATAAAGTTGCCGCCTCTATTATCTCATGCATTTGCTTCTTATTAGTATACATTAGTTTTACAATAAACATTTCGGTAAATACACAGCAATTTTCTAAATCATTGGTTTGAAGAGTTGTAATAAGTGTTTCCAACCTGCCATCTGCCGGATTTCCTGTAGTTTTAAGATATTCCCAGTAAAAAGCTGATGCCAGATCGTAAAACTTTTGCTCTGCTATCGACTTTGAAACTCCTGATATTTTAACTTCATTTATGTACTTTTTAAGATATTCCTTTGCGGCTTCAGTATCATGAAAGCTGGAAAGTATCTTTTCTTTTAGTATTAAAAGCTTATCCTTTTTGCCTGGGTAGTCATTCCCAAGCTTGGAGTTATTATTTGTGTCAGAATTTAATTTCTTAACACCGCATTTTTCCCTTGCATTTCCATAAGAATATTTTATCCTTGACATATTCGGAACAACTGGGCCTATTCCAACTCTTATTTCTACATCAAATTCCACATTAATAATTTCCTGCAATTTTGAAATTTGTTCTTCAGCATTTTCAGATTTTTTATCTACATAAAATATAACAACTATATCACCGTCAGAATTCTGAAATGTCCAGCCGAAATTTTTTGCATCCACCATATCAATAAAAAAACTCTTTACTGACATCATAAGCAAATTCCTATGCTGATTCCATATACTATTCTCAGATATTTCAGGAGTAAGTACCGCAACCTGATATTCACAGTTATCTGCAAATTTTATACCCTCCGGTACTTCAATGGCATATGTGTGATCAACTGCTTTTTCAGTAAGCTTAATAAGAGACTTTTCAAACTCTCTCTGGTTTTCCAGCATCCTTTTGCGGCTCATAATGCTATTTTCAACTGCAGATTGAATTTCAGACTGAATATTGTCTATTTGTAGTTTTATACATTTAATTAGGCTGCTTTCATCTACCGGCTTTAGTATAAAGTCCTTTACGCCTAATGAACAGCTTTTTTGTGCATATTTAAAGTCATCGTAGCCAGTCAGGACAATTACTTTCAAATCAGGCACTTTTTCAAGCATAATTTTGGTCATTTCCAGCCCGTCCATTTCAGGCATGCAAATATCCGTAAGCATTATATCCGGTTTGGTATCCTGTACTATTTTCAGGGCTTCCTTTGCACACGATGCTGTCAGAACATCGCTTACTCCTAAATTTGACCATGGTATCATATTGTAAAGACCATTACGGATTATACTTTCGTCATCTACAATCAACACTTTGTACAAATTCATCACCCACCGTTCTTTGTATTTCGCTGCGAAGTCTGACGTTAACGGTTACTCCGCCATACTCATTACTTTCGTAATACAGTCCATATGGACTGCCAAGAAATAGTTTTATTCTCTGATGTACGTTTCTTACACCATAGCCCACGCTTGGATCGTTATCCTCCAAGGTCTGGTTCAACCTGCTTATCTGCTCTGCTGTCATTCCGGTACCATTATCAATGGTTTTAACAATAATATCGTCTCCGTCTCTTTCAGCCGTTATTTTAATGAACCCCTTTGCTTCACGTCCTCTTAATCCATGATATATAGCATTTTCAACTAATGGCTGCAAAGTCATTTTTGGGATTTTTACGTCATAGAATTCCTCAGGAATATCAATATAGCTTTCCATTTTTTCCTTATATCTTATTTCCTGTATAGTCATATAATTATCAACATGTTCTGCTTCATTTTTCAAAGGAATAATAGCCTCTCCCTTACTAAGGCTAATTCTGTAAAAGCCCGCTAATGCCTTTACCATAGTAGAGATTTCATGGTGTCCGCATAGCAGAGCCTGCCAATGAATTGATTCCAGCGTATTGTAAAGAAAATGGGGATTTATCTGGGACTGTAGAGCCTTAAACTCTATTTCTTTCAGTTGTCTCTGTTCCTCATATATCTTTTTCATTAATTCGTCTATGTGCTCAACCATTATATTAAAGCCCTGTGAAACCTGCTGAAAATCAGGTCCGTAAGTAGGCAAACTTATTCTCGTTTCCATATCTCCCGTTGAAACTCTGGACATTCTATAAATAAGCTCATCAAAGGGTTTAAACAAATGCTTGCTGAATCCGTAAGAAATAAAAATACCAACTATAAATGTTATTATGACTATTATAAAAATTGCTAACAGCATAACATTAGTATCTCTGAGGAGATAACTAATAGGCAATGTACCTACGACATACCAATCCCAGTCCTTTACATATTTGTAAACGACCAACTTTCCATTTACTTCCTTAGAACCATCCTGCTTGTGAACTATGTTTTTTAGTCCGGCATCGGCATATATCCTGTTTTTATTCATATGCGATATTATCATGCCGTTTCCGTCCATGATAAAGGTCTCCAGAGGAAGATTTGTATTTGTATGCGAATAGAATCTGGCAACTACATCCTCTGAAACAGATATACCCAGAATCCCTATAGGCTGTTTTATTCTGTAAATATCAAATATAGGTCGATAAATGGATAGGGTATATTCCTTGTTTATAACAGGATCTTTCCTAAAACTTGTTCTCATAGGACTGCCTGTTATATCACGTTTAGATAAGTATCCTATACCCGTTGAAAAGTCCGACTTATTTCCGGCTTTTGTTGGCCCCAGATATAATTCCTTGCCATTGAGAAGTTTATAAACATATACATATAATATATTTCTTTTTGATCCAAGTATGTTGGACATTAATTTGTATACATCGTCAACCTTATCAGTAAACTCGAGATTATCTTCATCGGGGTTTGAAAGGTATTCCTGAAGACTTTTGTCATTTATAATATTATCCGGGGTACTCTCAATATTTTTAAGATAGTCCTCCAGATTCAGTGTGTTCTGTTCCAGTTGTTGCATTGTCATGTTCTTTGCCTGCTCTTTAATTGATCGGCTTGTAATTGTATATGAGCAAGCCACTACAATCAAAACAGTGATGCAAATCGTTATTACAAGAAAATACGTAATTTTTGATCGGAATGTCAAATTTCTTATTGTTATTATTACTGACTGTAATAACCATTTTTTCATATCCTCACCTGTTACTGATTATAGTATTGTTTTGTAATCTTTTCCAATTGCTCGGCTGCTCTTTTTGGGTCTTCACCTCCGAATATACGTCGTGAAAGAATTAAATGAGCTTCCGACAGCTTTGGAGGAAGGTACTGATCATACCAGAATTGAACATTTGGAGATTGATTTATATAACCCAATATTTCATTAATCAAAGGATCTTCTATGTCCAGATCCTTGACAGGCGGTATTTTTCCTGCATCTATACGCTTTCTAACTGCAGTATCATCAATTAAGTACTTTATAAGCTCAAAGGCTTTATCAGGGTACTGGCACGAACTGGCAACGGAGTAGAAATTATCTCCAAGTGTTCCGATAGTATTACGGGAATCACCTTTTCCCCCTGGAATTGAAGGAAACGGAAAGACTCCTACCTTTTCCACAAATTCAGGTTTTTCATATCTGACATTGCTTATAAACCAACTACCGGCTAATGTCATACATGCTGAATTATTATACAAAAGATTTCTGGAATCACCGGCATCTTCGTCCATCCAGTTAAAGCCTTTTGGGAAAGCTCCCATATTTACAAGCTCCTGCACCATTTTTCCGGCCTTCACAAATACATCATTATCAAATGAACCATTATTTTTTCTGTTTGCCGCATTGTCAAAAACAGAAGGCCCCCCAAGGCGATCTACAAAATACATGTAGAACATCGACCCTGTCCAGGCTGTCCTGTTGGCTAATGCAAATGGTATGTAATGCTTTTGCCTTAACTTAACTATTATATCCTTGAGTTCATCAAAAGTCTTTGGTTCGGATAACTTCAAGGCATTAAAGATGTCTTTGTTATAGAATATAAGAGCGATTGACATATTTTCAACAGGAACACCCCATATTCCGTTCTCATCGGTAACCATCTTTAACGCCTTGTCATTAAACTTTTGACTGTAATTGTCAGTCTCCATATATTTTTCAAGATTTACTACTCCACCAATACTTATGTACTGCTTTAAAATTCCCCCGGACCAGGTGGGAAAAACGTCCGGCATTTGATTAGTTGCTACACAAACAGATAGTCTGTTCTTGTACAAGTCGTTGGGTATAAGTTCATGTACTACTTCAAAACTACTATTATCCTTTTCGAATCTGTACACAGAATCGGCAATTACCTGGTTAACAGATGAATCCCCCTGTATGGTATACAAAGTTATTTGCTTTTTAGGAGGGTTTGGCTTAACCAACACGTTTTCTCCGTCATAAAAGCAACCAGAAATAATTAGTACGATCATCAGTATAATAAGGGCTTTAGATATTTTTTTCATATTATACCTCATTAGTTAATTTATAGCCTTATTATATACCATTTGGAGGTTTCTGTCTGTAGCAAACTACTGTGATATTAACTCTATCCTTTAACTGCACCAGCCATCATACCTTTTATGAGTTTATCCTGGCCAATGGCAAAAGCAAGAATCATTGGCAATGCACACAAGGTCAGAACAGCCATAATCATAGGTATGTTAGCATTATATTGCCCCTGGAATTCCCATATTGACAGGGGAAGTGTACGGCTTTTTTGTGATTGTGTAAGTACAAGTGCAAAGCTGAACTCATTCCACATGTTTACACTGTTGTAAATAGCAAGTGTTGCAAGTCCCGGCTTTGAAAGTGGTGCTATAATGTTGAAGAATGTACGATACTTACCGCACCCGTCAATTTCAGCGGATTCTTCCAGTTCTTTTGGAATTTGTGCCATAAATCCTGTAAGAATAAATACAGATATAGGCAAATTGAATGCGGTATATGGGCCAATGAGTGCAAAAATTGTATCATACAGATTCAATTTTTGTGTAAGCTGGAATACCGGAATCAAAGTTACATGTATCGGTACAGCCATTGCAGCAACTATTATTCCGAAAAGAGGCTTGTTTAGTTTAAATTTGAATCTTGAAAAAGGATATGAAGCAAACAGCGATGTAATTAATATCAATATTAATGATACTCCAACTACAAACAAGCTATTGAATAAGTATTTATAAAAATCACTTGCAATAACCTTATGGAAGTTCTGCAAGTACAGTCCTTTCGGCATTGCGAAAACTCCTGATGTAAATATTTCAAACTGTTCTTTGAAGGCTGACGCCACCATAAAGTAGAAAGGAGCACCCGCAATTGCAAGCCATATCAATGCTAGTAAGGCAACGATTATTTTTCCGACTGTAAATTTCTTTATCATGTGCATCAGGCCTCCTCTTTTCCGTTTATGACTCTAAGTGTTACCAAGGAAATAACCGTAATTATTATAAACATTCCGGATGCTACCGTAGCACCGTATCCCATTTTACCTATGGTAAATGCATTCTTATACATGTACGTCGCCATGAGCTCTGTGGCACCATCAGGACCACCTTGGGTCATAACGTAAATCAAATCAAAATATTTGAGAGAACCTACAAGTGACAGAACAGCTGCGCTTTTAATAGTTCCCTTCATGGATGGTAAAGCAACCCTCCAAAAATATTGACCGTAAGATGCACCATCAATAATTGATGCTTCATATATTTCAACCGGCAACGAACTTAATGCCGCCAGAAAGTAAACCATGTAAAAAGGTATAAATTGCCAACATATAACTGCTATTACACCAAAAATAGCTCTATGCGGGTCTCCCAGCACGTCAACCATTCCCTGTCCGCCTAACATAGTGTCAATTGCACTTATTAGCCCGAACTGAGGATCATATGTATACTTGAATAAAAATCCAACTGCTACTGATGACATTAGCATTGGAAGAAAATATATCATCTTAAGGAAATTAAGTTTCTTTCCTCCTGTGTCCAGAAGAAAAGCAATAGCCATTGCTATAGGAAGCTGAATTGCAATGGACAAAACCACAATAATCATATTATTCAAAAAAGCTTTGAAGAAGATTTTATCTCCCAGTAGTGTCTTCCAATTTTCCAGGCCCAAGAAAGCTTTTCCGGAAGTAATGCCGTTCCATTCATGCAGACTTAGCCAAAATGAATCTATTATAGGATATATAATAAAAATAAGAATAAAAAAGAATACCGGCAGAAGAAATACTGTTGTGGCTGTAAACGTACTCCTTTTTCTGTATTCTGATAATGAGCGGGTAGCTTGCATTATATCTTCCCCTTCCTGAATTGCATTGATTTTAGAGAAATAAGGATTATATATCTTTTTTTCTTACGTTAAGTTTATTCTGTATAAATTGATTGGGTACCTGTAAGATAAAGTACCCAATCATTTTATACTCTGAATTTACTTTACGTCATTCTAATACTTATTTTTTAGCTGCTAACTCCTTAGCCTTTGCTTCCATTTCCTTATCAACCTGGTCAGGAGTCTTTGATAATCCAAATAGAGCCTGTGTAGTACTCTTGTGGAGATCGCTTAATTCAGGTGAGAGGTATTGGTCATACCACAACTGAACAGAAGGAGCCTTTTGAACTGCATCCAAAACATTCTGAAGAAGAGGATCGCTAACCTTTACACCCTTTACAGGAGGAACTCTTCCTGCTTCGATACGTTTTGCAATAGCTGTATCATCTATCATGTACTGTATAGCCTTGAATGCACCTTCAGGGTCTTTACATGTCTTTGCAATGTGATAGAAGTTATCACCAACTGTACCAACAACTGCATCTGGTTCACCCTTACCGCCTTCAACAGCTGGGAATGCGAATGAGCCTACTTTTTTCATAAAGTCTTTGTTTTCACCTGCAGCTGTTGAAAGGAACCATGAACCCATAAGAGTCATAGCTGCTTTTTCAGTGTACAGAAGTGTACGGGATTGTCCTGAATCTTCATCAAGACCGTTGAAGCCCTTGTTGAAGTAATCTTTCTTAACCCAATCTTGTAAAATAGTTCCTGCTTGTTTAAATGATTCATCTTCAAATGAGCCAGTACGTGCTGCTGCATTCTTAAATGCATCTGCTCCGCCGATACGGTTAGCAAGGTACATATAGTACATTGAACCTGTCCATTGGGTCTTGTTTGCCAGTGAGAATGGGATTATGCCGTTCTTCTTTAATGTATCACATACATTTTCAAGTTCTTTTGTAGTCTTTGGAACCTGAAGGTTGTATTTAGCAAATAAGTCTTTGTTGTAGAAGAACATTGCAACTGAAGTGTTTTCTACAGGAACACCCCATATCTTATCTTTGTATGTAGCTTGATTAATACCTGCATCCATAAAACGTGCCTTATAATTGTCTTTATCCATGAAAGGTGTTAAATCTGCAATCTTGTCAGCATCAACATATTCATTCATTGGGCCGCCGGTCCAGCTGAAGAATATATCAGGTGCAGTATTTGAACTTAATGCAATTTTCAGTTTTGTTTTGTATGCATCGTTCTGCATAGGCTGAACATCAACTGTATACTTTGGATTGTCCTTTGTGAACCTGTCAATATCCGCCTTTATGTTGGATGTCATAGGCTCAGTTGTCTGAATATGCCACAAAGTCAGTTTTACAGGATCTCCTGATGCTGCAGTACTTGTTGTAGCCGCTGATGAAGAACTTGCTGCCGATGAAGAGGATGATGATTCGGATTGGTTCCCTGAACCACAAGCCGCAATTGATACTGTCATAGCTAGTGCTAAAGCGGCAGAAAGGGTTTTTCCAATTACTTTTTTCATATTTTTGCCTCCTTTATTAATATGTTCTAATTCTAACACGATAAAGGAGGCATTTTAATTTAGAAAACTTACTTCTTCATATAAAATTGTGACATTTATATAATTTTGTTACTATAACTTAGCAGTATTGCATAATACGGTATCTATTGCTTGTATAAGACTTATATTCATCAAAACTGAAAATAAATAAAGGAATTGGTATTAAAAATTCCAAATATAATAATACAAATTAATGCCGAATAGTAAATAACCCATCTGAATGCAACATGTCGATTATTTAGCTCATTGATTATTTTTCTATTGCGTTGGAATAACTGCACTACCAATAATAAAGCAATTACTCCACAGCACAATGCCAGTTGGTATCTGGAAACGCCTGCTCTACCTATATCAATTTTCAGGCTGAAATCCATAAAAATTCGCTTAATAATTGTTATGGCCTGTGTAAACGAACTTGCTCTAAAGAATATCCATGAAAAGCATATCAAATTAAACGTACAAAATACTTTGATTGCTTTGTTAATATTAGGGAAGTTATCTATGCCTGTCCACTTTGTAATTCTGCCTCTTACATTCTTACTGATTATTGCAAAGATTAAGTAAAAACCGTTCAATCCACCCCAAATAACATACGTCCAATTTGCTCCATGCCAGAGTCCGCTAAGGAGAAATACTATCATAGTGTTACGAAACCATTTCCATTTAGCACATCTGTTTCCACCTAAAGGGATATACACATAATCAGTAAACCAACTTGAAAGTGATATATGCCATCTCCTCCAAAATTCAGATATTGTCTTTGAGAAATATGGCCTTTTAAAATTCTGCATCAATTCAATTCCCATTACTCTTGAAGCTCCCCGAGCAATATCTGTATATCCTGAGAAGTCACAGAATATTTGAAAAGCAAAGAAATAAGTTGCAATTACTAATGAAAAACCATTTACTGAAGTCGGATTCCCGTAAACACTATTTACTACAAGAGCCAGATTATCTGCTATTACTACTTTCTTGAATAACCCCCAAGCCATCAGCTTCAACCCGTCTGAAACCCTCTGAGCGTCAAAGCTATGCTCTTTATGGAATTGCCACAGCATATTTTGAGGTCTTTCAATTGGTCCGGCAACTAACTGTGGATAGTACATGACATATAAAGCATAAATTCCAAAATGTTTCTCAGGCTGTTGTTTGCCCCTATATACCTCTATTATGTAGCTCATACTCTGGAACGTGTGGAATGAAAGACCTATGGGCAGTATTATTGAAAGACTGGCTATTGGATAATTCCAATTTAATAAGTCAGCCAAATGCTTTATATTTTCATTAAAGAAGTTAAAATATTTAAAGACAAATAACATTCCTATGTTAGTAATTAAGCTTACAATAAGAAATATTCTCTTATTATTACCTTGCATCCGAGAAATAATTATCCCTGCAAAGTAGTCAACAACAATAGTAATTCCAAGTATTAATATATATTTAGGAACAAATGCCATATAAAAAATACAGCTACTTATTAAAAGTAAAAACCAACGAATTTTGTGTGGTAATAAAAAGTACAACAATGTTACTACAGGAAAGAATATTAAAAACTCAATTGAATTAAATAGCATTTCTATATCTCCTTATCAATTTTATTCCATAAATCTTGTGCGATAAAAGAATATCCATCCGGCAGTAAATGTACATGATCGGAAAAAAGTTTATAGTCAACTTTATTATTATAATTTAAAAATTTTGCATTCTTATCGTTAAAAAGCTTTTCTATTGCATTGATATTATCCTTATAGCCCTGTTTTGATGTCTCATCTTTAAGTAGTTCATTATTCGTTGCATTTAATACAAATAATATATTTTTATCCTTTTGCAATTCAATAATTTTATCAATAAAATAAATTTGTATACCGGTTTCAGTCAGATTAAACTTCTTATCAGAAAAATACCATTTATTTTCCTGTTTAGACATAGCATTTTTCAAATCTTCCTTTGAACTCCAAACGCTCAAAGCAGGTTTAGATTCTTTTAGCAAGTTATTTGTTGCTGATTTTATTTTATTTGTAACAAACCCACTATTTCCGATAATTCCGATATTTCTATTGGCAAAATGGTATATCTCTGCTTTAATGTTTTTCCAAAGTGAATCTTTCTTTATTGCACCTGATTCAACCATTTTTTTATAACTACTACTATCCAGTTCCTTTAAATAATGGTTAAACCAGTAAGTTGGGGTCTTTGCATTTATCTCCCAATAAGAAAAATTCAAAATAACATTGTCTGTCGAAACACCATATTTTTGCAACAAAAGCAAAACTGTATAAAAATCCCCGAACATAGATGATGGTAATGCTAAATTAAAAAACCTGATATCTTTGCCTTCTTTTTTTGAAATAACATTTAAGTAACTACTAATTGTTTTATCTGGCGGACATGGGGTTCCATACCCGACAGAATCTCCAACACAAATGTAATAATTTTTAATATTTTCTTTTATTACGGTTTTTTTAATGGATTTAACCGCCAACTCTATAGAATAAACATTATCCTTGAACACATCATAGTTAATTCTTTGATTATAAACATATCTTGTTGGGAATGCATTTGCAAAAATAATCTCTGTGGATATAAGAAATATTATTAAAAATATAATTGATTTTCGTAAAATTTTCATATTTCACCTTTATTTGTAGTATTTATCAAACCCTTGCATATCATACTATATTACTATTTTATTTTCAATATAGTGTAGAATGCGAATATTGCAATTTTAGCAAAAAAGCGGGAAATGTACCCCCGGCATACGTTTAGCCGAAGATACACTTCCCGCTTGAGCAGAAGTATCGTCTATCAATTTAAGACAATCTTCCTTCAAAATCCTCATATCCAAACTGCTTTATTATCCTTATTCCTTCCTTTTCACTGTAGAGTGCTATGGCAGGAAGGTTTACACCGTTGAAGGTATTGTTCTTAACCATTGTATAATGTGCCATATCACAGAATACAAGTCTGTCTCCGGGTTTCAGATTTTGCTTAAAGGAGTAGTCTCCAATAATATCCCCAGCCAGACAGGTATGTCCTCCAAGCCTGTAGGTTATCGGGTTTTCATCCGGCTGTCCTGCACCGATTATATTGGGCCTGTATGGCATTTCCAGTACATCAGGCATATGGCATGCTGCTGAAGTATCCAATATTGCAATGTTCATTCCGTTTTCTACTGTGTCCAGTACCTTTGCTACAAGATAACCGGTGTTTAATGCAACTGCTTCCCCTGGTTCCAGATATACGGCAATCCCGTATTTATCCTGAAAATAATTAATTGAACGTACAAGTGCTTCTATGTCGTAATCAGGTCTTGTTATGTGATGGCCTCCTCCAAAATTCAGCCATTTCATATTCTTTATATAAGCTCCGAATTTTTCATCAACCACTTTAATTGTTCTCTCAAGTGTATCTGAATTTTGCTCGCACATTGTATGGAAATGGAGCCCTTCAATACCGTCCAGTTCCTCAGGCCTGAAGTTAGGAAGGGTTACTCCCAATCTGGAGAATTTATAACATGGATCATATATCGGATGCTCCAATTCAGAATACTCAGGGTTTATACGAATTCCGCAGCCTATTCTTTTAGTTGATGCTTTAACCTTATCCTTATATTTCTTCCATTGATGAAATGAATTGAATACAATATGGTCACAGTATTTCATTATTTCATCAAACTCTTCTTCTATATATGCAGGAGCATAAATATGAACCTCTTTGCCCATTTTCTCGTAACCCAGTCTTGCCTCAAATAAAGAGCTTGAAGTAACTCCTGCCAGGTATTTACCAATAAGGGGATATACAGAATGCATTGAAAAACCCTTTTGTGCCAGTAGTATTTTACAGCCTGTACGCTTTTGAACTGAATCCAGAATTTCAAGATTCTTTACTAGAAGACGCTCATCAACTATGTAGCATGGCGTCGGCAAGCTTTTTATATCAATATCTAAATTATTAATCAATTTTTATTAGCCTCCATGAGCCGAAATTTTTAATTAAAGTTAAATCAGCCACCACCAGCCAAATTATTTTATAATTTTGGCATTTGGCAGCGGCTGCTTAATGTACCCTTACTAGTCGATAAGCTCCGGTGAAAAGCTTTCTTTCCAAGGAAGTCCGCATCTGTTCAGTTCTTCCATAAACGGATCGGGATCAAATTCTTCTATATTGAAAACACCCGGTCCTTTCCAAATTCCCTTGAGTATCATCATTGCACCTATCATAGCAGGAACTCCGGTTGTATAGGAAATTGCCTGTGAACCTACTTCCGCATAACATTCTTCATGTACACATACGTTATACACATAATAAGTTCTTGGCTTTCCATCCTTTATCCCCTGTATAATACAGCCAATATTTGTTTTTCCCTTTGTCCTTGGCCCAAGTGAAGCAGGATCAGGAAGTACAGCCTTCAGGAATTGCAGAGGAATAATCTTCTGGCCTTCAAAATCAACCGGTTCAATAGATGTCATACCTACGTTTTCAAGCACTCTCAAGTGTGTAAGGTATTTCTCTGAAAAAGTCATCCAGAAACGAATTCTCTTTACACCTTTTATATTTAGTGCCAAAGATTCAATTTCCTCGTGGTGAAGCAGATAAACATCCTTTGGTCCTATTTCTGGAAGATCGTAAACCCTTTTTAACTCAAGGGGTTCTGTTTCAACCCAGTCTCCGTTTTCCCAATAGCTTCCTTTTGCAGTTATTTCACGTATATTTATCTCAGGATTAAAGTTAGTTGCAAATGGGTATCCGTGATCTCCGGCATTTGCATCAACTATATCTATATAATGTATCTCATCAAAATAATGTTTCTGGGCATATGCGCAGAAAACACTTGTCACTCCCGGATCAAAGCCGCTACCCAAAAGTGCTGTTATTCCAGCCTTCTCAAATTTATCCCTGTATGCCCATTGCCATTTATATTCAAACTTTGGTATCTCAGGCGGCTCATAATTTGCAGTATCAAGGTAATGTACACCTGTTGCAAGGCATGCATCCATAATAGTCAAATCCTGATATGGAAGTGCTACATTTATAACAATGTCCGGCCTGAATTTATTGATAAGGTCGATTAGCATATCAGTATTATCAGCATCAACCTGTGCTGTTTGAATTTTAGTTTTGCTTCCTGACAATTTATTTTTTATAGCCTCGCACTTTTCCAGTGTTCTGCTGGCTATACATATTTCTTCAAATACATCGGGGTTCTGACAGCATTTATGGATAACAACACTTGCTACACCACCCGCACCAATTATCAAAGCCTTTCCCATATCATCAATACCTCCTGATTTACATATCTTAATTACTTCACGGTGATTATACAGAAAATAATATCAAAAATCAATATAATTTATCTGCATATGAATATATTATGCGATTAACATTAATTTTCTATCCTTCAACGTCTAATTCAAAGTTTTATTACAGTATGACGATTTAAAATAAGCTAAACATCGACCTGATCAAGAGTTATAATATTTTCCTTAAACGCTTTGATAACAGCTTCAATGGTACAGCTGGCATCCAGCTTGCTGAAAATATTTTTTTTATGGAACTTTATGGTGTCAATACAGCGGTTCATTTCCAATGCAATAGCCTTGTCAGGTTTTCCTCCTGCCATAAGCAGCAGAACCGACATTTCTTTCTGGCTCAGCCTTATTTTCTGATTTTTGCATATTGTATTTTCTTTTTTGTTTTGTCTGTAGATACTGCATATATGAGAGCAAAGAAGCTCGGCCAATGCAAACAACGCATTTGCAATGGGTTTGCTTTCATTGGCAAGAACAAGATAGGCAGTGGCATTCTCATGCAGAAGTAGGGGCTTGCAGAAAAGGTAAGTCTTATTCAGAAATGAACAGTAGTGGTGCTTAGGAATTGAGTATACTGGTTTGTTCAGTCTTATTGACATAGCAACGGAATTTGTCCCCATGCTTTCCTCTAAAAATGATATTCCTTCAGCAAGAAAGGGAAAGCTTATTTTTGCGTAATGGTTTATTTTTTTTTAGTATAGTTCCATGAGAATCTGTCAGCATAAAGACGGACTCTGCCGGAAGCATACCTTTCAATATGTTTGTGCAATTCTCAAATACAGAAATTAGCAGTGAGTTCCTGACCAGCACTTCTTCCATGTCTTTTTGATTCAGACACAAAACCGGAAATAAAATAGTATTTGGAAGTCCTATTTCCATGCACTTTTTCCATGAACTAAGAACTTCATTTATGCATTGCAGATGTTTCACCAAAAACACTCCTTTTAACTCGGATGAGACTATTTTAAAGCGTACAGGCATTTTTATGTATTCAACATGCATCTCCAGTCAGATGGAGTTCTCAGATATGAGAAGCGAACCTTTTGTTTTCGGGATACCAACCTGTACATGGGATAAGCAACTGCGTACATTTAAAAAATGTACGCAGTTGCTTATTAAAGTTTCATAAGGCGACACTAGCAAGCCTGAATACAAATGCTCTTTGCAGGCTCTGGAAGAAATCCGCACAGAAGATCACAAGCCATACCGCTTGGTGCTACATTTTTTATGCCCATTGCAGTATCATACCCATCCCTTTTAACTGATGCAACTTTTTCAGGTAGTTTCATAATTAACCCTCCTTTTTACATTTATTCATCAAAGAAATAATTACTATTCCATCAGGCTAACAATAAACTGTACTTCTGTCGGCTTGATTTATCCAGTAACCTCCGCCCTGCACGTCACGTCTGGCACAGCAGGCGGCTTGGTTGAATTGGGGGCCATTTCCAATCAATTCCCCCTTATTATCAACGCAATATCCCATCTGACTGGGAGTTATTTCTGCATGAGCATTTAAGCGGGAATCCCTGGCAGCAAATCTTATAACAGGTGCTGCTTTATTTGGCAGATACATAATATTCACCTCCTCTCAGCCTGTAAGTATTTATGTTATCAGTGAGAAACCTGGCAAGAACTAACTCTTTACCTTGGCGTCACATGAAAACCGGAACTGCAGAACTTAATATATACTCCAGGATCTGACTTCGCCAACCGACACAGGAACAACATCGCTGACATCAACAGTAAATCTAAACACCTTTCTGGCCTCTTCATGAACCTTTAAGGGGTTGAAAAATGTCAGCTTAATATCCCAGCAATCGGAACCGGGACGGCATATTACACTTTTTTCTGTTTCAATACTGTCGAGACTTAAATTATTATTGAAAGCATAGCTGAATACCTGCTCAACCTGGTAGATATTTGTGGCAGCATAGTTCAAGGATCTCTCCTGAGAAGTGATTCCAAGATTTCGGATCTCATAATACAGACGGGTAAGAAAGTCTTTTATGGCTTGTGATACATCACAGTTTGTAGACTTATCAAGGGTCTTTTCCAGAAGTGGCTGAATACTCCAGCAATACATACCCCTTGTATCAGGAATAATACCGGGAACCTCCTGACCGTTCAGTAAAGTGACTTTTGAGTGCATGTACCCAGGAATTGATACCATCTCCGCATTTTCAGTTATCTGTGACTTCAGGAAGCTCAAAATATGTGAGTATCCATAGCTTGCATACGCCCCCGAAGGCTGTATTGCATATATTGGCGTCTGATCATGATTCAGGGTCCATATCACGGCAGGTGCCTGCTCCGGATGAGAATTGAGATAATTCAGAAGCTCAAGGGGTTTGAATGGGTTTACATTTCTCTGAATAAAAAAATCTCTTCTGGCTTCCGTTCCAAAGTCGTAGCCAATTTTTCCGATTACGTAAACTTTCTGGACAGTGGAGCTTCCGCCGCATGCAGACGGATTCACACTGTTATTGGTCACATGTTGCATGTTTTGCACTTCCTGAGGATGTGTAGTTTCAATGTCAGGCAACCCAGCAGCTTCGACTTTTTCCTCCTGATTTGACATTGAAACAGGTAATAACTGGGTTTCTTTACTTTCAATGTTTTCCATATTTTCCATACTTCCAATCCTTCCTTTCATTTTATTATATTTGTAATCATTTATTGTAATATTGTTTTGACTTCCAATTAACTGATTCAACAGCTCCAATGCACTCGAAATATTCAGCCGTCCGGCTAGCATTTTTTTGCAGTCCTCACCATGTACGGCCTCACACCGACTGGCTGTTTTGAGAAGAATTTCTTTTATCATATATGGGTCTGGGGGGGCAACACCGCTTTTTTCGGTCATGCTTAGCATGAGTCCTATTACTCCTGTAACAATTGGGGTGGAAAAGCTTGTGCCAGTTTTATTGCCCGTTCCGCCCCCGGGCAACGCACCAGGTATGCCTTCTCCTGGTGCAAGGATACCCTGACTTTCATATGCTGCTCCCCAATTACTGGACGGGAGCGGCACACCATTTTTATCCAGAGCACCAACAGCCAGAACCGACGGCATGGAGGCAGGTATATGAATGCAGTCGCACCCATCATTTCCGGCAGCTGCAACCAGTAGTACACCTCTATCCCTGCAAAGGCTGACGGCCTGTTCCAAGTATTCTTCTGCATCCTCAGTCTGGGTAAGCTGACCTCCGCTTATATTAATAATGTTGGCTCCAGCGTCCACGGACTGGGTAATAGCTCTGGCCAGGTCAAGCTGCGAACATCTGCTGATTCCGTTTTCGCCCTCATCGAAAAAAATCGGTACCAGAATACCTCGGCAAGATGGCGTTATACCACTAACAGGACTGTTCTTCTGTCCAAACAGAATACTCGCAACATGAGTACCATGTGATGATGCGGCCCCGGTACCTACAGATGATGTGGCAAGAGATTCAAGAACCTGCAGATTTGCCCCTGCAAAACAGGGATGGGAAATGTCAACAGGACCGTCAAGCACAGCAATGCAAACCGTAGGGTCTCCTGCTGAACCCGCCTTCAGTGCACCAAGTCCCTTTTTGAAGTTGCTGATATAGGAATAGTTTTGCCCGGGTTCCTTTGCTGAGGCATCAGAGGAAGTATGGCTTCCTTCCTGCGATAAATTACCTGTCAGACTTTTGAGAATTCCAACTGCCTTTTTCAGCTCATTTAAAGTTGTTTCTCTGGATAAGCTGAACCTGATGCTGTTATTTATCTCAACTCTGGACAACCCCATGGATTCCAGAACATAAGAATAATTACCCGAATGACTTGAACATGCTGAACCGTGGGAGGCATAAACACCTGCATCCGACAACCTGCTCAGCATTTGACCGTAAGTACTGGGGAAGCGAATATTTGACGTGTTCCATAGGCGGGGAGAATCAATACCGTTAATAACTGCACCGGGAATATTTTTAATGATTTCGCCTTCAAAGTATTCATGCATTTCCTTCATTTTATTTATCATATCATCCAACTTTTCCCTGGTAACCCTACAGGCCATTCCCATACCGGCTAATGCAGGGAGTGCTTCCGTGCCCCCTCTTTTTCCGTATTCCTGCTCTCCACCGGAGATAATGGCCGAAATCATGTCTTTGTCCCGTACATACAATGCACCGGCACCCTTTGGCCCATGTATCTTGTGGGCAGAAAGAGATAAAAAATCAACCTTCAGGTTGTTAACATTTATGGGCATTCTGCCTATACCCTGAACTGCATCGCAGTGAACAGGTATGTTGTATCTCTGAGCTATTTGAACTATTTCCGCTGTTGGAAAAATGACCCCGGTTTCATTATTTGCCATCATAATGGAGATTAACACGGTATCATTGTCAATGGCTTCTTCCAACTGTCTGAGATCTATTTCTCCTTCTCTGTTAACAGCCAGCCTGGTAATCCTGTGGCCATCTTTTTCCAACTCCTCGAAAGCCTTTAGTACCGAGGGATGTTCCACAGAAGAAGTTATAAAATGTCTTTTGGAATTATATTTTCCCGCAGATCCGAGTATTGCCAGGTTATTGCTTTCTGTTCCACCGGAAGTGAAAATAATGTTTTCCGGGCTGCAGCCCAAAAGCTCCGCAACATAGCTCCTGGCATTCTCAAGTATGGATCTGGCTTTTTTCCCTGGATAATGCTGACTGGATGGGTTGCCGAATCCATTTTCCATTGCCGAAAGCATTTCTTTCCGGACTTCCGGACAAATTTTCGTACTTGCATTATTGTCAAGATAAATTTCCTCCATGATTTTTATATTCCACCTGCCTTTTCTGCTATCTAATCAAATATATGATATGAGAGAAGATTTGTACTACTCAATACCCATAATATGGTAGTAATGTAACCGTTATCCATATACTACTCAAAAAGGGAGGAAGTGGAAGGGAACGCGAAACTGATAACCCATTCAGGTACTCCTGAATAGAATGTATTTTTGGGAATAGCATGACAGTCTAAAATATGTAATAACGGGTGGTCAAATACTGTAATTTGGGGACTGCTTACAAATGAGAAGTATGTTGTATAACAAACAAAACAATAGTTTTCTATAAAATAAAAAACGGAACCTGTAAATAGAAAAGATCTATTCATACAAGTTCCGATTTTTAAACATATTTATTCATATATCAAGCAACTTCATTACTCTCCGTATTAGTTTCGGGCTTTGCCTGTTTCATATATTTAACTATTAATTCATCAAGTTTTTGGCTCAAATCTAGAACTTCCAGACTCATGCCTCCATTTTCCAGACAATATTCCAGTTCTAGGTTCAGTCTTTCTCTTAATGTCTCCATATCGTTATATAATTGTTGTATATCCAATTAACGTATCTCCCCCTTGACATAACAGAGAATACTCCGTATTGATACGGCTGTTTTTACTGTGCTGGCTGTACTGGTGTTGTTGTTGGCTCTGTCGGTGTTGTTGTTGGTTGTGCTGGTGTTGTTGTTGGCTCTGTTGGTGTTGTTGTTGGTTGTGTCGGAGTAGTAGTCGGCTCTGCAGGTGTATTTGTCGGATTTTCAATCTCAACTACCTGTGAATCACTATCCCACTTTACCAATAATCCCATCTTCTCAACAATAAATTTTATTGGTACAACAGTTCTTCCGTTTATTGAACATGCAGGTACATCAATTGTTGATTCAACGCCGTTTACATATATTTTATTATTATCTAATTGAAGAACTATTTCAGTATTATCTTTTGTAATGACAACCTTTCTTTCTGCAGAAATCCATTTAACCTCAGCTCCGAAAGCTTCTGACAATGCCTTTACCGGAATAAGTGTCCTACCGGATTTTATAACCGGAGGTGTATCAAATTTTACTTTGGCACCCTTAACAATTATGTTTTCTACCGGCAATACTGCGACATTTTTATTATTTTTCTTAATTTTATCCCCTGCAAGTTTCAGTTTTGCAAGCTCATCCTTTGAATAAGTAGCTCTGATAGCTGCCTTTTCTGCATCTCTTTCCTGCTTTTTAATGCTGTTGGCATTTTTACCCGGCTTTTCGCTTTTAGCTGTCACATGTGTTGTAGGTGTATTACTGCTGTTTGCCAGCACACCCGGCATTACCAAAGATGTCGTAAGAATTGTAAATGCCAATGACCCAATCAATACTTTTTGAAATTTCATTTTGATTCCCCCCTGATAAATATAATTTGCAGACATTTATTTGCTGCAATATATTCATTCGTCAGTATTTGTTTTTTTGAGGGGGGAACATTTTTTATAAATTTCCTGTAATTCCCCACTGATTCATCAGCTTATCAAATACATCGGCACAATTTACCGTATCTTCAAGAGGAATTATATCACTTTCAAGCTTACCTTTTTCAAATAATCTATTAAAATGCATTATTTGATGAACAAAACCTTCCTGGCAGTCATCTTCAAAAGATTCAACCAGATTATTATCATTGTCGTAAAGCTCACATTTCCTTGAACTGAAAAACTCATACACTACAATTCTTCCATTTGTTCCGTATATTCCGGCATCCCTGTTCACGTGAGCCCTGGTTCCACAGCTTAACATTGCCAGTGTACCTGATTTAAAGCTCATATTTATAACCGCAAAATCATCTACACCGGTTTCTGCTTTTGTTGCAAATCCACTGATCTTTTCAGGCTTTTCTCCCAGAATTCCCGTTGTAAATTCTATAACATATACACCGGTATCATATAGGCTGCCACCTGCAAGTTGAGGATTAAATAGTCTGTGTTTAGGGTCATAAGGTGCGTTAAAGCAAAATTTTGCATCTATAAGCCTAACATCACCTATTCTGCCTGAGTTTACCCATTCTTTTGCTTTTTGAAAGGAAGGAAGACAACGAGTCCACATGGCTTCCATTAAAAGCACCTTCTTACTTCGGGAAAGGGCAATCAGTTCATCTGTATCTTTTTTACTTATGGCAAGCGGTTTTTCACATAAAACAGCCTTACCGTTTTCAAGACACATTTTAACTATATCATAATGAAAATTGTGTGTGAGTGCGACGTATACGACATCTACTTCTGTATCATGTATCAATTCAATATAGCTGTCATAAATTTTGGATGCTTCGAATTTTTTAGAAAAAGCTTCTGCTCTTTCCCTGTTACTGGAAGCTACAGCCTTTAATTCTGCATCCGGGATGGTATTTAAAGCTCCGGCGAATACCTGAGCTATACCTCCTAACCCTATAATACCATATTTGATATTCATTTGGAACCTCCATATATAAAAATACAGTGGTATAATGTAATATTATACCACTGTATTCAATTGTAAAACAATAGTTATTAAAATACTTTTCTAAATCATTTTCTGTAAACTATTACATTCCATGAAGAATCCAACTCTGCAAGGAAAACTTCATGTATATAATCCATTATTCCCTGTTTTTTTAATTCGTCTACCAGCCAGACTTCACTCCTGCCAACATACTGAAGATTCTCCTGCACTATTCTTCCATTCATTATTAATGGCATACTGATCGGCTTACCGTAAACGTTAATATTCATATCCTTTTTGGTAACAGGTTTATTCTGTGACTTAGCAAAAACAGAAAGTGTACCGTTAGGCTCTAAAACTGCGGCTTCAATATCTGAAACCCGGTCGAACCCTTGCTGCCTTATCATTCCGAAAAACACATTCAAACTAATGTTAAGTCTTTTTAATTCATTGAAGTCTATCTGACCGTTATTTACAACAACTGAAGCACTATGCTCCATTACTTTTGTGAACCTGGCAGTAACAACTATCCTCGACGTTATTAACATTAATAATATTAACAGTCCTGTTCCATAAACAGATTTAACCATTACCTTGTCAACCAGTGGTTCTGCTGCAACATTTCCAATAACCATAAGCCCTGCAATCTCATAAGCCGTCATCTGAGCAATTGCCTTTTTTGTAAGAATTCTTGTTGATAAATAAGTAAAAAAGTACACTATAAACACTCTTACGGAATAAGTTAAAACTGTTTGCATATTTTTCTCCAATACTTATTTAAATGCTTTTTACGGCTCTGCAAATGGCTGTACCGCATATCCTAGTGCCGCTTTCAATAATCCGGTGTACTCCAAGGCGCTATCCTGTTTATTTTTTACAGCAATAGCCAGTTGTTCCACTGTATGGTTAAAAGTAATATTTATTTCGCTTGAATTATTAATAGCAATTAAGTGCTTTCTGGACTTGTAAGTAGTTGTGAACTTTTCTGTCTCTTTTTCCGCCCTTGGCCAATCTTTATTTGTTACTGCCTGCTCTACAGCTTCCAATTGGCTTCTCATGGTTCCTGTCTTGAAACACACAGTAAAAACTATCCACATTAACAGAAACAGCACAAGCCAAACAAATGCAAGTTTTCTTCTTATGTCAACCCCTATTAGCACGAATTATCCACCTCCATTTCATTATTCTGCTTTAATTGCATAAAAAATATTTACAACAGAATAATAACTTATTATCGGTTATCGGGAGGAATTGAATTGAATGAAGGACTGGTAGTATGTGTCAGGTCAATTATAAGTTTTTTTTCGCTGCTGATATTTACCAGAATATTAGGCAAAGAGCAAATAAGCCAATTGACATTTTTTGATTATATTCTAGGAATAACAATCGGCTCTATTGCGGCAACATTGTCAACAGACCTTTCCAGCCGTTCATGGCCCCACTGGATAGGGTTACTCGTATGGGCGGCGTTGGGTTTATTGTTGGAATATATAACTATGAGATGGAGATATGTAGCAAAGTACTTGGAAAATGAGCCTACTATAGTAATTATGAACGGTAAAATAATGGAGAAGACATTAAAGAAGATGAAGTTCAGAGTTTCGGATATTACTGAGCTACTAAGAAACAAGGATGTTTTTGATTTAAACGAGGTTGATTTCGCCATCATTGAACCAAACGGTCAGTTATCAGTTCTAAAAAAACCTGAATTTCAGAATCTTACCCCAAAGGATATGCATATTCAGAAAAAACCATCCGGTATAAGCAGTGAACTGATTTATGACGGAATATTAATAGAGGAAAATCTGAGGCAGCTGGATAAGGATAAGAATTGGCTTTTAAATGAACTTAAAAAGCAAAAAATTTCAAATATTTCAGATGTTTTCATTGCAACACTGGACCCGTCAGGTTCCCTGTATATTGATTTATACAACGACCACATGACTAAAATCACTGATATCGGTGATTACAAAGGTCCATATTAACGGAGGAATCTAAATGAGAAAATTTCTGGTTATAACTATTCCTATTGTTACACTGGTTTTGTTTATTTTTGTAATGGAAAGTGATACTTTTTTGAAAAGGCCCTTTGGGAAGAATGACAGTATACCTAAATCAATTAATACTGTCCTCAATGATATCCAAAAGGATGATTGGGACAAAGCGGTCAAGGATACAAACAATTTATCTGAAGTATGGAAGAAAATTGTCAGAAGGGTTCAGTTCAGCTCAGAACGTGATGAGATTAACGCATTTAGTATTAATCTTGCTCGTCTTCGTGGTTCAATACTGGCAAAAGACAGAGCGGGAGCTTTTTCAGAACTCTATGAAGCATATGAACACTGGGAGGATCTTGGGAAGTAGGGTTTATATTTTTCTGTTTTAAGCACTGATACTCACGTATAAAATTGTATCAATGATTGCTTCCAAGATATTTGCAAGTGTTTATAGCGGCTCAGTCATACTCTTTCTGGCATCTTTTGAAATCACCAGTTTTTCCAGATTTGCTTCACTGTCAGGCAGTTTGTCAAACTCAATCATGTTGATAGTGTAAAGGAAATTGGACTCCGGTACAAATCAAAAAAGGTCCGGGGCATTTCAGACTGTTTAATCTAATTTGCCGGGACCTTTTGTAATAAGTTCTTTATTAAACTATCTTTCGTAGTAAGTGTATCCTCTCAATCCATTATCATATGCGCGCATTATTTCTGGTCTTTCACTGGCGCTTATTAAGCCTTCGTGAATTGCCTGTTCCGCTTTTTCACGGAAGCTTACCAGCATATCTTTTGGATCAAATTCAACATATGAAAGCACATCAGAAACACTGTCACCATGGATTTCCTTTACAAGGTCATAGGTACCGTCACCATTTATTCTTACGCTGACAACATTTGTGTCTCCAAATAAATTGTGAAGGTCTCCCAAAGTCTCCTGATACGCACCCACCAAAAATACTCCAAGGTAGTAGTCCTGTTCGCTTTTGAACTCATGAAGCGGAAGTGTTGTCCTTACATCGTGTAAATCGATAAAGTGGTCAATTTTTCCGTCACAGTCACAAGTTATATCAGCTATTACTGCATTTCTTTTTGGCAACTCAAGCAGCCTATGCAAAGGCATTATTGGGAAAAGCTGATCTATAGCCCAACTGTCAGGTATTGACTGGAATACCGAAAAATTACAGTAGTAAATATCAGCAATTGCGCTCTCAATATCCTCTAAGTCAGGGGGAGCATTTTTCAGCTTTTGTTTTTCCTTTGCTATCTGGTTGATGGTATTCCAGAATATCTTTTCAGAAAAAGCACGTTCACGGAGACTAATACGTCCATGTTTGAACATGTCACGTATTTCATCCCTGTAGTAAAGGGCATCGTTATAGCACTCCTGTATATTTTTAAGAGTTATATTCTTATTTACATCAAACAGATTTCTTATCTGCTCTGATGTATTTTCGTCAAGCTTATCCGGTATATCATGTTCTTCAAATTTTTCTGTATCCAGTACATTAAAAATGAGTACTGAATAATAAGCAACCGTTGTACGCCCTGACTCAGTAACAATTACAGGGTGAGGTACTTCGCTTGAATCAAGGGTAGTCATAACAGCCTCTACAATATCCATGCAGTATTCTTCAACAGTGTAGTTTCGGCTGTTAGTGTAATTTGTATTTGAACCGTCATAGTCTACTGCCAAGCCGCCGCCCAAATCAAGGTATCCCATAGGTGCGCCTTCTTTTACAAGTTCGGCATAAACACGGGCGGCCTCCAGAACTGCCGAACGGATATCTCTGATATTCGGTATCTGTGAACCCAAGTGATAGTGCAATAGTTTAAGAGAATCCAACATTCCCTCTGTCTTTAGCCTATCAACCATGGAAATCACCTGAGACATATTCAGTCCGAATATGCTGCGGTCTCCGCCGGATTCTGTCCAATGTCCCCCTGCTTTTGCAGAAAGCTTTATACGTATACCAATATTTGGCTTAATTCCCAATGTCCTTGAACGTTCAAGTACAATATCCAGTTCCCCGGGTATCTCTATTACAAAGAAGCACTTAAAGCCCATTTTTACTGCATATAGGCCCAAATCTATAAATTCTTCGTCTTTGTATCCGTTACAGATAAGACAGGCTTCCTTATCCTTCATTACCGAAAGTGCAGCAACCAATTCAGCCTTACTGCCCACTTCAAGTCCGTGGTGATATCTCTGACCGAATCTTGTTACTTCCTCAACTACCTGCTGCTGCTGATTTACCTTTATAGGGTAAACACCACGGTACGCACCCTTATAATTAAGTTTGTGCATTGCTTCATTAAATGAATTATTTAAAAATGAAATCTGTGAATCCAGCAAATTTTCAAAACGCAAGAGTACAGGCATGTCTAGCCCGCGTTCCCGAACCCCTGATATGATATCCATCAGGCTTACAGCCGCAGAGCCGTTATCCTTATAAGGATTTACCAACACCTCTCCATTGTCAGATACAGAAAAATAGCCGGCTCCCCAATTCTTAATTCCATAAAGTTCTTCGGACTTTTCTTTAGTCCATCTACCTAAAAGTTCTGCTTTATTCATGGCCCTCTTCCTTTCCATATAACAATTTATTCTCTACCTAACAACGGATTATTCTTGAAAATTTCAAGGTGATTCACAAAGGTAAGAGTCAAAAAAATTTTTTTCTAGAAGCAGACAATACCACACTTAAAGGACTGTTGTCAATATAGTATGCCATACTTGTAAATATTCCTAGCAAATCTTTAATTATACATCTATATTATTTAGAAAAAATTCTTTAAGGGATTTGATAAAATAAAAAGGAGTTACGGTTAAAATAACCAGTAGGAGACTGGAAGTTATTATAGCTCTGATAGGAAAATATCCTGCCAATATACCTCCCAGAGCCATTGCAAATGGTGTCATGGATTGAGTTATCATACTCATAAACGCCATTACTTTGCCTCGCATCTCCTGGGGAGCTGCCGCCTGTACTGTTGTCATAATAATTACATTTACAATTGCATTTAAAAAGCCTCCAATGAGTAAAAACAGTATCATAGCAGCAAAACTTGTCAAATAAGCCGAAATAATCAGGCATAGATTTGAAAGGCCATTTGCCAATATAAGATAATCCAGTTTTCTTTTAAGTGGGACGGATACCGTAGATGAAACGAAAAAGCCTGCCATGGCTCCGCCCATAAAGCAAGCCATTGCCATACCGTATTTACCCGGGCCTAAACTTGGGTTTTGTTCAAAAAAAGGCATAAACAGAACTATTGCTATGTAGGATAAAAAGTTTACTATTGCGGCCATTATTAGCAGCAGTCTCAGTCCCTTCATTTCCCACATAAATTTAAAGCCATCACGCATATCCTCAAAAAAGTGATTTTTTTCCTTCTTTTTAATTCTGGGTATTTTTACAAAAAACAGTGATGAACCTGAGAAAAGATATGATAGTCCATTAAAAAGAAATAAAAATGGTGCTCCCAAAAGTTGAAACAAAAAACCCCCCGCAACATTTCCAAGCATATTGGAACCCGTGGATACAATTGCAAGCATTGAATTTGCACCAGCAAGCTTGCTCTTAGGAACCAAATCCGGTACTGATGAATTGACCCCCGGACGGAATACGGCTCCGCATATACTCAGTAGTATACCGGTTGCAAACACCATCCAGATGGCAATCACTCCTTTGAATGCCGCGATAGAGAGTGCAACAATAGATATTCCTCTTAAAATATCCATCAGAATTAATAAAAGCTTTCTATTGTTTCTGTCTATCAGAACTCCTGCAAATGGCGAAAACAGTACTCCCGGAAAGGTGGATGCTGCCATAAGCGTCCCCATAAGTGCAGTAGAACCTGTTTTTGAAAGAACCCAGAAGCCCAGTGCCACACTGTAAGCAGCATCTCCCAATGTTGAAACCAACTGGCTTTGCCATAGTATGAAGAAATTCTTTGTCCACAGTTTTTCCATATTAACCTCCTAAACCCCTAAAAAGCTATATACAAACAATTAATTTCTATCTGCTAATTTTTTTGTATCCGGCTTTTCATTAATCTTTTTACTTCTTATCATATACCCTGTAACCGCAATAAATTGTGTTAATAAACCGAAAATGCATACCCCTGTCCATGAAAAATGTGCAAGGCTGAAGGAACCAAGAAACGAACCTGTTGCACCCCCCACAAAATATGATACCATAAATACCGTATTTATCCTGTTCCTTGCTTCATCACTTAATGCATGAACCCTTGCCTGGTTTGAAATCTGGCATGACTGAACACCTAAATCCAGCAGTATTATACCTGTTATCAGTCCCCAAAGCTTAAATCCAAGGAACAAAAAGCACAGATATGCTGCTGTTACGATAAACATACCTATTCCCACTGTAAATCTGGGACTTCTTTTGTCTGCAATCCGGCCCACTACAGGAGCCGCAAGAGCACCTGTTATTCCTATAAGGCCAAATAATCCTGCTGCATCTGCTCCCATTTTGTAGGTGGGGCTTTGAAGCAGAAATACAAGGGTTGTCCAGAATGCACTAAAAGCACCAAACATCATAGCTCCGTTAAGGGAAGCCTCCCTTAAAACCGGTAGTTCTTTAGTCAGCTTCCCCATTGACTTGAATAAATCTTTATAGCGAAGGCTTGATATCCCGGGACATTCCGGTATGAATTTTCTTAAAAATACAGCCAATACCAGCATCAATACTGCTGCAATCAGATATACAACCCTCCAGCCTAAATATTCACCTATCAACCCACTAAAGGTACGTGATAAAAGTATACCGATGAGTAAACCACTCATTACAGTTCCTATAATCTTCCCCCTCTCTTTGGGGTCAGCAAGCTGTGCAGCCAGGGGTACTATAAACTGCGGTACTACAGAAGTAACGCCTATGGCAAAAGACGAAAATGCAATCATTATAATACTATTTGAAAAGAACATCAGCAAAAGAGAGCCACAGGAGCAACAAAGCATTGTAATTATTAATTTTCTTTTTTCCTTTATATCTGCAAGGGGCAGTAAAAATAACATTCCCAGAGCGTAACCTGCCTGAGTGAGCATTGCCACAAACCCAACACTTACCTGTGTTACATTAAATTCTGTGGCAATTTCCGCAAGCAAAGGCTGGATATAATAAAGGTTTGCTACAGTTATTCCGGTTGCTGCTGACATTATAAGTACCAAAAATCTGTTTAATTCAAAACTTTTATAAATAACGTTATTGTTTTCCAAAAAGCCTTGCTCCTTTCAATAATATAAGTACAGGAATCATTAGTATGACTATTGCCGCACCACAAGAGACAAAGCCAATCCGGGCATTGAAGACTTGTGTCATTGCACCTGCAAACAAATTGCCGATTGGTGTTGAGCCTGCAAAAACCAGCGTATAAATGCTCATTACTCTTCCCCTGTGCTCATTGTCCGTATTAAGCTGCAATGCAGAGTTTGAACTTGAGCTGAACATAACGAAGAAAAAGCCTGTTACGGCTAGAGCCAGACCTGTAAGTATGAATTTATCAGTAAATGCAATTAAAATCAGCAGTAACCCAACCACAACCGGAACGGCACGAAGTATAAACCTTTTGGGGCCTGACCTGCTGAAAGAGGCTACGTAAACAGCGCCGAACAGTGAACCAACTCCCATAAAAGACATAAGATACCCGAAACCCGCTTCTTCCATATGAAGAATCTTTGATGTAAATACCGGTACCAGAACGCTGAAGTTAGGTGCAAATGTACCGACTATAAGCATAATTATTATCGTGGAGAAAAGAATTTCATTTTTTAATATATATCTAAGTCCTTCTGCAATATTTTGAAATAGTGTTTTTCCCTTTTCAACGGCCTCATTTTCTATCTCTATGGGCTTTATGAAAAACAGGCTTATTAATACAGCTCCAAAGCTTACTGCATTTGCAAAGAAGCAAAAAGCTACACCTGAGTATTCCATTAAAATACCTGCAATTGCAGGCCCTATAATTCTTGAAATGTTAAAAACAGTGGAATTCAGAGCAATTGCAATCATAAGGTCTTCTTTTCCAACCAATTCAATCACAAAGGATTGCCTAGCAGGCATATCCAGCGTATTTGCCACTCCAAGAGCCGTAGCCATTATTATCAGGTGCCAGTACCTTATTTCCCCTGTAAAGGCTAAAATCGCAAGAATGAGTGTAATTAACATTGATGCTGACTGAGTAATTATAAGAATTTTCTTCTTAGGAAATCTATCAATTATAACCCCGGCAAACAAGGAAAATAACAGAACAGGCAAAAATTGAAGTGCGCCTACCAACCCTAGCAAAAAAGGAGAATCAGTTAGTTTATATGCAAGTAGAGGCTGGGCTATATTCTGCATCCAGGTTCCTATTTGTGAAATACACATTCCGAACCAGTAATACCTGAAATTTTTATGCCTCAATGATATAAACGGGTTGTTTATATTTGCCAATTAACCGCCTTCTTTCCAGTTTAACTGATAAATATTATACAATCAAACAACTACACTCTTCAACTATTTATATATTCCGTTTTTTTACAGAATTGTATTAGGTATTGCGAAATTAATTACAATATTATACAATACTACCAAACGGTAGGTAGTATTGAGGAGATAACATGAAAAAAAATGAAATACTGGACAAATCATTAGAGTTATTTGCTGGCAAGGGATATTTCGGTACTCACATGGATGATATCGCTAAAGCTGTGGGAATTAAGAAAGCTTCCTTATACTCACATTACTCAGGTAAAGAAAGTATATTCAAAGCTGTATTCAATAATATTTGGGAAGATTACTCTTCTTTCATTGATAATTTGACAGCTTTTAGTGAGGAGACAAATTGTCTGGATAAATTAGTAAGTATTTTCTCCGGCTATTTGAAGAACTGTAGGAATAATAACAAAATGGTCTTCTGGGATAGATACTATTATTACCCACCAGAATACTTAAAAGATTATATTTTACAAAAAACATATGAAATTGAAATGCTTTTCATAAACAAAATATCAATAATCATCGAACAGGGAATCAAAAACGGAAATATCAGGAATATACCTGCAAACGATGTAGCCTTGTCTTTCTATTACATGATGATAGGTTTTTCCATGACGGTTAAATTTTACGATGATAGGGAGATCGAAAAGGATATCGTTAAATGTACAACTGTATTTCTGGATGGTATAAGAAATTAAATTATAAGTTAGGAGGATATTTTATATGAATGAAGGATTCAAGAGAAAACTTGGTCGATCCGGAATTGAAGTCAGCCCATTAGGGTTAGGCTGTTGGGCTATTGGCGGACCATTCTTCTATGCCGGAATGTACGACGGTTGGGGTGATGTTGATGATACTGAGTCAATTAAAGCTATACACAAAGCTTTCGAACTTGGTATAAACTTCTTGGATACTGCAGATTGCTATGGAGTCGGTCATAGTGAAGAAGTAATTGGAAAGGCCATAGCAGGGAAAAGGAACAGCATTGTAATTGCTACTAAGTTTGGAAATTTCGGCAATGAAGCGACTAAAACTTTACATGGTGTCAATCTTACTCCTGATTACATAGAAAGAGCTTGTGATGCATCACTCAAAAGACTTAATATAGATTACATAGACGTGTACCAGCTTCATGAAGGGAATATATTAATATCCGATGTGGAACCTGTATGTATGACTCTAGACAAGCTTGTTAAAAAAGGTAAGATTCGTACATATGGTTGGAGCACAGATTTTATTGATGGTGCTAAATTATTTGCAGAAAGGCCCAATTGCTCCGTTATTCAACATTGTTTAAATATTTTCGAGGATGCTCCTCAATTAGTTAAATTCTGCGAAAAAAACCGCCTTGCCAGTATTAACCGCAGCCCTCTGGCTATGGGATTCCTGACCGGCAAATTTAATTCAGAATCTTTGTTGCCAAAAGATGATGTCCGTGGTGCCGGTCATTCTTGGATTCAGTACTTCAAAGACGGAAAGCCTGTACCGGAGTTCCTGGACAAATTAGGTTCAGTGAAAGAAATCCTAACCAGCAATGGTCGTACTTTAGTTCAGGGCGCTATAGCCTGGATTTGGGGCAAAAGTGGCAACACTATACCTATTCCCGGATTTAAAACAACAAAGCAGGTTGAAGAAAATGCAAAGGCAATGGATTTTGGTCCTTTATCGAAAGCTCAAATGGATGAGATAGATAGAATTCTGTATCAAAGAGGTAGGTAAGTTATCTGTTCTTATTGGGGCTTGTAAGTAATATTTGAGCTTACAAGCCCCATTCAATTATTTTCTTATATCTGCGTACGAGGCTTTCCTGCTTCTAACAGAACCTTATTCAAATATAGTGCAATTCCGATAACCACAATAAACACCCCCGTAATCCTCAGTAGCCACTCTATTCTTATATAATCCGCCATAGGGCCAAAGACAAGCATACCCGCGGGCATCATAGAGCTGGTTATCATAGACATAACTCCAAATACCCTACCCATGTACTCCTCTTCAACCTTTTCCTGTAGAAGAACAGTAGCAGGAATGTTAAATGCAGGCATTGATAAACCTATAGTTCCCATAAAAATCAGATATATCCAGAATACCGGTACTATACCCAGAACTATGGTACAAATGCCTGTTAACAGTGTAGACATTGCCATGGTGTAGGCTTTATTTTTAAAGCCACCCCATGATGCCATTATAATTCCACCCAGACTCATACCTGCTGAAAACACAATTTCGATAGCTGTAAGCCTCCACACATCATTTCCAAAAGTCCTTGTAACCTGAAGGGGCGTCAGGAACGCTGCAGGTGCTGCCAGTATTAAAAAAACAGCTTCAAAAATAAAAAATGTTCTCAAATATTTATGGTTTTTTGTGTATATAAGACCTTCATGAAAATCTTTGAAGTAGCCCATGGATTGTTTATTCACAGCTTTGGAATGTACGGGGACATGCACAAATAGAAGAAGAACCATAATTGCGATAACAGCTGTAAAGACATCAATGAAAAATATTAATTTTATTGTTGTAACACTCATTAATGCACCACTTATCATTGGTGATGCAAGCATAACCAATGCTTGTATACTGCCGTTTATTCCATTTACTTTGGTAAGGTTTTCCTGAGGCACAATCTGAGGTATAAATGCACCTACCGTTGGTGTCTGAACCGCCGTTCCCAGTGCTCTTATTGCAAGAACCACAAAAAGCAGCCACATACTGTCGTATCCGGTCATAAACAAAATTGCCATTATAAGAGTAGCCAGTGCAATTATGCTGTCTGATACCATTATAAGTATCTTTCGGTTATATCGGTCTGCCCATACTCCTGCGAAAGGTGAAAGAAAAAATGTTGGTACGAAGCCACAGATTATGGATATGGTCATCATTACACCTGACTGTGTACTCATGGTAATATACCATATAATGGCATACTGAACCAATGATGAACCTAATAATGAAATGGTCTGACTTGTCAGAAAAAGTATTATATTCCGTTTCCAATTATTACTAAAATTGTTCATTAGGGGGTCTAGCCTCCTTTTTATATTATGTTATTATACATTGTTGCACACAAAAATATTATAACTAAGAAATATGACTTATACGATTACTTTATTTATTCAGATATTTATCAAAATTCTTACTATACTTTATTTTACCGTCTTTCGTAACCCACAAGGCCTCAGTATCAGGCAATGAGTCAATTAACTTTAGACCTTGTTCATAAGGCATATTGAAAATAGCAGTAGATAATACATCAGCCATGCCTGAATCATGGGTTACTATAGTAACTGCCGAAAAGTATTCAGATGGAAATAGTGTAACCGGGTCTATTATATGGTGATACCTTTTACCGTTTACAGTGTAGTATCTTTCATAATCTCCGCTTGAAACCACCGATTTATCTGCTACGTAAATAAGCTTTAGGGTTGAGTTTTTGCTTTCTGTGTCAGGATTCTGTATCCCCAGATTCCATAGTTGACCTTCTACGCCCTTGTTTCCTATGGAACGTATATTTCCCCCCACGCTTACAAGTCCAGATTTAAAGCCATTTTTCTCAGCAATCTCGCTAACCTGCTCTGTTGCATATCCTTTTCCTACAGCTCCCACATCCAGACTCATTTCAGGATCTTCTAGGTAAACAGTAGAGTTTTTTTCATCTATTTTAAGTTTATTTATATCCGTGTGTTGTGATGCCTTCTTTAATATATCCATAGGAGGTATTTTGGCGTTTTCTTCATCATCCAAACCTGCCGTACGGTAATCATGCCATATTTTTAAAACAGCACCAAATGCTATGTTCATTTTACCATCGGTTTTTTTATACCATTCCTTTGAAAAAAGCAACAGATCTATTATCTTTTTGTCTACCTTAACAGGCTTTTTTCCTGCATTGTCGTTAATAGTCTTTATATTGTTCTTTCCGGGATAATCATGATATATATCATAAAGTTCATGATATTCTTTAAGATTATCATATATGAGCTGAGAATACTTTGTGAATTCTTCTTTGGATTCGGTATAGGCAACAATTTTTGTGACAGTATCAAACAATACAAGAAATTCTGCCTCATACCTTGTTTTCTTTTTATCTCCGCATGCCGTAAGATTTATGGAAAATGCCAGTATAAGTATTATCGCTGTCAACTTTTTTAACGTTTTCATTTTATATTAGCCTCCGTAAGCCATTTCGGCACTTTTTTCATTTCAAAAATTATGCTTAAACGGGGCTGTTACAAAACACAAAGTTTTTCTGTTTAACACCCGTACTCCCGTATAAAATTATATCAATGATTGTTTACAAGCTTCCATTGATACAATTTATACTCACGTACAGGTTACGAAAAAACTAATTTTGTGACAACCCCAATTTAAGCATTGAATTTGATTTATTATTTATATTATCTGTGGATGAATTGTTTTAATTCAATAATTATTTAGCATTTGCAGCTGCCTTAGCTATAACAGCCTGGTAGTCACCAATGTGGATTGTTACTGAGCTTGTTAATTCAGCCTGGGAAGGTACTCCTTCTGCATTAACAGCAATACCCTTGATTTCATCAACTGTTTTTCCTACAACATATTTTGCAAGAGCTTCAGTCTGTTCAAACCATTCTTTTTTAATTTTTGAAGCCTTAGCAAGACCGTAGTCAGCACCAAGTTCAATTTTACTCTTTAAAGGAGCCTTTAAGTCTGAAGTAATTTTTCCAGCTTTTGAGAATTTCACGTCTGACTGTGAAGCATCGATAATACAACTTGTTACTTTACCGTCTGCACCAAATGTTGTAGCTGTGTAGTTAGAGTAAGCCTGTGCTACTCCGTCCTTTTCGCCTGCATCAGTTGACTTGCTGATGTTTGTAGTAACACCAAGACCAAGCTTGTCTCCGGCTTTTGCACCAAGATCTTTTGCATTGTTAACAGCCTTTTCAATCGCAGCAGTGAAATCTCCAATATGTATTGTAACTGTGGCTGAAAGTTCCTTATCTGATGGAACACCTTCTGCATTTACAGCTATTCCCTTTACTTCAGCAACTGTTTTACCTACAACATACTTTGCGAAAGCATCGGCTTGTTCGTTCCAATCTTTACCTATTTTAGAAGCTTTGCCTAAACCGTATTCAGTTTTCAATTCCTGCTTTGATTTGAATTCAGTTTTTAAGTCAGTAGTAAGTTTACCTGCTGCTGAAAAATTAATTTTTGTTTGTGCCGCATCGATAGCGCACTTAACAATTTTGCCGTCTTTATCTACTGTAACTGCAACAACAGTTGAATCAACCTGTCCAAGCCCGTCTTCTTTTCCTGCATCTTTGGATTTTGCTATTGATGAAATAACAGCAAGTCCGGTCTTAACTGCATCTCCGGTTGCTTCACTGCTTACAGCTGCAGTAGAACTGCTTGCGGAAGTAGATGTAGCGGAGTTTGTTGAATTACTTGTTTCGGATGTTGAGCCACAACCGGCGAGCAGTGATACTGCCAGAACAGAACTCATAACTAGCGAAATGATTTTTTTCATAAGTAGTCCTCCTATATAATTGTATATGTTTTTATTTAAACCAGCTTTTTAAGGGCCGGTAAAATAAACCTGAGTAAGGTAGATGTTGCTATCCCTGCGATTACTCCCGCAACCAAAAGCACAGGCAGATAAACCCAAAGATACATGTTTGTATAAAGAATTGATATTATAATAAACTGACCCACATTATGGGATACTGACCCAAAGATACTTAGAATCAGATATGAAACTCTGTCCTTAAAAACAAATATCAGCAGTGCCATTACAGCTATGGATAAAACTCCTCCGCTAAGGCTTAGTAATCCTGCTACCGGTCCCCTTGTAGACAATACGAACAGTGCCTTTAAAACAGCAATTGTAAATGCTTGTCTCTTATATAGAAAGAATAGTGCAAACATTACGGCAATGTTTGAAAGTCCCAGCTTTATACCGGGAATTCCTGCAGATATAGGCGGAAAAGAATTCTCCACTACAGAAAGCACCAAGGCAACAGCAAAAAGCAATGCAGTAAGAACCAGTTGTTTAGTTTTTGTCATACTGTTGCTTGAATTATTCATGAGCAATATTGACCTTTCTATTTTCCTATTATCATGTCTATATCATCATCACTTCGGTTATTATCCTGAGGTACTATTTTAAGAAATACTTCATTGGGTAGGCATGCAGCAGTCTGTCCCACCTTATCGAGCCACCCTGTCTTTATGCAAATCTTGTCCGGACAGTCTGATTCCTCAAAACGTATCCTGCCGTCTGCGGATAGATGAAATACTACATGATCGCTTTGAGGTATGCTGAAGGTTTTATCCTTGCCCTTAACCAAATCGACGGTTTCAATCAGTTGAGATTTATAATAAATTTCTGCTTTTGCGGGTTTTTTTGAAAAGGAGCTGTTATACACGGTCCACAAGACTCCTCCGGATATTAGAATTATTAATATTATTAAGATGTCAGACTTTTTAGCAAATTTCATATTAACTCCTTATTTACCCTAGAATAACAATCCTCCTATAAAAATCAGTAATGATATAGAACCCATTATAAATACATAATTTTTTATGGAAACAATAAAAGTTTTTGCTTTATCCTGTTCCTTGAAAAACAGGTTTATGTTTTTCTGTACCGGATATACTGATATTAATGAAAGCAGGCTTACCCAATGTAATTTGCCCAATACAACCATGAGTATGATATCCAGATACACCAGATAGTATAACCCGGCAAACAGATAAACTGCTTTTCCTTTACCCAAATAGTAGGGTAATGTAAATCTCTTTACTGTAATATCTCTTTCAAGGTCACATATATTATTTGCCAGCATTATATTTGCTGTAGTACATACTGGTGGTATTGAAAGCAGAACTACTGTAATTAAAGGTATAATGTTTAATTGCAGATTTATTGTTGTAAAACTAAGGCTTAGATTCAAAAGGGTTCCACTTGGAAGGTTTATATACAGAAGAATAAATGGTATAAGCAAGCCATAAAACAAGCCTGAAAAAATCTCTCCCAAAGGCTGCCTTGATATGGGGATAGGCCCGAAGGTGTACAGAATACCACACATGAAACATACTGCACCAATAAGAAGTACTACCACATCACTGAGATATGCAAGATATAAACCCAGTGCCGTACTTATACCCAGCATTACATATATAATAGCCAAAGCAGTTTTTCTTTTAAATCCAAGTGATTGATGATTGGTTTTTGAATCTATATAGTTATTTATTGCAGTAGTAGTCATATCAAATATGAACATTGATGCAAAAAATATTATCGTAAGCTTCCAGTTAACAGGATTTCCTATATAGAATAAATAAGCCATAGTGATAAGAAATGCAAATGTACTGGTTATCTTTGTCTTTATCTCTACATAATTCATTAATCTGCCAATCACCATATCACCTCTTTTCAACTCATTTAATTTTCATATTTAACATTAATCATTGTAAATATACCATTTTTTGACTACAGGCAGCTTTTTCCACTGTCTTTTCAGGAATGGCATCGCATAATAATCAAGTCCAAAGGTTCTTCCGGCTCCAATTAATACGGCAATTCCGGCAAATATCATCCAGAAGGTTCCCAGATACAAGCCTGTTGTACACACAAACATAAACTGCAATACAAGTGATACTGCTGAAGCAGGTGTAGTGAACAAGCCTCCTATCAATGCAAGGCCAATTAAGATTTCTGCTATTACGATAGAAATCTGCATAAACATCTGAATAGAATCATTTGCAAGTATAACTTTATTAACAAAAGTATTCATAAGAGGTATATCAAGTCTGAATGCGAAATCACTTAATGCAGACTCTGCAAGTTGCTTTCCGCTAACAAATATAACACGGAAAAGGTGTAAGAAATCAAAGTTAATTATTGTAGTTCCTATCTTGTTGATTCCTTCTGCAACTGCTTCTCCGCCTCCTGCAGTTGTAGCTGAGGAAACTGCTTCTACAGCGGCCTTCCCTGCTTCACCGGTTGCTCCGCTTGTACCTTCTACCGCACCCTTGAGAATACTGTCATACCAACCGTTCGCTCCTCCGAAGAATCCTGTCAGCTGTGGTTTGTTAAACCAACCTTCAACAATTTTCATAATACCTTCAAAGAGCCAAACTGCACCAAGCCACACTCTTAGAGCCACAAGCAAAAAGCTTGGTGTTCTGTTAGAGAAATGTCCCCCAACAAAGCTTCTGCAATTTCTTATTGTAAAGAACTCATGTTTTATATAGCTGAATATCTTGTTCCAACCAAGTACCTGTATAAAATAAATAATATTTATAAAGTGTTTTGCAAACATCGCAAGAAAGGACGGCAGATTGAACATGAACTTTGGTAATCCGACTCTTGCTACACCGTATCTTCCGCCTACACATACCATCATTCCATGGAAAGAAGGCTTGTAAACTGTCATTTCGCCTTTACCTGTTATAGCGCTGTAAATATTCTTTGCTGCAACTGCCGCACTTTGTTCACAGTTCTCTACCATCTGTGGAACAGGTCTTTCCTCTCCTTCAGCTGTAAAGAGCATATTGTCCCCAACTACATATACATGGTCGTTATCAACTGAACGCAGGTATGAGTCAAGCTTTATACGACCTCTTGCAGCAGATTGAAGAGTTTTTGCAGCCTCATTGGTAATATCGGAGCTTTCGATGCCCGCTGCCCATATAACTGTTCCAGAAGTATGTCTTGTAACCTTGTCCCCACTTTTGGTTTCAATGAAGTCTGCTCCTACTCCTACAACACCATTATTAAGCATCATGGTAACGCCCATTTTCCTCAAACGGTTTTCTACCTTGTTTGATAGCTTTTCAGGCAGGTTAGGAACTGTACGTGTTAACACGTCTACGTTGTATATGCTTACGTCTTTTCTGTCGATTTCGTACTTTTCACAGAGGACAGGAACATATTCTGCAAGTTCCCCCACCATTTCAACTCCTGTAAAGCCTGCTCCGACAACGTGGAAAGTCAGAAGTCCCTTTTTCTTTTCATGGTTGGTTTCTGTAGCAGCCTTCCTGAAGCAGTTATGAATATGTTCTCTTAAGTTAACAGCATCATCGAAAGACCAAAGCTTATGGGAAAATTCCTCAGCACCGGGTACACCAAAATATGTCGGTTTTGAACCTGCTGCCAGTACAAGGTATTCATATTCATAGGTTTGGCAGTTTCCTGTAACCTTATTATTTTCAAAATCAATGGATTCTACGGTATCCAGTACAACATTTACCTTTCTGCCTGCAAACACTTTACTCAAGCTGATTTTGATACTATCTTCATCAACACGGTTTGCAGCTACCTCATGGAGTTCGGTGAGCATTGTATGGAACGGGTTTTTATCAATAATAGTGATATTCACATCATCATTCTTTTTAAATTTTTTAGCCAGTTTCTTAGCAGTGAGTATACCCGCATAGCCTGCACCAATAATTAGTATTTTGCTATTCAATTGGCTCCCCCTCTTTACTTACCAAATTTTACTATCTTATTCTACATTTTTCTACACATTTCTACACTATTCTATCAAAGGAATAATAAATAATCAATCAAATTGTTAAATTGTAAACACACCAAATATTTACAGTGGTTGTGTATCTATAGTCTTTTAATATTTACCACAATTTTATCTATAGAAACAGCGACCACAGCCACAATTTGCATTATTTTTGCTTATTGTGGCTGTGGTCGCTGTTTTTTTACAATACCATGGAGTGGTAGCAATAAGATTATAGAAGCTTTCTAATATTAAAAATTGAGCTTAAAACCAACCAATTCTGCGGGAAGTAACGATTTATTGTCCAGTAACTTACTCCCCCCAGTCTATAGTCATGTGCCAAAGTCAGTCTGGCAAAAATGCTTCTGGCATCCTCAAACCAAACTACATGCTGCTTTCCGTTATCAGCATAGTAATAGAAGAAAGGTGCCTGAGATATTTCGTCGTACTGAATTTCAGCCCCCTCCCTTCTGGCAAGATCAACCGCACCTGTATTAGTTACGGTTCTTGCGGCAGTTCCGGGAGTGTATGGCAATGTCCAGTCATAACCGTAATTTGATATTCCCATAAATATCTTACGCCTTGGTATTGCCGTTACCGCATAGTCCAGAACACGTTTAACTCCGGTTATAGGGGATACTGCCATAGGGGCACTATATGTGAATCCCCATTCATAAGTCATAAGTATAACATGGTCAACCAATGCTCCATGAACAGGATAATCATGAGCCTCATACAATTTTCCCTGCTGAGTAGCCGATGTCTTAGGAGCAAGTGCCGTAGTAATTGTATATCCAAGAGGCCTGAGAGTTCTTACGATTCTTCTCAGGAAATTATTATAGCTCTCTCTGTCATATGGATATATATACTCAAAATCAATGTCCAGACCAAAATAATTTTTCTGTCTCAAAACTCTGGTAACATTATTAATCAGATTTGTCTGGGCTGTCTCGTTTGTAAGTATGGAATGTGCAATATCGCTGTCGAACCCTCCGCCCTCTTTTATGTTTGTAACAACCATAAGCGGAGCTACCCTTGCGGCTCTTGCAGCCTCAATAAGGGGTTCGTCTGGTATAGACTTCAGATTCCCGTCGGGACTTACCTGATAACTGAAAATACTGAGGTATGTCAGATTTGGCAGCGTCTTTCTCAAGACTTCCATGTCAATATTAGGGAAGGCATACCCGTTTACTTCCATAGGCCCGTAGTCATAAGTTACGGGAGGTATGGTAATAACCATCCCTGGCTGTAATCTGGAGGGGTCCGTTATCTGAGGGTTGGCTGCCAAAAGTTCATTAACACTTATTCTATAGGACCTTGCTATGGAATACAATGATTCGCCGGGGGCTACAACATGTCTTCGGGTTCCCTCAAGTATTACCAAAGTTTGTCCTACTACTAACTGGCCCGGGTTGGTCAGTTCATTATCAGATATTATTTTTTGCGGTGAAACCCTATATTGCTGTGCAATTGAATAGATACTTTCACCTGACTTTACAACATGAATTCTCAAAGCAAATCACTCACTTATATATATTTATAGTTCCAATATATGTGAGTTTAGTTTTATTGGTTACTGTGTTTATACGACCATTTTCAAAGTCAGTTACAGACAAATAATAGACAAAAGTGTAAGACGTACAATAGATTCTCATCTGAACCGTGAGGAAGCCAATAGCACTATGTTCAGAGAAGCCTTTAATAAAATTCAGGATACCGGTTCATTAAAGGACTGGGGAATCACAAAGGCTATCAACTCCGGGAGATCAGTTCTTTAATGCCGCTAACCCACAACCTGCAAGTTTTCAAAATCCTAATCCACAGCAGCCCCAGCAGCATTAATAAAAAGAGGTGCATGGATCATATAATATTCCTGCACCTCTTTTTTTATTTTTTAATAAATTTGCTTGGCCCAAATATTATGGCAACTGCTATAAGAATTATTATTATTGAGTTTACATTATCTGAGATAAAATGTGCCCTTTTTAATACAAGTGTCATTATTAATAATACTGATAAAACGATCCTAACAATCAGAAGCTTTTTTTTATTTTCCATAGGTGATATTCCTTTTATACATTATTTATGTAGGATTTTTACTATTTATGGCTTTAACAATAAAAAGAGTACATATTACTATTATTGAACAAAGGAACAATACACAACAAATCAACGCCATAATACCACTATTAAAAACCGATGATGTTAATTGTCCTCCACCCGGCTGACTAAAAATACCACCTATAAAAAACATAATTAAAAAACCGATAAAAAATGTTAATATTCCGAACATTATAATCTTAAAGGTTTTCATAAGTACCTCCTGCTTTAATCAAATATAACCTTTCCACTAATTTCTTTTAGATTTTAAAATAATACTATTTAACTCATCCATTCGATTTACTAAATAATCCGCAGATAGAAATTTGTCAGTGTTTTTTGTTAAGTTCACATCAGAATTTCCTGCATTTGACGTAACGCAACAAATATATGACTTATAAAGTTTAGAGATTGAATACTTTACGCCTGGCATAACATCTACCTGCGGCTACTCAACGATTGGACCACTAAATTCTAAATAATCTCTCATTAAAGTGTCTCCCCAGTCAAATACGATAGCTTTTATCTTATATTCACTCATATGTCCCTCTATACGACACCTGGAAGTCAATAGATGTTGTCATGCCCCGTAATTCTATCAAGGACAAAATTCATGATAATTTCTAAATTCAAAGAACTATCAATATAGTATTCATCCTCTAACAATTCAATTTTGCATTTTGAATAGTATGACACAACTTCTTCAAGGGTTTTAAAATATTGATTTGGGGATGGATTATTGAATCTATCTTTAAGCCTATTCATCCAAACAGCCAAATCTGAACAATCGCAATGAAAAGTAAATACTCTGCTATTCTTAAAATCAAGTTTTGATAGAAACAACTTCCAACTATCAGTATTAGATAAGCCGATATCAACAATTATATCTGTACAATTATTTATGTTAGTTTGTATCATTTTTGCTAACAAGTCATAAGTTATGCTATTATTTAGTGAATTATCGTCTATGTAATGTGATATTACATCAAATATATTATCTTTTCTTAATATTGAAACCTGTATTTTATTGCTCAAGGCATCTGTTATGGTTGTTTTTCCTGTTGCAGCCTTACCCCTGAAAAAGTAAATGTTAGACATTTATTTACCTCATTAATACAAATTTAAATTATTTTTTTACAAGGTAAAAGATATCCAAAAGTGAAGATATTATTACCATCTTCTTTGATATCAGCATAATTATCGAACGAATAGTATTCCATTTCTTACTTTACACCGTTAAATATATCAATGGCTTTCTGGTTTTTTGTTTCAAGTAAAAACCTACCATTTGATGGCCAGTCTTTTATAAGATCATTATCTTCCTTATTCTTTTTTAATTCTTTTTCAGATGAATATTCATATATTGCTGTTTTTTCATTATCCATATAGAAAATAACACCATCTTTAGCCCCTATCATGGCAAATACAGGTTTTTCTTTGGCATCTACCTTGACACCGGCGTCAGTATAAGATTTTATAAAAGTATCAAGAGTAGCTGTACTCTTTTCTCCACCTCCACATGCGGTAATTCCCAAAATCAGACTTAATGCCAGTAAAATAGTTAAAAGTTTTTTCATTTTATTATTTATCCTCCTATAAATTTTGTCCAATATATTGTACCATACTATCCTTTTTATGGTAATAATTTACACATTAATTCTATCTTCAAGCAACTCAGTTATAGGCACTTGAAACCATTGGCTTATTAATTCACTTTCTATAAATCCTCTTTTTTTATACATATTCAGGGCTACTATGTTTTTTGTAACAACGGTTAAATTGATTTCGTTCACCTTTTTTTCGTTCAAAAAACTTAAAGCGGTTTCCAAAAGCAGTTTGCCATAACCCTTTCCCCTTACTTCTTTTATTAATCCCAAATCAAATTCACCTGTACAGTTTTCAATTTTGAATTGTAAAAAGCCCACCTTTTCATTATTAATTGTTACTATGTAATAGCAATTATTTTCATCATCATTTTTTACATATTCCTCAACTTCTTTCTCTGTTAATGTCGCTCCGTTGGGAACTTCTCTAAATGAATTATTATAAATTCTTAAGTATTCATTTTTATTCTGTTCTGATAATTCAATCAAACCTAATGGTTTATATCTTACATTTCTATCATCCAATTTCATTCTTATTACGGAATACTGCTTCTCCATACCCAAATTTTTTAGTGTTTCGATATTTGCTTCATCCTTTGTTCCTAGAAATAATTGTTTTGCTCCATACTTTTTGGCAAGGTCCTTGGATTCTTTAATGATTTCGCAAACAGCATATTTTTTATCTTTTGAGTTTTCATTTATATCTACCTTAATTACGTAGGCTATTCCTTTTTCTTTACATTCCTTTAAAACAACCGCTGCTGTGCCAATTATATTTTCTTTATCAATAATTACAATAACACCCTTACCAAAATCAAATTCTTCAGCCCTGTTTTGTTTTTCCATATCTTCAAAGGACATTTTATTTATTTTGTTTCTATTTATATATTTCAGCAGTTTTTCCACTTCATATTTATTTAACTGCAAATAATTTTTTGTCATGGTCGACTCCCTTTTTATATGATGGTTTATTTTTAATCCTTAGCACCTTATAAATATTGTACAATTTTTTTCACCGTGTTATAATAGCCGTAAGTTAATAAAGTTCTTTTCGGTTGAACGGATAACTTCCGTTTTCAAGAGTTTTAGGCTTCTGGGGTGGGAAGCTCGTATGTTTACGAGTTTTCCACCTTTTTTGCGTTCTTATTTGGAAAAATCTGGTCCTCGTAACATAAATTACTTCCCAATATTTGAAAGTTCCCCGGCTGAGTTTTGAGTAAAGGGGGTGACTCAAATGAATAATATAAAAAGGCATCTTATAATGGTAATTTGTTATGTTGTAGCCGCAATTGGAATTGTAATTGTTTTAGCTAATTTTATGAAATAAAGAGACTTTTGGAGGATTTAAATGATTATCGGACTTTTGATTGTACTAGCATTAATATTGATACTACCCTTTGTATTTAAGCCCATAGAGCATAATCTGGAGTACTTTCTGCTTGTTATGGGAATTGCAGCAACATTAATTTCAGGTACACTTTCTACAGGCTTACTGCTGCATATATTTGAAAACTATCTTCTTTATTTTATAACCGGTGCAGTACTAGTAGCGGGATTTATTTTCAGGATTTCAGTGGGCAAAATCAAAAAGTTTGTGGGATATGCCACAAAGCGTTTACCTATAAGCATCTTTGTTTTTCTGCTAATAATGATCCTTGGTCTGGTTTCCAGTCTGATCACAGCTATAATCGCCGCTCTGATACTTGTTGAAATAGTGCATGCCCTACCCTTCAAGCACAGTCAGAAAGTAAAGCTAACCGTAATATCCTGTTTTGCAATTGGTTTGGGTTCAGCCCTTACTCCTATCGGAGAGCCTCTTTCAACTATAGTTGTTTCATCTCTGAAAGCTGATTTTATGTATCTTTTCAGGAACATAGGCATATATGTTATTCCCGGAGTCCTTGTTATGGCAATACTTGGAGCTGTGGTTGCAAAAATGATGCATAAAGCAAATCAAAATGAAATTGTTGGAGAAAACAGCTGGAAGGGCGAAAATGAAGGGGTTTTGGAACTTGAAAGCATAAAAGCAGTATTTGTTCGTGCCATAAAAATATTTTTGTTTATAATTGCTTTGGAACTGCTGGGTTCAGGGTTTAAACCCCTTATAAACACATATGTCATTCATTTGCCCAGTATGTTATTATACTGGATTAACATATCTTCTGCCGTGTTAGACAATGCAACACTTGCAGCTGCAGAGGTAAGCCCTGCCATGAGTACCAAACAGATTCAGGCGATTCTTATGGGGCTACTGTTAAGCGGTGGAATGCTTATTCCCGGCAATATTCCTAATATTATATCCGCAGGGAAAATGAGTATCAAGAGTCGTGAATGGGCAAAAATCGGACTTCCATTGGGTTTGGCTCTGCTTATTATTTATTTTGTAGTAATATTCTTTATATAGTAAGATAAAAAAATAAGCGTAATAACCGAAAGTAATTTTTTACTTAGGTAATTATGCTTATTTTATCTTACTATTTGTTTAGAATTATTCCTCTATTGCTTCATTAAGTTCTTTTATTAATTCATCTACATTTATACCGTGAGCCATAGCACCTTGTTCTATGTTCTCAAACCTTGCTGCCATACATCCGAAACAGTGCATTCCGCGGTTCATCAATATTTCTGCAGTTTTAGGATATTTCTCAACTATATCAGTTATTGACCAGTCCTTTGTTATCATTTTATCACCTCCTTACGGGATTAATTTATTAATCTAAATTTATATACCCATTGCACGGGCAGCCCAATCAGAATCATTCAAAATTGCCCTGCCGACTCCTATTAAATCAGCCTTTCCATCAGCTAAAAGCTTTTCTGCCGACTCCGGTTCTGTTATTCCTCCCGTAAGTATGACAGGAATGGAAATCTGCTCCTTGATTGCCTTTGTCAAAGGCCAGAAGTAACCCTGTTCACTTATATCGGGCTTAATATAGCCACAAAAGCCCCCTGAAATATCCAGAGCTGCCACGCCTGCCTTTTGAAATTCACGGGCTGCTATAATGCTATCCTCTATTGTAGTACCACCCTCCATATAATCTGATGCCCCAAGCCTCAGAAAAACGGTAAAGTCCTCTCCTACTGCTTTTTTTACAGCATCAATTACCTGAAGGTGTATTTTTATTCTGTTTAAAACATTCCCGCCATATTCATCGGAACGTTTATTACTAATGGGAGATAAAAACTGGCTTAGAAGGTAACCGTGGGCCGAATGTATCTCAACACCGTCAAAGCCCCCCTCTTTAACCCTTTTGGCAGCATTAGCAAATGAACTGATTATACTCTTTATTTCTTCCATGGTAAGTTCTCTTGGAACTACATTCGTATTTCTCGGATGCGATACCGCTGAAGGGCCTACCGGACTGTTTCCTGTTATTTCTGCAGATGTGGCACTTCCTGCATGGTTAATCTGCATTATGGCCTTGGAGCCGTTTTTGTGAATTACATCCGATAATTTCTTTAGATTATCTATTACACTGTCATCAGCTATGGACAACTGATTAGAACTGGCTTTGCCTTCCTTGCTTATATAACTGTGTTCGATAATTATAAGACCTATATGGCCTCCCTTTGACTTTTCATCGTAGTAGTTAATAATATCCCGGCTTACTTTCCCGTCATCCTCCGACTTTGCAGTAGCCATGGGTGGCATAACCAATCTGTTGCTTAGTTTAAGATTTCCAACGTTTAACGGCTTATGCAGCAATTCCACAATATCTACCTCCATACATAATTAACAAACTTTAAAAGATACTTATTATTATATTCTAAATTTTAAAGTTTACTTATGTTATTATGTTAAATAGTTCAAATATAATTGAACTATTTAAATATATCACAGCCTGTGGTATAATTCAATAGTATATTAAATACAATTTAGGTCAGGAGGTACAGAAACTTGCGGGAATTATTTCATCCCACAGCGGAGCAAATGTGTTTGTCTACTGTTTTAAATGCCCTTGGTGACCCTATACGTCTCCAGATTATTAAAAATCTGGCCAATCAGGAGGAAACCACATGTGCATGTTGCAATATCGACCTGACGAAATCTGCCCTTTCCCATCACTTTAAGGTTTTAAGGGAATCCGGCATTATAAATGTACGGATTGAGGGTAAACAAAGGTTTATGTCTCTAAGGTATAATGAATTAGATGCAAGATTTCCGGGGTTATTGGAATCTGTAATAAGGAGTATATGATTTGCTAAAAAAGCATGAATCGGCATCATATGCCAATCCATGCTTTTTCTTATATATATGAAATTAAATATCACACAGGAACTATTCTGAACTTGAATTTATCAAGCATTAATTCATTTTCACCACTATCAGGGGCTGTTTCTACAACAATGTTATGTACTGGTGTTTAAACATCGCTTGACTTTATAATATAATCCAGAAATATATTTACAGGTCGTGTTTCACTATCTCCGCCGGCTATAATATGAGTGTGATTTCCATTATTATCAGTTACCTGACCTGAAGGATAATTGGCAACCTCGTGGCCTGCACAATAATTTTCTATATATTTATCCTGTGGCAGTTTGGGAGCACTGTGAGTATGGGCGCCGTCTGTTGATAAAGAAAAATTTGCGGTTTTTGGAAGAGCGGTTGAATACTCCTCTACTTGCCCTACTCTGGTTGCTCCATACACACCGGATGTACCTGATGTATTCGAGTTAACACCTCTTACAAATAAACCTCTAAGATCCGGTACATTGAAATTGTTCTCATCTCCGCCATATATATTGCTAATATTTTCATAAAGGTCTGGATATTTGCTAACTTCATATGAACTGCCGATACATGGCAACCAGCCATTGGCAATCAGGTCATTGCTCTGGTTTAACGCATCTCCTGCAAAGGATACTATAGAGCCTGCCGCCAATAACATCGCTTCATCATAATCAGCTGAAGTGAATTTTATAATCCAATACATATACAGGTTTACAGGTCTTGTTTCATTATCTCCGCCGGATATAATAGTGTGAGAATGTTGCCCGGCTTCTCCTGATGTAGCTGTACGTCCCGGGAAATTGGCACCTTCATTATCAGTTATGGCACATGCTGCATTCCAGTAGTCTGTAGGAAGATGGTCAACAGAGTGGTTATGAGTACCCTGATCGTTTGTTACAAAGTTATTCTTTGGCTTGGCTGTTGCATAATCCTGAACTGAACCGGTATTGTCTCCGGCTGCTGCCCCTGACCTTACCGCTTTACGTTGCTGTGCATCAGGATCATACCCTCTTCCATGATCGGTTGCACGGACAAATCTTCCTCGAAGATCAGGCACATAGAAATTAGGAATACCATCTCCTCCATATTTTGTTCCTATTACATTAAACAATTCAGAATATTGAGTTTTATCCAACACTCTTCCGTCACAAGGAAGCCAGCCGGAAGATTTCAACTGGTCTTCTTTAAGTGGTCCGGCAAAAGGTATAACTATACCTACGGGAAATTTTAAAGGCATATCTCTTCCTCCTATATAAATAAAAATTATTTGCTGTCTTTACTGAATTTAATTAAGAAATTGAGATTCATATTTCTTGGACGGGTTTCAGGATCTCCTCCACCCATAATAACATGAGAATGGGAACCGGATTCACCTGTTTTGGTATTGTCACCAGCCTCTTTTCCGCCATCCCTGCCTATACTGCCGGCATATGCATTGTGAGAACCGTCAGGCAAGTGCGGTAAATTGTGCGTATGACTACCTGTTACGTCAGTAGTAAAACTAGCCTTTGGAAGTCCTGTTGCAAAATCCTGATAGGATCCTACGTCATTTCCGGTATTTCCACCGGCTTTAGCAAATGTCCTCTGAGCTGCATCAGGGTCCATCAACTTACCTGATTCACTAACAGCATCCCCATTAACTCCTCTTATAAATTTGCTTTGCATATCGGGCAGGTAAAAATTATTATTATCCCCTCCGTGGGCATTCCCGATAGCCTGAAAAAGATCAGGATATTCTGTAACTTTCAATTTACTTCCGTCACAGATAAGCCACCCCATTCTATACAATCTGTTAACCATTTCAGATTTAATTTCTCCTGCAAATGATATAACACTACCTACAGGCATTCTCTCCGTAGCTGGCATAAGCAAACATTCCTCCTTCTTTTGGAATCAAATTTTAAATATCATTTATTCTATACACAATAATAAGTCATAATTAATGACATGTCAATATATAGAATTTAATTCATTTTTAGGTACATGTCTTAAGTTATCTAGAGTTATTAAGTTTACAGTAACAATATTCATGTTCAATATAAATGACATATTCATTTAACAATATTATGTTAACAATTTGTCGTTAAATAGCATAAATTATATTAATGGCTCAAATTGCGTAAGTAGTACATATCCAAACTCAAGGAGGTAGGTAATTTGCCACTCATATTAAAATTTAAATTATTTTTATCATTCGGTATTATATCCGCTGTTTTGATAGGACTGGGAGTATATGCATATACTGGTGTCGGACAAATCTATAAAAACAACACTGAATTTGACAACATTTGGCTTTCAGGTGTAAAGGCGGCGCACAAAATAGAAACTTTGGGATATGAATATAGAACCAATGAATACAGGTTCATGATTTATAAAAATACTTACACTAATAAAGAGGCCTTTGAAAAGTTTGAAAAGGATATGAACAATATTGAAATTGAAGCTGGTAAAATTATTAAAGAACACAGAGATTCTGCTGTTTTACCTCAATATGTAAATAAGTGGGAACAGGTTAAAATACTATGGGAAAACTATTTAAATGCCAGCCGGAAAGTGGTTGATAACGCAAATCAGGATAATTCCGCAGAAGGTATCAATCTTTTGTATGCAGGCAAATCTAGTCAGGCTTATGATAACTTTCGTAATGCAACCAATGAGCTGATAAATTATAATCAAGATAAAATTGCTAAGGCCAGTGAAAACCGTCAGGATGACTGCAAAAATCTAAAAGATGTGCTATTGATATACGTTATGGTGTCATTGGGTGTCATTATTTTAATGACATTATATACCTGTATGATTTTATCCGGGCCTATTACCGGGCTAGAAGAAGTATCTCATGCAGTGGCAGATGGTGACCTTACAATTAGAGCAGAAATTGAATCAAATGACAAACTCGGCCAACTAGCAGAAGCATTTAACTCTATGATTAAAAGGCTTAGAATTCTAATGCTGCAAATAAGTGAAAGTTCTCAACATTTATCAGCTTTATCAAAAGAGTTAACATCAAGTTCCCTTAAAAGTTCAACCGTAATGGATAAAATTGAGCTTACAAGCCGGAACGTAGCTTTAAGTACCGACAAACAACTTTCAAGCATCAAGGAAGTTTTCGATTCCATTTCTCAAGTATCTGCCGGTCTGAACCAGATTTCAGTCAGCAGTCAGAATGTTACAGAGCTTGCAAGGGCCTCTGCCGATGCTTCAAATAAGGGGATGGTTACAGTTAATGCCGTAGCTGAAGAAGCGAAAGAGATTGACAATACTATTTCAAATACGGCGGAAGTAATAAAGAATCTTAATAAAAAATCAACCGAAATCTGTAAAATTATAGATATAATTTATGATATAACCGACCAGACAAACCTGCTATCTCTCAATGCTGCAATTGAAGCTGCCCACATAGGCGAATGCAGCAAAGGCTTTTCTGTCGTTGCCGATGAGATTAAAAAGCTGTCCGAACAGTGCAAAGTATCTGCAATCCAAATAAAAAGCCTGGTATTAAGTATACGTGAAGAAACCAAAAATGCAGTTACAGCAATTTCAAAAGGTGCCGTCAAAGTATCTGATGGTCTTGAAAAATTCCGTCAGGTAAGTCAGGTATTCGAGGAAATACAACAATCGGTACAAAATACAGATATACAAATTCTCGAGGTATTCTCTGCAACAAAGCAAATTACTGCTGAAAGCAATAATATTGTGAAGACTATTGATATCGTAGAAAGAACAGCTGAACAAATCAATAGTACTTGTCAGGAAAATGCAGTTGCAACACATGAACAATCAAGGGCGCTGAAAAAAATATCTACCAATGCACAATCATTATTAAAGTCTATGGAAGAGTTAAATGCGGTGATTTCACAATTTAAAACCCGGTAATATAACTTACTTGATTGACTAATCCGTATTCATATAATATAATTTATTTAACTGAATAAAGAAGCACAAAATGGGGTACACCACCGCGGGTGTAAATTTCATTTTGTGCTTTTTTTTTCGGAATTTTTGTGAAAGGAAAAAACAAGATGAAGGTAAACGGAACGTATACTGAATTAACAGTTAAACAAAGCCTGCTGGATTTTTTAGTTTCACAGAACCATGATATTTCAAGAATAGCAGTAGAACTAAACGGTGAGATTGTTCCTAAAGCAACCTATTCCCAAGTGAGTCTGGATAATGGAGATACTCTTGAAATTGTCAGGTTTGTAGGAGGAGGCTGAAAATGATTATTAAACTAAATGGAAAAAGAATTGATATCAAATATAAAACAGCCTTTGAGGTTCGCCGTGAATTTGGCAACGAATCGGACATAGTTATTCTAAACGGCTTCCAGATAGACAAAGATTCCCAGCTTTCCGAAAACGATACCCTTGCTGTCATTCCAAAGGGCAGCATGCCTGGCAGAGATGAACTTGAAAGCATGATGATGGCACGGCATACTCCAAATGTACATAATAAGTTGAAAAAAGGCCGTGTTGCCATAGCCGGACTTGGCGGACTGGGTTCAAACATAGCTGTCATGCTTGCAAGAATAGGAGTTGGGCACCTGCTTCTGGTGGATTTTGACGTGGTGGAGCCAAGTAATCTTAACAGACAAAGTTATTACATTAGTCATTTGGGTATGGAGAAAACTGTTGCTCTTAAAATGCAACTCAAGGAAATTAACCCTTTCATATCCGTTGAAACACGAACAGTGCGTGTAACAGAAGACAATGTTTGTGAACTGTTTAGGGACTACGGTATTATTTGTGAAGCCTTTGACAAACCGGAAGCCAAGTCCATGCTGGTCAACACTGTTCTGGAAAGGCTTCCGGGCAGTAAGATTGTTGCTGCCTCCGGTATGGCAGGATATGAAAGCTCAAATATTATTAAAACCGTCAGAAGAATGAAGGGTTTTTATCTGTGCGGTGACTTTGAAAACGGAGCAGGTATTGGTAATGGTCTGATGGCACCACGTGTACAGATTTGTGCCGGACATCAGGCTAACATGATTCTGAGGCTGCTCCTTGGGATTGACGAAGTATAAATATATTACATACGGAGGTAAATAAATTTTATGAATGATAAGTTAGTTATAGGTGGACATGAATTTGAATCAAGATTCATACTGGGTTCCGGAAAATTTTCATTGGATATGACAAAGGCAGTTATTGAAAATGGCGGTGTAGAAATGGCAACTCTTGCCCTCCGCCGAGCAAATGTCGGAGGCGAAGAAAATATTCTGGACTATATGCCGGAAGGTATAACTCTGCTTCCAAACACCTCAGGAGCCAGAAATGCTAATGAAGCTGTGAGAATAGCACGACTTGCCAGAGAAATTGGCTGCGGAGATTTTGTAAAGGTGGAGGTGGTAAATGACTCAAAATACCTCATGCCTGACAATTATGAAACTATTAAGGCAACTGAGATTCTGGCAAATGAGGGCTTCATCGTAATGCCATACATGTATCCGGACCTAAATGCTGCCAGAGCTATGTCACAAGCCGGTGCAGCAGCAATTATGCCTCTTGCGGCCCCCATAGGAAGCAACAAGGGCCTTAGTACCAAGGACTTTATTCAAATCCTAGTGGACGAGATTAATTTACCGATTATTGTTGATGCAGGAATAGGCCGTCCATCACAGGCATGTGAAGCAATGGAAATGGGCGTGGCTGCAATTATGTGCAATACTGCGGTTGCAACAGCAGGCGATGTGGCCTTAATGGCAAAAGCCTTTCGACTTGCAATTGAAGCAGGACGCGCAGCTTACCTTTCAGGTCTCGGAAGAGTATTAAGCTATAATGCGGAAGCATCCAGTCCCTTGACAGGCTTTTTGGAGGAATAGATATGAAAAAAACAAATCACATGGAATATCAGGAAGGTATGGAAGCAATTGATTCCAATATAATGAATCAGGTGCTAAGTTTTACAAGTAAATACGACTATAGAAAATATACCGACAGGGATGTTGAAATAGCTTTGATGAAACCAAGGCTATCTATAGATGAATATGGAGCTATACTTTCTCCTGCCGCTGCACCCTTTCTGGAATATATGGCACGTAAGGCTGCAATGGAAACAAGAAAACATTTTGGTAATTCGATCAGCATGTTCACACCCCTCTACATAGCAAATTACTGCGAAAATCACTGTGTTTACTGTGGCTTTAACTGTCATAATAAAATTCGTCGTGGAAAGCTTAATCCTGATGAGTTGGAGGAAGAACTAAAAGAAATCGCATCAACCGGGCTGCGGGAAATATTGATTTTAACGGGAGAAGCTCGTAATGCTTCAGGCGTTAAATATATCGGGGATGCGGTAAAGCTTGCTTCCCAGTATTTTTCTACCGTGGGACTTGAAATATATCCTCTTAATTCAGACGAATATGCGTATTTGCATGAATGCGGAGCGGATTTTGTATGTGTTTATCAGGAAACCTACAATACCGACAAGTACCAAGAGGTTCATCCAAGCGGCTCAAAGAGAATTTTTCCATACAGGTTCAATGCTCAGGAGCGTGCCTTAATTGGAGGTATGAGAGGCGTTGCGTTTGGCGCTTTACTTGGTTTGGATGATTTCCGCAAAGATGCATTTGCAGCAGGCCTTCACGCATATTTTATTCAACAGAAATACCCTCATGCAGAGATTTCATTCTCTGTTCCCCGGTTAAGACCATTTATAAATAATGAACAGAACAACCCAAATGACGTACATGAAAAACAACTTTTACAGGTTATGCTTGCCTACAGGCTTTTCATGCCTTTTGCAGGAATTACTATTTCTACCAGGGAAAGAGCAGGTTTTCGTGACAATGTGGTAGGACTTGCAGCCAACAAGATTTCGGCAGGGGTAAGTGTAGGCGTAGGAGGCCACAAAAATGACGAAAAAGGCGATGAACAATTTGAAATCAGCGATAGTAGAAGTGTAGAAGAGGTTCATGAAATGATTTTGTCAAGAGGATTACAACCTGTTTATTCAGATTATATCAGAGTTTAAAAGGAGAAAAGCCAAATGCTGATTTATGTAACCAACCGTAATTTGTGCAGGGATGATTTTCTGAATAGAATATCGTGTTTGGTCTCCGGCAAACCCCATGCCATAATATTGAGAGAAAAGGATTTAAATCCTGAAGATTATGAAGCTCTGGCGGAAAAAGTCAAAGTTATATGTGACTCCGCGGGAGTTCAGCTTGTTGTCAACAAATTTATCACGGCTGCGAAAAATTTGGGAGTATCCTCAGTACATGTTTCCCTGGAGGACTTTTTAAAGTATAAGGAATCATTGCAATCCTTTCCCAAAGTTTGGGTTTCGGTACATTCAGTAAAGGAGGCACAAGAGGCATATAACTCAGGTGCTTCCGCCCTGATAGCCGGACATATTTATGAAACAGACTGCAAAAAAGGGCTACCCCCAAGGGGATTGGATTTTTTAAGAGAGGTTTGCAGCTCCGTTTACATTCCCGTTTTTGGAATCGGAGGTATTACACAGGACAGAGTAAAAGAGGTAACCGAGGCAGGTGCAAAGGGTGTTTGTATAATGAGTGAAGCAATGACCTGCCTATCTCCTTCCTCTCTTACCTTTTACATTTGAAGACTCCTGCTATGCTGTCACAGATTGCTATTACAACAAAAACAGCGGCAAATAGCCAAAGGCCTCTCTGCCATATTAACGTTACTTGTGGCAGGGTCAGGTTTGTAAGGCTTTCCAGTAATTTCGGGAATTCATCATTAACTATTTGCGTATCCCTTACCATAAACAACATGAGAATAGCTGTAGCAATGTTAAAACCCGCATTGGCGGCAGCCAGAGGTATACTCCAATATGGATAAATTGTTTTCCATACCAGAATACCGAGACTTATAACTCCCAATAATACTATCCCGATTATATATGTATTCAATCTGTCTGCATTGAGTATTGGCACAAATTGGCTTCCATTAATTGAGATACCAATAACCTCAGGTCGGAAAACTAAAACCACTGTAACTATAACTGTAAAAAGCATCTCTGCAGTTGTAGATACCCTTGATATTTTCTTTTTGCCATAGTCAGGTATATCGGGCAAGTCTTTTAAGGTCCATTTTTTCTTTGTAAAAGGGCTATGTCCCTCATGTACCCCACTTCTTTCCATAATTACAAATACAAGGGTAACCCAGAAGGCTCCCTGCAATGCCCCTTCAAAAAAAGCAGATATGATGTTTGCAACAATGGTTGCCGGCTTTTGTGCATCAGCAAAATTAAACAGCCAGGTAAATATGGCTATACCTCCCATAGTCACTGCAGCAATACCAGTTACGAGTTTTAGTAAGGTTATATACTGGTTATAGATACTTGGGCCTATCAGGTATCTTCTCTCCGGATTATATTCAATCGCAAGTTTTACAGGATTGCCCAATTCCTCAAGGACTTCCTTTATCTGATCATCTGATGCATCCTCTGGCAACATATCCTGAATATTAGACCGAAGTTCCTTGCTTACATCCTCACGGATATTTTCAGGCAGATGCTGTGTAACTGCATATATATACCGGTCAATTATCTCCATAATCCCTTTCCTCCTCCAATAAATTCTCCAAATTCCCGGACAGTGTTCTCCATTCCTCTTTTAGACACTGAAATACTCTTTTCCCTTCTTCACTAATTACATAGAATTTTCTTGGTCTGGCTTCGCTAGTATCCCAAGTACTCACCAAGAGCTGCTGTTTCTCCAGCCTGCGCAGTAGCGGGTAAAGGGTTCCAGCATCAATAGGATTGTTTTTTTGCTCCAGCTTTTGTACAAGTGAATAACCATATTCAGGGTTAAATAGTTGGCTAAGTACCGATAGTATCAAGGTTCCTCTCTTTAGTTCTACAATCAGTGAACTTAGTATGTCATCTGTAGATTCCACTTTATCACCTCTATTATCATTATACTGTACGTCATACAATATTGTCAATTTATCATTATTATGGGTTTTAAATTAATATGAATTTTCACATAAAAAAACTCCCAAAGGTTAATTGGTTAACCCCTGGGAGCTGTGAACTTAGTTTACACCTCTGTAAGTCAATCTACTGCAGAATACCTTTTAGAATACGCTTCAAGAAGGAATTTGTATATCTTTTCACAAAACCTGTCTGAAGCAAAATCATTATTGCCGAAATAATGCTGCAATACCCTACACTAATCCATCTATAATACCAATTATATGAGTTGGATACAAAATAAATATAAAAGATTGCAATAACGCTTCCAGCAAAAATCGGAAGCAAATACATGAATCCATGATTTTTATTTACAAAAGACCTGAACTCATTCTCCTGCATTCCCATTTTATATAGGCTCATGAATTTTCTATGTTCGTCTTCAAATTCCAATTGTAATTTCAAATAAAGAATTATATTTGCAGAAGCCCAAAACAAGAAAAAAACAAAGGTTTCAACAAATATTAAAAACACTGATGATTGTTTTTTTAGATTATATTCACCCAACCTTGAGGACATTTTATAATACTTAGGTTCAACTGAAGAATTTACTTCATATTGTTTTTGCTCCAACATCTTTAAGATATTGCCTGATTTTTTCCATTCTGCAAATTTAAACATCTTAATATTCCCGGTCTCGTAATTACTGGAGGCTTTTTTAATTTGTCGGTAATCAGCTTCATTAACTAGTAGTGTAAAGTCAGCCAGAGCGTTATTATCACCAAAAAGTATTCTTACATCCTTTCCAACAGACTTTAAGGCAAGGTCATCGTCCTTACAGGGAATATTTATTACAGGTACGGAAAGAAAAGAATGCTCATACCCATCTTGTAAATCATATTGGTAAAGCATCAGAAATTTTCCTTTTGGTACATGATAGGCCGTATTGAAAACTTCATTAACCTTTGAAGCTGATAATATGTTAAAAGCTCCCCTTAATATTTCAACTGATTTCTGTTCAGTTACCTCGGTATCTCCACTTTGAAATATTTTCTTAAGTTCATAATCAGGAATTTTATTCATACCATAAATATCAACGTATACCAAATGATACGGGGTGTATGTAACAGCACTTTCAAGCATGGAAGGATATGTAACTGTACAAAAACCCATAAAAAAGATTGCAAAAACAAACAGCCATATCATAGTAAAAGTAACTTTCTTCGTTGTATGAAAACGGTATTTCAAATCTGCTAAGAACAGACAATTCCTCATGTAAAAATTTTTAAACCTTTTTTCTACAAACAAAACAATTACTTCGGAATTGCATAAAATCAAATAGGTGGCCACACAACTAATCAACATACTAATAAACCACATATTCCCCAGCTTGATATGAATGTTTAAAAGCATAAGTACAATAGAAACAAACAGAATAGTTAATCCAATGCCAAACCCAATCAGGGATGACTTACCCCCTTTATCTGCCTTATACCTCTCCTTTATCATATCAATTATTTCCATTTTAAGGGATTGAAGTATACTTATTATTATAGTTACAATAAATATTACACCGTAAAACAATATTGTTACTATATATGCCTTCAGGTTTATGCCAAAGGTTATGTTTTTTATACCGACTACATATATAATAAAACCAAAAAAGCCCATTGAAACTAAAGTTCCTGCAATCAAACCCGTTACAATAGAAATCAAAGCAATCATTCCATTTTCAAATAAAACATTTCTGAAAATCTCCTTTTCAGTCATCCCCAAAGTCATGAGTATTCCGTAATCGTTTCTCCGCAGCTTTTGGAAGGCATTGTGGGAATATGGCACAAACAGAACAAGAAATATTGAAACGAAAACACTTGGAGCAATAACATTACTGGATATCATACTGATTTCTGATGTTCTGTCCATAAATGACTTATTTGTGAATAATGCAGCAAAGCAATAAAATAGTACAATGGAAAAGGTATTGCAGATAAAATAAAGCAAATAACGTTTGTAGTTTGTGCGAAACATCTTTAGGGCTATAGAATTAAAATTCATCTGTATCACCGCCGATTAAAGAAAGTACATCTAGAATTTCCTTGAAGAATTGCTTTCTGGACTCTTTTTTTGCAATCTCTGTTATAATCTTTCCATCCTGTAATAATACAACACGGTTGCAATAACTTGCTGCAACTGAATCATGGGTTACCATTAGTACACTGGTTCCGCACTCCTTATTAACCTTATTAAGATATTGCATAACGTCCTTTGATGACTTTGAATCGAGGTTTCCAGTGGGTTCATCAGCAAATATTAATTCCGGCTCGTTTACCAGCGCCCTGCATATAGCGGCCCTCTGCTTCTGCCCACCCGATATTTCGTATGTATTTTTCCCAAGAATGTCTGATATCCCCAGCAGTTCTGAGAGTTTCTGCAGTTGCGACTCTATCACAGCCGGCTCTTTTTTCTCCAGAATCATAGGCAACATTATGTTTTCTTTCACAGAGAGGCTGTCAATCAGGTTAAAGTCCTGAAAAACCATGCCCATCTGTTTCCTGCGTAACAATGCCATCTCTGATTTGTTCATATCCATGAATTCCCTGCCGTTCAATATCACAGTTCCGCTGTCAGCCCTGTCTATGCCGCTGATTATATTCAAAAAGGTGGTTTTACCGCTCCCCGACGGCCCCATGATTGCAATCATTTCACCCTTGCCGATATGCAAGGTTATACCGTTGAGAACTGTAATTCCACCTTTGTTTCTTAATTTATAGGTTTTGGTAATGTTTTGAATCTCCATTATATTCATATGGGCTTTCATCCCTTTCAATCAGGAAGTATATTATACATTATTTCCCATATGTTATCACTTTGCAGGTTCTTTCGTCAATGCCACCTTCATTCAGACATTTCACTGATATTTATATTTGGATTGGTATACCGTCCCTTTTTCTCGGTACCTTTCCCAAATTGTATTGCCTTTGTAGGGCAAAAATGTATGCATGCCAGACACTGGTTGCATTCCTTCCCCCATTTTGGCCTTTTATCAACTTTAATACTCTTGCAGGTACACACCTTTTCACAGATACCGCATCCATTACACTTATCAGTTGCATAAAAGCTATCCGTTTTAATGGCATGTTTGTTAAACATAGGACTTATTAAGCCTGTAAACAGCCCTGGTAATGGGCCCTTTACCACATTGTACATACCAGGTTTTTTCTCTGAGACAATTTCAGATATTTTTTTAGTAGTGTTTTCTGCTTCAGCAAGCTTTTTTTCTTCCTTCTCTTTTGAATCAACATTGCCCATAACAATATAGTTGTTTGGCATTATGACAGAAAATCCGGCTGAAAGTTTTATATTTGCTTTGTTGAGACTCTCTTCCATAACCTTTACCGTGTTTCCGACATTACCGCCACAGGTAGCAACACAAAAAGTGTAATTGTTGTTATAGTTCTTCAATTTAAGCTTACTTATAAAATCCAGAACCATTCTGGGAGGAGCCCATGCATATACAGGAAATACAAAGCCGATTATTTCACCATCCTCAAGACCATATTCAAAGAATTCTTCTCCACTGTTTACAGCAGAAGCTATAGATACTAATTTTAAGCCGTTTTGCTGTCCAATGCTTTTTGCAATATAAAGTGAATTTCCGGTACCCGAAAACCAAAATATCATATCATCACCCTTTCAACCAATTAACTATGTTTATTATATCTATATTTCAGTCAGCGTGTAACATGCCGCAAATTCCCAACATATTATATTGTTAACTGATATTCTAACTTTACCACAATTTGATGATGAAAGCATATACTTCTAAAATTAAGGATGATTTATCATGAGCTTGTATGAAAATATATTAAACCGCAAAGAAAAAATAGCAGTGATAGGACTTGGTTATGTAGGATTACCTCTTGCTATCGCCTTTTCCAAAAGAGCCTCTGTCATAGGTTACGACATAAGCACTGATAAAATAGAGTTATATAAAAAAGGTAAAGATTCCACCAAGGAAGTAGGCGATGATGCAATAAAAAACTCTACTGTGGAATTTACGTCGGATGAATCGCGTCTTAAAGAAGCAGGATTTTTTATTATCTCGGTACCTACACCTGTTAAATCAGACCATACCCCTAATCTGAATCCCGTAGAACTGGCAAGCCGTATTGTGGGCAGAAATCTTGCAAAAGGGACAATTGTTGTATATGAGTCAACCGTATATCCGGGCGTTACCGAAGAAATCTGCATACCCATACTGGAAAAAGAGTCAGGTATGAAATGCGGAGAGGATTTTAAGGTAGGCTATTCTCCTGAAAGAATAAATCCCGGTGATAAGCAGCACAGGCTTGAAAATATAATAAAAGTTGTATCCGGAATAGATGCTGATGCCCTTGATACAATCGCAAAGGTATATGCAATGGTTATAAAGGCAGGGGTATATCCTGCTGAATCAATCAAGGTCGCAGAGGCAGCGAAGGTTATAGAAAACTCACAGCGTGATATTAATATAGCATTTATGAACGAAATTTCAATGGTTTTTAATAAAATGAACATTAATACCAAGTCAGTCCTTGAAGCAGCGGCAACTAAATGGAACTTTCTGAAATTCACACCTGGATTAGTTGGAGGGCACTGTATAGGCGTTGATCCCTATTATTTTACCTATAAAGCAGAGCAATTGGGGTATCATTCCCAAATAATCCTGTCCGGCAGAAGAATTAATGATGTTATGGGAAAATACATTGTTGAGAATCTTATAAAAAACATGATTATGGCTGATTTATCAATTAAAAATTCCCGAATTGCAATACTTGGCTTTACTTTTAAAGAAAATTGTCCTGACACCCGCAATACAAGGGTTATAGATATAGTGGAAAGTCTTGGTGAATATGGTATTGTGCCCGTTGTTTCAGACCCCGAAGCTGATGCTTTGGAAGCGAAGCATGAGTACGGTATTGATTTGACACCTATTGAAGACATCAGAGATATAGATGCAGTAGTATTGGCCGTTAGCCATAATTCGTTTTTGAAGTTATCAAAAGTCGATATTGATAAGATGTTTAAGCCTGATACAAAAGAAAGTAAAGTTATTATCGACGTTAAAGGTGCATTAAACAAAGATGAATTCATTAGTCCTGAGTACATTTATTGGAGCCTATAAATTTGTAATCAGTAAATGGGGTGTAGCCAAATTAATTTTTATTATCTTTAACCCGTACTAAAGAGTATAAATTATATCAATGGAAGCAATCATTGATATAATTTTATACGGGAGTTACCTTTATTAAAACAGAAAAACTTTGCACCATTTCACATCACATAATAAACATTTTATTCTAATTTGGTATATTTATGTAATATATGTTTGAAAGTGGATAAGATGTAGAGTATAATTGTAATGGTATTAAAATATTTTTTTAAAAGTATTTTTATAAGATGTACTGAACCTTGAAAAATCAATATTAATAAGAAATATATACTGTTTGCAGCCTGGTTGACGTCAAAATAATGTATTTTAGCAAATCTTAAAAATATTTATTTCCCCGCATTTTAATTGTGTTTTATATAATTCATTGTTAATCAAATCACTCTTAATTCCCGCTAAAAATTCTATTTCCCTCATAAATCTTTAATAATTCTGCTAAAAATCTTTTTTAGACTTACCAAGGCTTTTATTGTTGTACCTACTTATGTTATATGCAAACTACTTAAAGTGGACTCTACAGAGATATTTTAGCGGTTTCTTCAACAATAACCGCTGATTTTATTGTTTACTAAATTATTTATAGGAGGTATTTTTATGAAAAAAAGTCGTTTGCTAATTTTGTCAGCATTTTTCGCACTTTTTACTGTTCTATTGCCCATGACAAATATTAGCGCAGCTACAGTGTACGGAGACCTGAATTCGGATAGTTCAATAGATTCAATAGACTATTCTATTTTGAAGGGTTACCTTTTCGGCAGTATAACTATAAGTAATCCTACAGCAGCCGATGTAAATGGAGACGGTAACATAGATGCTATTGATTTATCATTAATGAAACAATATATTCTGCACATTATCACTAAGTTTCCTGCAGATAATAATACAACTCCCGTCGACAACACTCCTGCAGCTCAATTGACCGGAGATATCGTTTTCTCTGTGCCAAGCTGTACTTTCAGCAACCAGGTCTCAGTGTCACTGAGTTCAAAAGTTGCTAACTCTCAAATCCGTTATACTACCGACGGAAGTGTTCCTACCGCAAGTTCTCCTTTGTACAGCAGTCCTTTATCTTTTACCAAGACAACACAGTTGAGAGCTCAATCCTTTGTAAACGGAGCTGTAAGTGGTAATATGGGTACTGCAATCTATGTTGCAAGTGCTATAAGTTCCAAGCACGATCTCCCTGTATTGATTCTGGATGCTTACGGTGCCGGAAAGCCGGCACGTGACTACAAAGACGTTGCCGTTATGCTGATGGAGCCACAGAATAATGAAGCTTCATTATTGCAAACGCCTACAGTCGCAACTCGAGCAGGTTTTCATGTACGTGGTCAGTCTTCTGCTAATTACGAAAAGACTCCTTACCGTCTTGAATTGTGGGATAACAAAAATGAAGATGCTAAATATTCCTTACTAGGTATGCCGGGAGACGGTGACTGGGCATTGCTTTCACCTTTCCCCGATAAATCTCTTATAAGAAATGCTCTCGCTTATGAATTAGGAGCCAGTATAGGGTTAAAAGCACCAAGGTACAGATTTGTGGAGGTATACCTGAATCTTGATAATCAACCTTTATCCTCTGCAGATTACCAGGGTGTATATCTCCTAACGGAAACACTGGAAATAGACAAGGATCGTGTTAATATCAAGAAGCTCAAGGACGATGATCTTACGGAACCGAATATTACCGGAGGTTACCTGATGCAGTTCAACATGATGGCAACTAACGGGCCATTAGTAAAAGGTTCCGGTTGGAGTGATCTTGAGATAACAGATCCCGATGATTTGTTGCCTGAACAATTGACATGGATAAGCAACTATATTCAAAAGGTACATAATTCTATCCGTAGTTCTAATCCTTCTGACCCTACCACCGGATACCCTGCTTATATCGACGTTGATTCCTTTATAAATTACATAATTGGAAATGAGCTTGCCCGTGAAGGCGACGCATACATACGAAGTACCTACATATATAAGGATCGTGGTGCAAAACTTGCAGCCGGACCTCTTTGGGACTATGATCTGGGCTATAACTGTGTAACTGGTATGATGGGGGGATCAAACTCTGTAGAAGGCTGGCAGTTCCAGTCGATGTTTGGTTCTACCTGCGACTGGTACAGCAAGCTTATGCAGGACCCTTCTTTCCAAAGCAAGATCAGTGCACGCTGGCAGGAATTGCGTAGCGGACCTCTCTCTGATACACAGCTAAAAGCACTGGTGCAAAAGCTGACAACACCTTTAACAAACGGTGCTAAACGTAATTTCCAAAAGTGGAACAACTTGGGTACATCAAGTGTAGGCGGTTTCAGTACACAAACAACCCAGACCTGGGAAGAACAAATAACAATTTTACAGAACTTTCTTCTCCAAAGAGCTGCCTGGCTGGATAAGTCCGGTTGGAAGCCAACTACCAACTCCAATCCCGGATGGCCCGGTTGGGGTGGTTAACCCAAAAAATATGAAGTTATTTTCCATCCTTCCTTTGAGCGATATAAATATATTCTAATTGCCAAAAGTGGAGGATCCCTTTCAGAGAAAGCTGTAGTACTACTTTGAGTAGCAATTTGGCATATATATTAAAAGGCATCAATCAGCGATTATTTTCTGATTGATGCCTTGTTATTTTTATAAAATTTAGCGTCGGATTTTTCTCTTAAATTACCTGCAATTAACAATTTCAAATATTAAACATATTATAGTTTTAAATTAAAGAATATTTGGATTTATTCCTATGTAGACGTCGATAATCATATCATCAAGGGTCAGTCCAGGCATTGGCTCATTAATAAGAACGTTGTACCCTACTGTTATCTGCTGCAAATTATTTTCCTGGATAAATAAAAGCATCTCATTGTAAGTCTTCTGTAAATCAGCCGGGCTGCCTTTGTGCCTTGCATAAACCGCATTTGTTACCTTAAACAAAGGTTTAAATACATAGTCACCCGACAGTTCCAATTCCTTATCCATAGGTACAAGTATTTCCATGTCCAATAAAGGTTCTTTGTTTTTTGTATCGATTGAAAAAGTTACCGTAACTATAGGGCCGGCTTGAGTTGCATTATTACTTTGAAGAAATTCTCCTATTTTCTCCATTTCATCGTCTAATTGTCTCTGAGTCATCTTTTTTCTAAGAGACAGAACATTTTCCATTATGAATTCTTTACCTGATTCTACCATGTGTTTACATATTCCCCTATCTATGTATAATATTTGCAAACATCTGCAATCAATATTATATATCATTATCAGATAGGTTACTATAGCTTTTTTAGTAGATCATATCTATATATCCGTCAAGCCAATCCACCAAAGTCTGAGTGTATGGTGATAAATTTTCCTGTTCAACATCGCCGCGTTGCTTCAAAAATACATGCTGATAAGCTCCATTCTTTACGATATTTCCACCATAAACACCTATCCCCATATCACAAGCGGCATTCTGAGGGCTCGTTATTGTTCCTTGTGATGCCAGATATAAGTCCAAATACATAGCCTCAAGCTCAATTTTAGGTACTTTTATGATCGAGGGATCTACTTTTGGTATTAAGGTTCCACTGGCATAAACATTTCCTTCATTATCTATACTAATTTTTATATTCGTATAAACCCATGCACCATTTACATAGCTATATTGAAATACGGTTTGGGGCATATTTTTTATTAAATCTGCTGCCGGTAGCGATGCCAGTGTGCCTGATATAAACCTGTTCAGCAGGTCAGCATCTTGTTGGTTAATATAACCGTCATCATTAACATCCATTGTATAGTCTGCCATATCATATGGAAATGTAGTTAGGCTACCGGCTATGTATCGATTCAGCATAACCAAGTCAGTCAAATTGACAGTTCCATCCCCATTTGCATCACCGATAACCAGACCACGTTCCTGGGCCGCTACAGGAAATACTCTGCAGCTAATCACCAAAGCCAGTACAAGAACCATAGCAAAAACCACTTTAGTTTTTCTTAAACTATTCATTTTTTGTCCTCCTTTAAATTAATATACATTATATACCAATATTACCATTTTAAAGAATAAAGGTAAATATATATTATAGTTCAAATGTACGCTAAAAAAAGTATCATCCAGAGGGTTAAAATACCCTACTGAATGATACTTTCTTTAGAAATTTTAGAAACTTTAGAAACTATCTCTTAGTTGCTTGGAAGTTTACTTACCATACCAAGCAGGAATTTTTTCAGAATTGCAAGGTCAAAAGCATTTACTTCATTGTCTAGATTTACATCCAAATTTTTAACATAAGCATGGTCAGCAGCCATAATATATTTCTTTAAGCCTGCAAAATCAAGTGCATCAACACTTCCATCATTGTTATAATCTCCATATACAATTACCGGGTCAGGATCAGTCTGCGCCGGGAAAGCATATTTCACCATTCCATCTATAATTTCAGGGAACCTGAACTGACAGCTGCTTCTATCTAAGAAACCAAATAATTCACCAGTACCTGAGAAGTTATTGTTATCCCACAATACGCAACATATACCACGTGCTTTAGCTTGTGCAACATAATAGGACATATATTCTACTCTTGTCTTCAGATTATTCTTATCTACTGCTCCACATTCTCCGATTATTACAGGAATACCTCTGCTTGTAAACTTATTGTAAACATTATCCATAAACCAAGTAACTTCGCTTTGGTCTTTTGAATCATTTATATTCCAAGCATTTGTACCTCCATCAGCCATTGCTAATCCACAAAAACCCCATGGGCAATATGCATGTACAGATACTATTAACTTACTATTAGCTGAATCATTTGGCATTTTGAAGTAATCGTTTGTTGCTCCATCAGGAGATGCAACATATCCAGGAACCATGAGATATCTGCTTGCATTGTTTCCACCAGCTGCACGTACTGTGTTAACAAAATCCTGATTGAGTGTATTAATACAATTAATAGAATCAATTACGTCTGAATTTGTCAGATCAGGCCACCACTCATTAGCATGTCCTACAAGACGAGGCTCATTCAATCCTTCGAAAATAAGATGATTGTCATAATTTGCAAATTTAGTAGCAATCTGTGACCAGATTTTAGTAATATAGTTTCTTGAAGTATTCATATATTGACTGCTTGGAAAATATCCTCTTGATTTATCACAATCGTGATGACAGTTCAATATTACGTACATTTTATTGTCTATACAATAATTAACTACTTCTTGAACACGATTCAGCCACTGTTCATTAATCTTACAGTCTGAGCCAGTTACATGTACACTCCAGCTAACTGGAATACGTACAGTATTGAATCCCTTTGCTTTAACTGCATCAATCATTTGCTTAGTAGTTTTTATTCCGCTCCAGGATGTTTCATAATCCAAATCATTAGTAATATTTGTACCGTTAAAAGCATCAAATGTATTACCCAGATTCCATCCAAGTCTTAAACCTTTTACAAAATTCATTGCATCATTACTCGGAATGTTCTTTTGTTGAATCTGAAGATTCGGAATAAGTGAAGCATCATACGCACTAGCATTTTGCAGTGGCAATAATGCTGTAAAAATCATTAGAAAACACAGTAAAAAAGCTATTGTTTTTTTCATGAAATTTGACCCCCTTGATTATTAATATTAATAGTAGTAGTAGAAGTTTTTTCTTCTGATTTGTCTTTTGTAATACTGGTTCACATTGGAATAACAATGTGATTTTTTGAGTTTGAGTTAAGATGTATATTATGTGATGCTGTATTTGAATAAGGTATATGTAGCATACGAATTGACGTTAAGAGCAACGTTCCGGGAATTATAAATTAAGCTAAAGACGGGAAGTATGAAAGTGTACATATAAATTTCATAAAGTGCTGTATTATCTTACCTCATACGAACTACTTTTCTCCCCCCTTTCTAAATGCCGGAATTCCAAAGATTACTTCATGAATAACTTTAAAAATTAAAGTAAAGAATTAAATAAATTTACAATAAATTACTGTTCATATTATACTTTAATATTACCTACTATTCAATTAATTTTTATTTCATATACATAAAAAGGGATGTACCATTTCCCGGTACATCCCCTCTTTGTCAAATATAAACTGTTATCTTATTTCCGCACCTGATGGCATTGGCTTTTCAGGTATCATAAGTGCAAGTTCTCCATTTTCATCCTCTGCACATAGTAACATACCCTCAGACAAAACTCCTGCCAGCTTAACAGGCTTGAGATTTACCAGTACCATTACCTTTTTACCAACCATCTGTTCCGGCGTATAATGTTTCTTTATACCTGAAACTATTTGCCTTATCTGTCCACCTACTTTTACCTGTGAGCACAATAACTTCTTGGATTTTGGAACCTCCGCACATTCCACTATTTCCCCTACTTGGAATTGCATTTTTGTAAAATCATCATAGGTAATTTCTTCCTTAGGTTCAATCTCTATGACATTTTCCTTCTTTTCTTCCGCAACAGGTGCAGGCGTTGTTTCAGGTTCTTCATTCTGTCCCGCTTTTTCCAGTATATCCTTTATATCCAATCTTAAAAATAGGATTTCAGGTGTTTCAGTAACTTTAGTTCCTGATTTGTATTGCCCATAAACCTTCATATCCTCTAAAGGCCTGATAGAAGTATTTAACTGGGCAACAATCTTTTGTGCAGTCTCAGGCATGAAGGCTTCCAATAAGCTTGCACCGGTCACAATGCTTTCTACAAGATTGTACAATACTGTTTCCAGCCTTGGCTTTTTGTCTTCGTCCTTTGCAAGTATCCAAGGCATTGTTTCATCAATGTATTTATTACAGCGTTTAAATAATGAGAATATCTCTGAAAGTGCGTCTGCTACTCTTAATTTATCCATTTTTTCAACTACTGTTTCAGGTGTTTTCAAGGTTAATTCAATGAGTTCATTGTCGATTTCTTCCCTTACATTTGAATTATTTACAACACCTGAAAAATACTTGTTGCTCATAGCAATTACACGGTTAACCAAATTTCCAAGTACATTGGCCAAGTCTGAATTTATACGTTCAGTAACCAATTCCCAAGAAATTACTCCATCATTATCAAATGGCATATCATGAAGCACGTAATATCTGACTGCATCTACTCCGAAAATGTCAACCAATTCATCTGCATATATTACATTTCCTTTTGACTTACTCATCTTGCCACTGCCCATCAACAGCCACGGATGACCAAATACCTGTTTGGGAAGTGGAATATCCATAGCCATAAGCATAATAGGCCAATAGATTGTATGGAACCTTAAAATATCCTTGCCTATCAGGTGCAAATCAGCAGGCCAGTATTTATTAAATAATTCATCATTATTTCCGTCAACATCAAAGCCCAAGCCTGTAATGTAATTGCTTAGTGCATCAAGCCACACATATACAACATGCTTGTCATCAAAATCTACAGGAATACCCCATTTGAAGGAGGTTCTTGAAACACACAAGTCCTGTAGTCCCGGCAGTAAAAAGTTGTTCATCATTTCATTTTTTCTGGACTCAGGTTGAATAAATTCTGGATGTTCGTTTATATGCTGAATCAAACGATCTGCATATTTACTAAGCTTCAGGAAATATGCCTCTTCTTTCGCAGGATGACATTCCCTTCCGCAATCCGGGCATTTTCCGTCCACTAACTGTGAAGCTGTAAAAAATGCTTCACATGGAGTACAGTACATTCCTTCATAGTGTCCCTTATAAATATCTCCCTGCTCATAGAGCTTCTTGAAAATTTTCTGAACCTGCTTTTCGTGGTATTCGTCGGTTGTACGTATAAATTTATCATATGTTGTATTCATTAAATCACAAATACGCTTTATTTCTAAAGCAAAGTTATCAACGTACTCCTTAGGGCTGATACCGGCCTCCTTTGCTTTCAGCTCTATTTTCTGACCATGCTCATCAGTCCCGGTCTGAAAACGTACATCATACCCCTGCATTCTTTTAAATCTTGCAAAACTATCAGCCAATACTATTTCAAAAGTATTACCTATATGAGGTTTACTGGATGTGTATGCAATAGCCGTAGTCAAATAATAAGGTTTTTTTGACATTGTTACTCCTCCTGATTTACTATCTTCTTTTTAAATAAAAAACGCCTTTAAATAAATAATTATTTAAAGACGAGAAAACTCGTGTTACCACTTTAATTTACTTTTGGCCTCACGGCAAAAGCCTCAACTACTGCAATAATACAGTATGCACTATAACGGGTGTTCCCGTCTATACCTAAAGCTGAAATAACAGCCCTCAGCAAAGAAGCTCCAAGACCATCTTCAACAATTTCACGACTCCCCTGTTCTCAGCACTCCCAAGGTTCTCTGTAATCGCTACGTCGCCTACTCTTCTCTTCATAGCCTGTAAACACTATTAATATTAGTCGAAAGCTAACACGATTAGTTGTCAAGGGATTAGTGCTCGGACAATCATTGTCAAACAGAAAAAGGATTTGATATCAATGTTCCATTTGCCCACTCCACTTTACCGCCATTTAGAAGATATTTTTTCAGATTACGTTGTAAAGAAGTTTCCTCTGGTAAGTTTTCAAAGGGTATATCTCTTCTTCCATAAACCCAATCAAGAAAACCAGGGCTATCATCCTCCTGACTAGTTAAATCAAACGAATTTTGGAATTGTATAATCTTGGAATCACCCGGCAGTATTTTCTTTAATGCTGGTGCAAGTAACCATGACCCACAAATCATATCCACGTTAGCATATTCAGTATAATATTTATTAAAAAAATTACGTGCATCCAGATAAGATTTTCTAAGCTTACTACTTGTCATATCGGCGTCTGATGGAATATGAATACTAATAAACTTTTTGTCATCTTGGATTACCATTTCGTACTCTAATTCACCAATTCGAAATTCCTGCATAGCAATCTGTCTTACAGCCCACCACCCCCACACATACTTAAATTCACCATATACTTTATTATGATAATATAAAAATCTTGTAAAGAACTTCATCGTTGCAATAAATATATCGTCTGAGATCCCCCTGTTCTTATATTTTTCGTATGTATTACAAGCTGCATAAAGTTGACATGTCAACAACTTTAAGCCCGCCTCATCCGGTGCTAAAAATTTAGTAAGATCATCTACTGCTTTTTCCCAAGTATTTGGATTATTCATTTGAGCTATTTCAGCTTCTATGTTTTTGAAATGTATTCCATTTTCACAATTAATTACCTTAGCTTGAACCACTTTTGGTACATCAATTAAATTACAAAGTTCACTTATTTGCATATATGCACCTTCTTTATCTTATTACCACTTGAAACTTATGTTTTTTGCTTATTATACACTAATTTTTACTCCAGACCCAAATAAAAAAACCTTCTACTGAAAAATATTATACCGAAATAATTTCTACTTATACCTGTACATAATAAACAAGCTCGCCAAAAGGCGAGCTTGTTTAAATATACTCATTTAAAAGTCCTTACGGAATAAACTGCTCCACGGTGTTTACAGGCTTTCCGTTATTTGTTCCACCTATTGCATAAATTGAACTATTGATTGGTACGATGGATAAATAACTTCTCTTCATAGACATTTCAGTCTTTAGCTTCCATTCGCCTGTTGCCGGATCATAAACTTCTACAACTCCTAGGTCTCCTTCGTTGTTGTAACCGCCTATTGCATATATAATGTTATTAAGCTGGCAAACTCCCAGAGCTCGTCTTGGAACCTGCAAGGAAGTTTTTGTCTCCCATTTGTCTGCTACGGGATTATAACTTTCAACACAGTTTAAAAACTTATTTGTAGAGTTGAATCCTCCTACTACATATATTTCTCCATTTACAACAGCAACTCCTGCGGTGTCTCTTGCTGTAGGCATAAGAGCCTTTGTAACGGTTGACCATTTGTTATTTACAGGATCATACTCCTCAACAATTCTAAAATATTTGGTACTATTGCTTCCTCCAATTACATAGATTTTACCGTTTACAGCTGCAGCCACGGCTCCCTGTCTTATTGTAGGCATATCCGCTTTCTTTGTCCATTTATCTGTAACGGTATCATACATTTCAACAAGCCCTAGGTTTTGTGAACCTACTTTTCCGCCTATTACATATATGTTTCCGTCTATTGAAGCAACTGCCATACCCTGTCTTGGCCCACCGGGCATACTTGTTTTGGTGGTCCAGGTTTTTGTTTGAGGATTAAATTCCTCAATAGTATCTGAAAGGACACCGTCGCTTTCAATTCCACCAATGGCATAAATTTTCCCGTTTACATTGATTACAGCTGCCTTACTTTTAGATGCTTGCATAACCGGCTCTGAATACCACTGATTTGAAAAATGTTTTAAAATTTCATTTATTCTGATCTGGAATTGATTTCTTTCATTGTCCAGACGTACAGGCAGATTATTGACGTCAAGCTGAACCTCATCCAATGCCTTCTTTATAGGATCCAATGAACTTATATTAGGTAGCATATTTTCCAGCACTGTTAATTTAACGTCAATTCCTGCAACAATAATTACATCCTGTGCCTTATCTATTCTTGCCTGCAAAGAGTCTTTTACCGCACCGGCACTTACTTTAGACATCAGATTTTTAGCAGAATCAAGGAGATTTTGAGTCTTCTGAATTATTTCAGAAAATTTTAAGTCAGGAAGTTTTGCTTCCACTTCTTTTAAAATACGGTCTATTTCAGCGGCATAGTCTATTGTTGAAGCATTAATCATATCTGTCCAGTCGCTGAAGCCTTTTGAATTAACTGCCCTTACTCTATATTGGTGAGTACTGCCCGGAGTAAGAGCAGTATGAATATAATTTGTTACATCCTTAGTATTAACAATATTTCCATCAACTTCAAGTTCGTAAAAGGTTGAATTTAGTGATGGTGACCATGAAACATATATCTCCGTACCTCCGGTTACTTCCGCTTTTAAATTCTCCGGTTTTTGAGGTAGCCCCTCAGGCTCTGAAAATTCTGTAACGGTTACCTTTAAGGTATCAGGTTCCGAATCTCTGAAGCCATTATTAACTACAAGGGAAATTTCGGTAGTTCCAACAGGTAATTTTATTGTTGGTTGGATACCCTCTGCAGTTTGAGTTCCGTTATTCCAACTCCACTTATATGTGAGCTTGTTTCCGTCAGGGTCACTTGATTTTGATCCATCAAGGGTTACGTCAGCGTCAATAGCTCCCGGCAAAGCTTTTACAGTCATATCCTCACCGGCATTAGCTGTCAAAACACCCTTTTTACCTTCAATCCTCAATTCCTTGAGTGCAGGACTAACTGTACTTGCAGTACTTAGTTTTGCCTCTATCATTAAAAAACGTCCGCTTACATTTGAAATAGGCATTCCGTTTGATATGGCTGTGAATGTTTTTCCTGCGAGTTCTTCAATAGTATTTGCGGCCTTTACGCTTACTGCTACCGCAGTATTTTCAGGGATATTCTGATCCCAGGATACACTGGACCATGTGTTTTGTTCGTTTCCACCGTCATGTGTAACAACCCAGGTACCGTCATGAGCTGTAACATTTTGAAGGTTATAGCCTGTCATATCACTATATGTATATGGTCCTGCACCTACCGCGTAGCTACCTATTATTTTACCTGTGGTATCAATTTTAAATGTATTGTTTGAGCTCTGGCAGGTTACCCATATATATCCCTCGCTGTCAACACCTACCCCAATTGGGACTGAACCACCGCTAGCACCTATATTTACTGATAAAAGGTATTTTCCTGTGGAATCAAATTTGTCAACCCAATTATTTCCTGAACACGCCATCCATATGTTGCCGTCTCTGTCCACAGCAACTCCCCGGCCTACACTTCCATTTCCATAATGGTATGTAAATGCACCCGTACTTGGATTAAGCCTGATTAATGCGCTTCTCCCGTTGCTTTCACTGGTTGGACAAGCAGCCCAAACGATCCCATTTTTATCAACAACTATTCCATAGGGACCTTTCCCGACATCGTAGCTTTTCAAGAAAGTACTTGTATTAGTATCCAAGCTGTCAATTCTTAATGGAGTTCCGTTTCCTGATGACCATAAAACTCCGTCCTTGTCTATAGTAGCACCGTATGGATTAGACACTGTACTTACTGATATCCCGGTAAAACTTCCGTCTTCGGGATTCAGTACAACATATCTCTTTTCGTAATATAATCCAACCCATATTCTCCCTTTTTTGTCTATTGCTAAAGCCCTTGGCCAGCAATCAGAATTATTACCTACTGGTGCATACGCAAGAATCGCTTCGTCCTGTCCCCATGGAAGAATTTCATTAGCATCTATTTTGCCATTTCCATCAAGATCAGTAGACGTATCGATCTTACCGTTTTTATTTTTATCTATGCCACCTGTCATTGCTATTTTGGTAACCGAGCCAGTACTTCTGTTACCTACCCAACAGTTACCATCCTTATCAACTGCGGTACGAGATGGGTTTGTACCGCTTGAACTACCTGTGCGATAGCGGGCAACTTCCCTGCCTGTCCTTGTATCAAGTTTTGATACTGTTCCCTCGGTAGCATTAGCAATCCAGATATATGGGAAAACTTCAGCATACTTATTTAATTGCAACTGGTCAGGTACTTCAGTATGGTTTACACCTTTTAAAGTTCCCAAATCAAAATCAGCGTTTGTTGTATAAGTGGAATTCACCGTATCAAGTACTTGAAAAGAATCACTTCTGGTAAAGAGTTCCTTCCCGTCATAATACAAGACTGCCTTTACTTTATACTCTGACGGCTGTGCAACAACAGGTAAAAAACTACCAAGTGGAATGGTGTTTTCACCTGTTTTTAAAATAGAAGTAGCTTCTTGTGTATATATTTCAGAGCCGTTTGTATCAAATACGCTAACAGTTGCCTTGACAGGCTTATTTATATTAGCTGCACTGCAATTTATATAAAAATCCAACTGCGGTTTAACAGGCTTGTTTATGATACATGCACCGGGAGTTATTTCTATTTCACACTCTCTTATTTCCAATATTGGTTTAATGTTGAATTGTTTTGACTTAATTGCCTTTATTTCTCCCTGACTATCTTTGAGTACAACTTCGGCCTGGTAAGTGCCTTCTGTACTCATTGAGTTGTTCCAGGTAAATCCTCTTATTGCATTTGGTGAAAGATTAATTCTTAATCCATCCGGTGTAATTACTGTGGCATAAACCTGAACGTTGCGTCCTGTATATTCAGGTACTATTTCAATCTGATCTTTTGGAGAAAAAGTTTCAGTTATAACACCGTTTGAATAAAGTTTTATGTCATTAATTCCCGCAGTCAATTGAGGCTTTTCTTTATATAGCACATCTATTGCAAGAGCCGTGTCGTACGGATTGTTATTCCAACTGCCGTTTGAAGCCTGCTTACTCATAAAGTAATCTGGCATGGTACTTACAAGTTCCGGCTTATCTTTACAAAGACCCAAAAATGCCAAACAACTGGCTTCTATACTTCCCCAGCTTTTGTCTGCATATCTGTGGGAAATGAGCCAATCGCAAGCCTTTTGCAGTTCTACTGACATATTTATTCTTGTCCTGCTTTGATATTCTGTCAAAAAAGACTTTACTAATCCTGTCATTTCTACACTGCCTGTATTTTCACCTTTAATCATACCCCAGCTTCCGTCTGGATTCTGGTTTGACAGCAAATTATAGGCTGCTTTAGTTACTTCTTTAGCGTAGCCGTCCTTTTTCATCAAAACAGATGCAACCAAGCATGTTGTCAGATTATCCGTAGCTCCTCCGTTTACAGTTCCCCAGCCTCCGAACTCAGCCTGTGAACTAACCAATTCGGCTATTCTAGCAGCATTTTCAAAGCCGGAAACAGCTAAGTATCTGGCCAGATCGGTGTTGTTTTGGGGTAAGTTACTTGCTAGCCAATTCATTCCGATTTGACTGTTTTGATTATTTAAGTCGTATTCTTTTAAGATCTCAACAACCTTAGACGTAATTCTGGCTTTTGTTTCTGCAGTTTCGCCCCATGAACCGTCAGTATTCTGGCTGGACATAAGCCAGTTCACGCCAGAATTAATTGTATCGTCAATATTCCCCTGAGCCATTACATTTGTTATTCCTGAAAACAAACTTACTAGTATAAAAGCTATGGCTATTAAAGCACTTATAACTCTTTTCATATTGTATTCCTTTCTCTTTAATCAACATAAAAGTAAGCAAATGTAAAGATTTTGTTTACATTCACTTACTTTTACTTAAACTTATTTATTACTGTCAGATTTCTTACGTTTTCGCTTACCCTTTGACAGCAATATATTTCCGCAACTTGATCCTATAAACAATTCATGTGTATCAGTGGTAAATCCAAGTTCGCCCTCTTGAAGAGTATATTCTTTCAACTCGGATTCACTTCCCCTGCGTATACATATAAGTGTTCCATTGTTTTCCATTTAAGCACCACCTTAGAAAGATCCACCGTCAATTTTTCCGATTGTCAGTGTATATCCGTTTTCATCGTCGAATATTATTGAATCATTATCAATATTTACACTAACTCCGTTAATATCTACGTTTATTCCACGGTAAGGCTTAACAGACACAGAATCAGCACTAACTTCCACACCATTTCCGGCACCTACATCAATGGTAATAGTATCTAGCGAGCCACCTCCGACAAGACCCTTCCCGGCTTCAACTGTCTGATTTGCACCTCCGGTTACAACCCATTGGTTTGACAAATTATATGTATAGTTCTTGTTCTGATCTTCTACATATACGGCCCAACCTGTTGAAGGTACATAGAAATCCCAAGAGAAGCCGTTCCAATCAGCAATCTGGCCTTCTTTTCCACTGAATAACCCTTCTGCATCAGCAGAAATAATGTATCTGTCGTGAATTTGAGGATTAGCAGGTACTGTCTTGACATTTAATGATTTGACACTATCCTGCCAATCAAGACCCTTAATTGCATTAAATATTTCAGTTTTAATTTTTTGAGCAGACCAAAGGTCTGTAGTAGCAAATCCTGAATCATTTATTTTTCTGTGTATCTCAGGATTGTCTATGTGCTCCTTTATTTCTGCTGCTGTTTTTACATTCTTACCGTCAGAAACCTTGTTAACATGGCCTTCCGTAACATCCTCTGACCTGACTTTTTTATAGTTTATACCGTCTTTAATATCATCCAGAGTACCTTTCAGTTCTCCAACAGAATAGTTATTAATCTTATACCATGTTGAACCGTCATCATAATAAAGAGTACCTCTGTCGTCTCCCGAAGTCACAAAATAGAATCTTCCACTGGTTGATGGTTCCGGACGGTTAGCAAGTGTACCTTTCATGGCTGCACCCACTAAAAAATTCAGGGTACCATCACCTACATAGACCTCTTTGGTATCTGTACAGAAACCAAGTTCACCAAGCTCCAATGCACCATAATTAATCAGTTCGCTTTTGGTACCTTTTCTAATAATAATTTTTTGAGTCATTGCAATACCTCCTAGTTAGTTGATTTTTTGCTCACATTATTTAAAGTAATTTTAGCTTCCCATATAACAACCTATTTTTTTACATTTTTAGGGCCCATTGGTAATAATATTTCATCAAACAACTAAAAAAGAGTATCGCTCCTACGAAAATGTAGTTTTACGATACTCTTGCTTGTTAATTAATTGCTTATGCATCAGTCTTAATGATATTATTTTATCTGTTAATTGTATGATACGGACATGACCTTATATGATCATCCACCATGCCGATTGCCTGCATAAATGAATAAATTATAACAGGACCAACAAATTTGAAGTGTCTCTTCTTCAAATCCTTGCTTATTTCTTCTGACAGGGGAGTTTTTGCAGGAATTTGTTCTTCAGAATCCCAGATATTTATCTGAGGGCGGTAATCAACGTAACGCCACAGGTAATCTGAAAAGCTTCCGAACTCTGTTTGAATTTTTAGTACCGCCAAGGCATTGCTTCTGACAGACCTTAATTTCAAGGGACTTTTAATAACTTTATATTCATTTTTGATATTCTCAAGTTCTTCATCGCTAAGTGTTGAACAATACCGGATATCAAAATCTCTAAAGGCTTTTTTATATTCTTCTCTTTTTGATAGGACGATACTCCAGGATAATCCGCTCTGAGCTCCTTCCAAAGTAAGCATTTCAAATATATATGAATCATCATAACTTGGTCTGCACCATTCGTTATCGTGATATTGTTTCATTATAGGATTATTGCCGGGCCACAAACAAGCACTCATAGAAAACCCTTTCTTTTAATAGTTTAATTTTATCTATAAATAATCCAGTGCCACAACTTTCGGATATTCTGATATATTATCTGCATTTATTGTAAGCTCGTTACCAGGGTACCTTTTACCCTCCATTTTTCCCAGAAAACTTTGCGGTTCTGCCAGCTCAAAAGACAGATGTTTTGTCTTATAGTGCATTGGTATTGAAATCCCGGCATTAACCGATTTGATAACCTCTATTGCTGTATCTCCGTCAATTGTGTATATGCCACCTATGGGAATTAGAAGCACATCTACCTTCCCGATTTCCTTAAGCTGTTCTTGAGATAAAGCATGACCCAAATCTCCCAAATGACAAATAGTCATACCATCAATGGAATAAACGAATACTATATTTTTACCCCTTTTTGCGCCACCCAATTCATCATGAAAAGTTGATATTCCTTTTATAACTATATCTCCATGGGTAAAATTGCCTGCATCCTTTATATGCTCGAATTCACCCTTCACGGCCCCGACATTGTCATGGTCATAATGATTATGGCTTACTGTTACAAGCTCTGCCTCTGTATTGGGAAGAGGATAACCCGCCTTTTCATCAAAAGGGTCTGTCAGTATCCTTATACCATTATCCGAAGTTATAAGAAAACACGAATGTCCAAACCATTTAATCTTCATATTTATCCTCCTATTAATCTAAGTATTATACATATTTTACTATAAATTCACCAGAGTTTAAATAAAATTGGAAAAGACCTCCTTCATATGATTACATACGAAAAGAGGTCTTTATTTAATATATAATATTAATTAGCGTATATACAAGCCTGATAGTAATAATAAGATGCACTATTCCCTGCTACAGCAAATATGTACTCATGATTGGCTACCCCTGTAAAGTTATAATACTCAGAGTTATCTATAATTGCCAGATTTCCTTGTCTTATAACCTCACCGGTGGTCTTATCCCATATGGCCGTAAAGTAGTTTACAGTATTTGATAGCTGTGGTATGAATAGTAACCGATAATTACCGTTTGAAGTACACTTAAATGAAAAATAATCAACATCATCTCCTGAACTTAATTTACCAAGGAATGGACTACCTATCTTAACTATGTTTGCTTCTTCATACGAGTTATTTGGTTCAGACTCAAAATTCTGAATTGCTACTCTTGAAGGAGTTGCATATAATGCAGCTTGGTAATATGTATCAGATTGCTTGTCCCCAGTTACAAGGAAAAGATATTCATGATTGGCTTCACCTTTAAATTCAATATTTTCTGATTGGCCTATGTTTGTTAAATATCCTGCTTTTATAGTGGTACCGCTAGTTATATCCCACAAATATAAATAATAATTTACAGTATTTGATGACTGGGGAATAAACAGTAACTTCATATTACTAGGTTCTGTACATGTATACCTATAACAATCCCAATCACTTCCCGAACTTAACTTGCCAAGGAAAGGACTACCTGCTGTAATTATGTTCGGATTATCCGGGGAGTCATTGGATTCAATCTCAAAGTTGCCTATTACAGTGCTTGCAAGTGCTGGTTGTACAATCAAAGTAAGTATTAAGCATAAAATGGTACATACAGTTATTAACTTTATTTGTTTTTTTCTTATCATATATTCTCCTCTTATACTTTTTTAATTATCTATCACTTTGTACAAAATGTTAAATATGTTTCAAATTGTAAATTGCCAGTAAAGCTTAGTCAATTTACATATATTGTAAAATATTAAAATATATTCCACTATGTGCAAATAAGCAAGCATTATCTCTATTTTTTAGAGACTTATAAAAATTAACGAATATTTCCCGGAATATAAATAGATTATTCTTCTCCCAAAAATCTACTTTCGAGGATTTTATCCAACCATTCTTTATTGTCCAGATACCACTGTATGGTTTTATCAAGTCCTTTATAGAAATCTACCGTGGGACTCCATCCCAATTTCTCCCGAATTTTTTTAGTACTGATGCTGTAACACAGGTCGGATGACTTTCTGTCCTGTACGTGCTGAATAAAATCTTCCCGAACTTCGCCTTTTATATAAGTTAAAATCTTATCTACCACAAACCGGTTATGGTATTTTTTCTCTGTAGCTATATTGTAAACTTCCCCGGGTTCGCCCTTATGTAAAACCAAGTCTATTGCCCTGCAATTGTCTTCAACATATATCCAGTCCCTTAGTTGCATCCCATCACCATATACCGGAAGTTTTCGATTCTCCATGGCTTTATGTATCATAACCGGAATCAGCTTTTCTGGGTATTGGTATGGGCCATAATTGTTTGAGCTTCTTGTAATATTGACAGGAAGCCTGTACGCATCCCAATAACATTTTACATAGAACTCTGCAGCTGCCTTGCTGCAAGAATATGGATTATGAGGGTTTAATGGAGCTTCTTCAGAACAACATTCAGTACAAGAGCCATATACCTCATCTGTGGATATTTGCAAAAACCGGACACCATCAATATATTCATTCTCCCTGATTTCCCAAACTTTCTTGGCAATATCCATCAAGGTTACGGTTCCCGTTATATTGGTCTCAATAAATTCCTTAGTGTTGGTCATGGAGCGGTCCACATGACTCTCTGCAGCAAAATTGACTACATAGTCAATTTTATATTTATTAAATATGCCTTCTATTTTCTCTTTATCACATATGTCACAGCAATAAAATTTATAGTTTGTATCATTAATTAAGGCTCCTGTTAAATTATCAGGGTTTCCTGCATAAGTGAGCTTGTCAACATTTATTATAAAAATGTCTTTATGATTTTTTAACATATATCTTATAAAATTAGAACCTATGAATCCTGCTCCGCCAGTAATTAAATAAGTTTTCATGCTAAATTCTCCTTTTACAATTATAATTTAGCATAAAGTTCTTTATATAGAAAGAAGATATTCATTATTCAACAGAAAAGCAATGATATCGTGGTCTACTTTATATATTTGTTTAATATTAGTAATATAAAATTAGAGAAAATAATTGAAAGCCACGTAGTTTATACGCAAGCTGTTAAAAGGGATTTCACGTATCTGACAATCAGAAAATAAAAGACTTAATAAGTCATACTATAGTACAGTCATTCTTGAAATAAAATAACATAAAAAGAGGCTGTTGCAAAAGTAATTGTTATCTGACTTAACCTGTACTAGAGTATAAATTGTATCAATGGAAGCTTGGTTAAAGATATTTGCAGAGTTTATAGGCGAAGATGGATATTTTACCGGAAAACCTATCCGATATAGGTTTTAGCGACACAATGAATCACAGACGATGAATGTGAGCGACGGTAAAATATCTTAAGATGAGCCGCTATAAACTGTTGCAAACATCTTGGAAGCAATCATTGATATAATTTTATACGGGAGTAACAGTGTTAAAATAGAGAAACTTTCTGTTTTGCGACAGCCCATTTTCATAAATATATTCTTTTATTCATTGCAAGTCTTTTTAAACAAAGCAATTGTTTCTTTCATTTTTGGTATATCCGTATGCAGCTTCAGAACTGTACTTCCTACAAAGACTCCATCAGCTCCAGCTTCTTTAGCCATTTTTATGTCTTGGGGTGCGTATATGCCCACACCACAGTATATCTCCCTTTTAATTCCCAGACTCTTCAAATGGTCTATACAATCCTTGAGGGTTGGGAATTTGGGATTAATGTTGTTGGTTGTCGGCTTTGCCTGCATGTATACAAATCCGTTAGATTCAACCGCTGCCTTAATTTCATTTTCATCCATATGGAATTGAACATAGCAGGAAATCTTTATTCCGCTGGCAATAAGCTTGCTTTTTACTTCCTGATTGTCTTTTCCCACATAGATAAGATCCATCATATTGTTATCAACACAGAATTTAATAAAACGGTCAACACCTATTTCAAGAATTGTATTTTCATAGGACAACAATATAAATTTAGTATTGGGATGGCTGTTTTTTATCTCTACAATTCCATCCATGTACTTTTCGTAATCATTGCAGGCAGTAAGAGCTTCTTTCATTCTGTTTGCGATATACTCACCTTCAAGGTACGGATCAGAGGAAGGAAAATCCACCTCGATTATATCACATCCTGCGTCAATATAGTCCTTAGCCATCTCTATGCTAGACTCTATTGTTGGGTAACCGTTGGATAAATAACATATTAGTTTCACATTAAGCCTCCATAAGCCTTACGGCATAATCATTTTTTACTCACCTTTCCCGGCGGTATTTAGTTATTCAGGTTTAGAGTACGTTAATTAGTTTACATAATATTATTAGAAATGCTGCAAATTCACCAGAATAATTTCATACCAACCGGGAAACTAGAGTATTTTTTAAGCTTTATATACTTTAATAAATAGTTCCTTGAGTTGTTCAATTGAAGGAATAACAGGATTTGTTTTAGTACATCCGTCCTTTAGGGCCATTTCTGCCATTGCTTCCAACTCGTCCATATATCTCTTTTCATCAGATATTAGTTCTGCAAAATGACTTGGAATTCCAATGGATTTATTCAGCTCACGAACAACATTTACTAAATCTTCTGCCCCCAGTTCTTTTGCCAGTTCATCATAGGAATTCTTTGCATCTGCATTGTGTGAATTAAATTCCAATACATAAGGCAGTATCACTGCATCAGCAAGTCCGTGTGAAATCCCGAAAAAGCTTCCAAGCGTATGTGCCATAGAATGAACTATTCCCAATGAAACGTTGGTAAATGCCATTCCTGCAGCCATGGAGGCATTAATCATAATTTCCCTGCAGCCGATATCGTTTCCTTGAGTGCATGCTTTTGGAAGAGTCAATATAATATCCTTGGCTGCATTCTTCGCAAATATATTACTAATATAATTTGCTCTGTTTGAAACAAGTGCTTCCAGTGCATGAGTCAATGCATCCATGCCTGTTTCGGCGGTAATTTTCGCAGGCATTGTAACTGTAACCTCCGGGTCGCAAATTGCGATATCCGGCATCATTTCCATATTTCCTACTCCGTACTTTATATGGGTTTCATCATCGGTAATTACCACAGAACGGCTTACTTCACTGGCTGTTCCGCTGGTTGAAGGTATGCATACCAGAATAGCCTTATTCCTTAACTTAGGTATTGTATTTGGAGGTACAATGTCATTAAGGGTTTTCATCTCAGGGTGTTCATAATATACCCACATTGCTTTTGCTGCGTCCATTGCTGATCCACCGCCAAGTCCCACAATTATATCAGGCTGGTACTCTTTCATCACCTCTGCACCATTGTAAACCGTACTGAATAGTGGATCAGGCTCAACACCTTCAAATACCCGGCTTTCTATTCCGGCTTCTTTTAAGTAATCTATTGTTTTTTGCAGAATTCCGCTTTTTTTCATGCTTGAGCCGCCAGTCACAATTACTGCCCTCTTCCCCGTCAGGGTTTTCAGATGTGTAAGTGAACCTGCACCGAACATCAATTGGCTTCCGGCAAGTTTCATTGGTCTCATCATATACATTCAGTCCTTTATTTTTAATTTACATTATACATTCAATGCATTAATTAACTCTGTGCAAAGCTCCAATGAAATAGGGTTTTTTATATTTCCGCCCTCTTTCAGACTGGAACCGACTATGGCACCGTCTGCAATACTAAGTTGCTCTTTTATATTTCCGGTTTTAACGCCGCTTCCGGCAATTACAGGTATATTCGTTACTTTCTTTACCCTCTTTATGATATCTATTGGAGTCTCAACACCTATGTGAGTACCTGTTACTATAATAGCATCCGCTCCGCAGGCTTCCGCAGCTCTTGCAGAATCCTCAATACTTACATGTGTAAGCACCATATGTGTGTGCTTTACCTGAATATCCGCTAGAATTTTCACATTCTCGGCGCCAAGATTCTTTCTGAATATCATGGCTTCTCTGGCACAAGGTTGTATTATTCCTCCGAAAAATTCTACTGTATCTACAAACACAGGAATCCTGACGAAATCAGCTCCAATAGCCTTTGCTATAGATAATGCGGTTTTGTAATCGTTCATTGCTGCATCAATACCAATCGGAATATTTACATTCTGAGCAACGACAGCGCTTATAGCCGCAAGAGCACAGGACTGCTCAATGTCAAGATTTATTCCGAACACATTGTCACCCATATTCTCAATGATAATTGCATCCATTCCCGCCTTTTCAAGTGCTATTGCATCCTTTACAGCCTGATCGGTAACTTTTTTCATATCACCGCAAAAGTCAGGTGTTCCGGGCAGTGCGAGACAATGTACCATTCCTATTACAAGAGCTTTTTCTTTAAATTCTAATCCCTTCATTTAGAAGCCACCTCCTTATCGAATATAACAAGTCCGTCCAGTGCGATTTTGCATAAATCAATTTCTGATTGTGTTCTCGCATCTCCCTTTAGGAAATCCTTCAGGTTTTCAAGAACAGTTGTCATTGTAACAATACATGCTTTTATTCCCATAAGATTAGCCAGAACCAACATACAGCTTGATTCCATATCTACAGCGGATATATTGTATTTCTTGAGAGCAGTGAAGGTTTCACTCATATCCCTCTTCATTTTTTCTGAAAGACGTGAATCTCTCATTTGACTGTAGAAACCATCCATTGTACAGGATAATCCGTTTACATATTGCCTGTTATTTTGCAAAGTACTTTTATTCATACAGTTAATTAAATCAATATCAGCTACCGCAGGATAAGATACCGGCACATAAGTTTTGCTGGTAGCTTCCTCTCTCATTGAACCTGTAGGTATAATCATCTTGCCCAGCAAGTCATCCTTCAAGCCCATTGTAGTTCCCATACGTACAGCTACTTCCATGCCGCACTGATACATTTCCTCCATTGCAATTGCAGCCGATGGTGCACCTATTCCCGTTGATGTTACCGTAATCCGTACGCCTTTATAATAGCCGGTATAGGTATTAAATTCTCTTGCAAATGCTATATGTTTCACATCTTCTAACTGCCTTGCAACTGTCTCAACTCTCCATGGATCTCCTGAAAAGAGAACGTATTTTGCTATATCTTCTTCCCGAGTTTTTGAGTATAAAGTCTCCATTGTATATATCACACTTCCTCTTTCATAAATTTTTCGAACCTATCAAGAAATTCCTGTTCAGTAGGAGCATTAGTAGTACAGCCAACCTTTTCAATAATAAAGGATGAAAGTACACTACCAAGGCTACAGCATTCCTTTATACTTCTGCCTTTGAGATAACCGTACAGGAAGCCCGCCATAAACGCATCTCCTGAACCGGTGGTATCAACTACCCTTCCAAACTCTGCTGCTGTTATCTTATGAGACAGGATACCATCCTCTGTCTTCTGATAATAAACGCTTCCCTTCTTGCCTAGTGTTGTTACTATAATCTGTGCTGCTGTCTTATCAAACAACTCCCTGATATCATTGAGTTCAAAAACCCTTTGTATCTCTCCTTGTTCACCTTCATTGCAGAATATAATACTGCTGGAGGAGAGAACCTCTTTGAAAAATTTTTCAGGAAAAGCGTCAAAATCACATTTCATTCCAAAAACCAGAGGAACTTTTTCAGCCATACACTGTTTATAAAATTCAAGATTATCTTCATATGAACCAACTGTCATAATACCTAGCTGTGACTGTCTGAAAAACTCCGGGTTCATTTCTTTTGCATACTTTTTGTCCATAGCTCCCGGATAAAAAATAGTAACATGATTATTTTGCGAATCCGCTATTAAATAACAATTTGAAGTTGTTTCATTTGGAATTATCTCAACTGCATCCATACATACGCCAACACTTTGGAGATGATCATAGAATCCGGTCTCCCTGTAGTCGTCTTTTCCCACTCTTATAACAGGCAGAGCCTTCATATTTAGCTTTGCCATAAGATAGGCAATATTAGTGGAGCATCCTCCGTACTGAATCCTTGCATTATCGCTGTTTTCTACCAGTGAAGTATATCCGTATCTTAAAGGAGTTGTTGTTTTTATAATTCTGTCCAAACTGACATATCCGTTTATTACAACATCATATTTCATCAGACCATCTCTCCTTTGTCCAGGAGATCAAAAAGCTCCTGTGAAGTCACTACTTTACCTAAATATTTCTTTATGTCTGTCAAGTGAACCTGATTCACTGTCTCGTCATTGGTTGCCACGCAATCTGATACTACTATAGGAGTATAATCCAGATAATAGGCATCTGTGACTGTGGCCCGGATACAGCAGTTGGTTTTAGTACCGACAATTATGACATTTTGTATTTTATTTTCTCTTAGTACCATATCAAGGTCAGTACCAAAAAAACCACTGTAGCGTCTTTTTTTAATAACATAATCCTTCACCGGGTCAACGGTAAGCATTGGGTCAATTTCATCTCCTCCGGTACCTTCGATACAGTTGGGTCGCATGTTAACCAGATTTTTATCGAATTTATCTTTTCTGTTGCTATGCCTCAGAAAGATAACAAGCATATTATGTTTCCTGCATTCATCAAGAACCTTTTTTATTCTTGGTAATATTTCAAGGTTTTGAGGGTAGAACACCAGCCCTTGGGGGTCAGTGAAGTCCTTTACCATGTCTACAATAATGAGTGCTGTATTATTCAAGCTTAAACCCCCTTATATTGGTACGTCTTTTCTCAATAGCAGAAACTGCAAACAATACTATAACAATCATCAGGTATGGAACTATTTCAAACAGACCTGATGCCGGGCCTGCAAACAAAGCAAGGTTTATGGCCAATGACTTTGCAAGTCCAAAGAGGATTGCATACATAGCCGACTTAATTGGCTTGGCTTGTCCGCAATATATTGCAGCTATTGCTATAAAACCTCTTCCCGCTGTCATATTGTTGGTAAACAGCGCCATTCGTTCAACAGCCAGGTTGGCACCTGCCAAACCACACAAAGCAGCTCCTATAAGTACGGCAATATACTTTATTGCGACACTGTTGATACCAACAGATTTTGCAGCTTCTTCATTCTCACCAACAACCCTTACGTAAACACCGAATTTTGTGTTATACATAATTACGGTTACAACAACAATGAGTATAATACTTAAATAGGTAATCGCTGTGTGTCCGCTTAAAAGTGAATTTAGTATGGGTATATTCTTTATAACGGGTATATTTATTTTTAAACCTGCCGTGTTAACAATAGAGCTGACATTGATATTAGCCATTGCCATGTATTTAAGAACAAATGAACTCAAGGCTGCAACAAAAATATTTATTCCGAATCCGGTAATAATAAAGTTACTTTTCATTGTGATTCCAAAGAACGAAAAGATTAGACCCAAAATAAGTGTACATAAAACACTTATTAAAATTCCTAGCCACAAGTTCCCTGTAATCAGAACAAACAGTGTACTACTGAAGGCACCCATAAGCATCATACCTTCAAGTCCGATGTTAAGGACGTTTGCCTTGTGTGCAAATAATCCACCCAGTACGGCAAGAATCAACGGAGCACTATGATAGATCATGTCATACAAAATGTTATTCAATAAGCTCATAATCATCTACCTCTATTTATTAAAGTCTGTACTTGAAGACTTCTTCCATAAT
>JAEYNY010000028.1 GCA_023412275.1 Bacillota bacterium
CTTGAATCCCTTTAAATTTGGCGGAGAGAGTGGGATTCGAACCCACGGTGAGTATTACCCCACACACGATTTCCAGTCGTGCGCCTTAGACCAGCTCAGCCATCTCTCCATAAAAATATTCAGTTCAGCTTTTAAGCTGCCTTTTTATTTTACATTAGGTCATGCTGAATGTCAACAAAAAAGTGTACCGTATTATATGTAATATGTTAACAGGATTTTTCAAAAAAAATGGACTTGCTTTAGACAAGTCCTAAGGAGTATGTATGTTAATTTTAAATTGCTTACAGGTATAAAACTACAATGCGTGAAGATTAAGTTCTTCATCAAACTCAGGAAAGATTTCATTACAGCTCTGGAAAACAATCTCCTGAGAAGTACGTCTTATCTCGTTTATTTCCTCAATATTTTGGTTGAGACAATACTTTACATCATAATCAAGAGTACTTACGTCGTTAATAAGCTTAACCGTGTCTTTAAGGGACATGGCACGTCTGTAAGGTCTTTCTTCCGTAAGAGCTGTGAACATGTCGCTTACAGCCAGTATTCTGGAACCCAGGTCAAGACTTCTTGAGTCCAAACCAAAGGGATAACCCGAACCATCAAGCTTTTCGTGGTGGAAGGCTGCCCAGTCACGTACTTTTCCCAAACCGGGGATTGAATCCAGTATCCGGTAGGTATGGTATGGATGCGCTTTCATAAGATTGAATTCATAGTGGTCTAGTGGCCCGGGTTTTTCTAAAATACTCTCCGGGATACACAGCTTTCCTAAATCATGCATTAGTCCCGCTGAATGCATCAGTCTGCTGTCGCAAGCAGAAAAGCCCAGTTTGGTAGCCAAAGCACTTGCGCTGGCAGCCACACCTATTGAGTGGGTGGCTGTAAATTTACTTCTGAAATCTATAATTCTGTGGGCGATATCTGCATATTGAATTAAAAGCTCGCTATTAATATAAACCTTGTATGGCGACATTATTTTACGTATCAGATCTTCAAGATAAGTCCCGGTAATATCGAACCAAAAATAAGGTTTTGAGGCAATGTTCTCAAAGGCATCAACTGCCACGGGCATAAACATCGTATCTTTGCCGTTGCGAATCATTTTGCTTATATATTTTATCTGCTGCAAAATTTCCTGGTTAGGATTTATCAGTATATCTATTCTGTCCGCCAAATGGAGGATATGACTAAATTTCGGTATCTTGCAGGATTGAAAGCGTTTTTGAGATATCTCTCTCCAAAATACATGGTGATATTTTATAATATCTGCAGCTGGCCGTAATTCCTCGGCGTCCCTAAGGATAAACCAACCTTTATACCCATGGGAATGCCTGTTGGAATAGGAATTCCCAAATTCAAACTCGAAGATGGAACTCCTTTCAAACAAATTAACTGCACCGCAATCATGAAGCAATCCGGCCAGTACTAAATCTTTTATCTCATTCTCTGAATAACCCATCTCTTTAGCGATACAATAAGAGATATATGCAACTCTCTTGTGGTGATTTGAAATACTTGGGTTTATCAAATCTATAGCACTCGATAGGGCTATAACAATATCTATAATCGGTATGTATTGATCCATTATATACCTCAAAATATGTAGAAAAATGATACAATTTGTCTTGCTAAACATATTTTACTACAAAATATGACAAAAGAAAACAAAAAAATCAAATATTTTCAAAATATTTCTTCAAGTAGTAATAATTAATCAATTTTAGTTAATAATCTAAGGAAAATATAGTATAATTCTTATAACATTAAAAACTTATATGAAAGGTGAAATTATGCTTACAATAAGTAATTTATCCAAAACTTACAAAGGTGGAAAAAAGGCAGTAGACAATTTGACATTGGAAATTCAAAAAGGTGATATATATGGATTTATAGGACACAATGGTGCAGGAAAGACAACTACCATAAAGTGTGTTACTGGTATTTTAGAATTCTCTGATGGAGATATTCGTATTGGAGGCAAATCCATAAAAACAGACCCACTGGAATGTAAAAGGATGATAGCATATATACCTGATAATCCTGACCTTTACGAAAATATGACAGGAATTCAATATCTGAATTTTATCACTGATGTTTTCTCCGTTCCAGCAAAAGAGAGAGAAAAATCTATCAAAGAATACGCGGACATGATGGAACTCACAGGAAGCCTGGGGGACTTGATTTCGTCTTACTCACATGGAATGAAACAAAAGCTTGCCATTATTTCGGCATTGGTGCATAACCCAAGTCTGTATATAATGGATGAGCCTTTTGTTGGACTTGACCCAAAGGCAGCACATACTCTGAAAGAGATTATGAAAGAAAAATGCAGACAAGGGTGTGCTATTTTCTTTTCAACCCATGTTTTAGAGGTTGCGGAGAAGCTCTGCAACAAGATAGCTATTATTAAGGATGGCAAGCTTATTACTAGCGGTGAAACTGACGCAGTAAGAGGAAACAGCTCACTTGAGCAATTATTTTTGGAGTTGATAGACAATGAATAGTGTATTTTATTTAATTAAAGCAAACATAATTAATTCCTGGGGAATAAACAAAGCATTAAAATCAAAATCCGGTGCAGACAAGGTTAAAACTGCACTGTTGGGTTTACTTATAGTGTACGCTTTTTGTATGCTGACTTTCACCATGTTTATGTTATACTACCCACTGGGTAAGGTTCTTAAAGAGTTGAATTCACTGGAACTTCTTATAGGAAGTTCTATTTTGTCAACTACTCTGTTTTCACTTTTTATGAGTATATACAAAATACCGGGATATCTGTTTTCTTTCAGGGATTTTGATTTACTAATGTCTCTGCCTGTAAAACCTTCAGCAGTACTGGCAAGTAAGATGATTTTTGTTTATCTTTCGAACCTTGCCATAAGTGTACTTGTTGGAATTCCTTCTCTGGTCATTTACGGGATAAACACTCACGGGGGACTAATCTACTATGTTTTTGTTGCCGTGGCAATATTGTTTGTTCCTCTTATCCCAATATCAATAGGTGCTGTTTTGGCTTATATACTGGGACGTATATCCTCGAAGTTCAGATCCACTAACGTATTAATGTTGATAGGTACCTTTGTTATTATTATTGCATTTATGATTTTACCAAACATGTTTACCGGAATTAATCAGGAGCAGGTTCAGAGTGCTATTCCAGCAATATCAGGTGTGATAAAGGTTCTTTTTTGGACAAACCTGTACATTAAAGCATTAAGCAACACAAATATCCTGTATCTCGCAGCCTTTTTACTGGTTAGTATGGCGGTTTTTGGGGCATTTATATTTATATTCTCCAGAGGTTTTAAAACTATCAATTCCAAAATGTCTGAAAAATACAAGGCATCTAACTACAAGATGACAAAACTAAAGGCTTCAGGTGTTATGAAGGCACTGTATTTCAAGGAACTGAGATTTTATCTGTCTTCTTATATATATGTAACCAATACGGCAGTTGGTGTAATAATGATGTTGGTGTTTTCACTGGCAGTTGCTGTTTTTGGAAAGGATAAGGTTGCAATGATGCTGGAACTTCCAATGGCCGGTTCGTATATAGCCCCGGTGGTTGCACTGGTTTTTGCATTCTGTATCAGTTTCACTTTTGTTACCGCAGCATCAATATCTCTTGAGGGAAAAGGCCTTTGGATAATAAAATCCCTTCCTTTAAAGATAGAAAATATACTTTGGAGTAAAATACTCCTGAACATGACGCTTACTATTCCGGCACTTATTGTTAATATCATAATTGTGGAATTTGCTTTTAAAATGAGTGCTGAAACGGTTATTGTTCTGTTTTTGCTCTCGTTGCTATTGTGTATAGTTTTTCCTGTTATCGGTATTTTGGTAAACCTGTACTTCCCAAAACTTGAGTGGACTTCACAGGTAGCAGTAGTAAAGCAAAGTGCAAGTATTTTTGTTACCATGATTATCAACGTTGTAATCATGGGAGTTCCGGTAGTTCTGTTTATGCTTATAAAGCCTTCTAACACCAATCTGTTTATGGAAATGGTTTGTGTTGCTTTGGCTGTATTAACATTTATACTTATAAAAGCATTAAGTACCGTAGGTGTTAAAAAGTTCAGGGAATTATAAGGAGTAAGAGGATTTATAGAAATGTCCTGTAATACGGATTGGGGGAGTCAGGATGAGTAGTTTTTATGAATTCATTATCTATCTTACTATATACAGCTTTATAGGATGGGTCTGCGAGGTGGTGTACTGCTCCATATTATCAAAAAGGGTAGTAAACAGAGGTTTTCTTGCAGGCCCTGTTTGTCCTGTATACGGTTTTGGTGCAATAATGGTCATCTATTTACTGGAACCTGCTCAATCAAGTATACCGGTAATTTTTCTGGCAGGGCTTGCTCTTACCAGTATACTGGAGTACACAACAGGCTGGCTGTTGGAGGTGTTCTTCAGTACAAAATGGTGGGACTATTCAAACAAGAGGTTTAACCTTAACGGTCGGGTATGCCTGAGAAATTCGTTTTTATTCGGAGTAATGTGCGTTATTCTGGTTAAGGTTCTGCATCCTGCAATAACCCATGTTGTTTTACTAATCCCTGAAATATGGGTAGGGATATCCGGGATAGCACTTATTGCAGCATATGCAATTGATATGCTATTTACCGTGAATACCCTGGTGAATCTCAATGAACGACTTAAAAAGCTGTATGAATTTACTGAGGACCTGAAAAAGAATGGGGAATTACTGGAGTGGTTTAATGAGAGGGAGTTATTTAAAAGCTTTGAAAAACTTCGGCTTTTAGCTGAGGAAGGCAGAAACGAGCTGAATGTAATGTTCAGAGAGAAGTTTGAGGCTCTTAGTCAGAAAAGAGGCAGTGGACACCGCTTGATTAAAGCCTTTCCTAATATGAAAAGTATAAAATACGAAGAACAGCTTAACCATCTCAAAGATATGTTAAGGCAACTAAGAGAAAAGGCCGGAGGAAAGCATTAACCAAATGCTTCCTAGGCCTTTTGAAGTTTATATTCAGCAAAGGATATCCCCGCAACTTTTTTAAAGCACTTTACAAAGTAGTTCGGGTCAGGGATTCCAATCATTTGTGCCAGTTGATATGCCTTTAGATCCTGTTCTTTTAGTATTGATTTGGCATTATCTATTCTTATCTTTGTCAGGTACTCTGAGAAGGTAATGCCGGTACTTTTTTTGAAAATACGGCTTAAGTAGCTAGAATTAATATAAAATTTATCTGCAACAACCTTTAATGTAAGGTCATTGTCGATATAGTTTTCATCTATATAGTTTTTTATTTCGTCTACAATAGACTTGCTCTTGTTATTCAGGGCCTCTGATATAAGGGAAGTAGCCTTTTCTATTATATCTAAAATGGTAGATTCTATATCTGTGTACTTTTCAAGTTTGAAAATATCAAGTAAAAAGTCACCTGACAATGAAAATGTTCCGGCAAAAGGAATCTTCATTTCGGAAAGAAGCTCCTTTATATAGTTACACATATTTATAGAAAATATCTTTACGGCATCAAGATTATTTATATTCTCCCTTGTATAGTTATATAGAACCTTTCTGGTAATTTCCAGAGCTTTGGAGGTTGCCCCGGATTTTATTGCAAGCTTCATATTATCTGTCAGGGAACTGTGGTCAAACGCTGTGTCGTAGTCAAGTTCACTCATCTGGGAATCAGCATAAATTATTTCTTCTCCGGTAATATAACCCAAGTTTAACGCATTGAGTGCTTGACGGTAGGATTTGCACACATTGTCAAGGGAATGTACCTCCAGGCCTATACCACAGGATACGGAGGCTGAAAAATGTTCTCTGAAATAAAGAGAGGCATGCTCAGAAACATCGCTTAATGAAATTGACTTATCATTATTCAGCAACACTATATTACTTTGAATGTCTGTAAAGACATAGGCAAGGCTGTTTTTGAAATATAAGTCCGTAATATAGCTACGGCAGTTTTCCAGAAGCATCTGTCTTTCAAGGTTTGTATATTTGTTTTTGTCTATTCCTACATTAATTAATGAAACCTGATACAAATTATAATCTGTATCAAACCTTATATCCATCATCTTAAGTTCATCAGGCTGAAAGGTAAAATTTCTGTTTAAAACAAGGTCATTAAGAACCTTGTTCTGAAAAACCATGATATTGCTTTGCATATACTGGTGAGACAGTTCCAGTCTTCCCAGACGTTCTCTGGTTTCTCTTATACTGCTTCCCACCTTGGAAAGTACTTTGTAAATAGTATCTTTGTTAATGGGCTTCAATATAAAGTCTGATACTCCTATGGAAACCGCATTCTGTGCATAAGAAAACTCATCATGTGCCGTGAGAATAATAATAGAAATATCCGGATGCCTATCCTTTATATTTTTACTAAGGGTTAATCCATCCATATATGGCATCTGAATATCAGTAATTACAATGTCAGGGGTTAGCTCATCCAGCATGTCAAGGGCTTCAAGCCCGCTGGTGGCTTCACCGACAGCTTCCATTCTTAATTCCTTCCAGTTAATAGATAATTTTAAAAGATCCCTTGTGTTGCTTTCATCATCAACTATCATAACTTTCAAAGGTTTATCAGTCATTTTTACCCTCCTCTAAAGGAATTTTCAGTGTTATTTTAGTACCGGAATACTTACTGCTTTCTACATTATATATATCATCGGTGCCATAGTGTATCTTCAATCGCTGTATCGTCCCTCTTAGTCCAAAGCTGGCTTGATTTCCTGCAAGATTTTCATCAGAAATACTGTTGATTTCCTGTTCATCCATTCCAACACCATTATCTTCAACGGACAATATGAGACAACTTTCGTTAATATGTGCTGATGTTTTTATAAATCCGGGTTCACCGCTGGGCCTGATGCCATGGTATATACTGTTTTCTACTAAGGGCTGAAGTATATTCTTAAGTATTTTTATTTGGTTTGTATCCGGTGAAATATCGTACTCGTCACTAATCATCTCACCATACCTGAGCTTTTGAAGCAACAGATAGTTTTGTATCTGACGAACTTCATTCTCTAAGCTGATAACTTCTGAACCCTTGCTGAGACTGATTCTGCAAAAGTTTCCCAGAGCATTGACTGCTTCATAAACTGATTGGTTGTTGCCTGATAATGACAGGTAGGCAATATTATCAAGAGTATTGTATAAAAAATGTGGCTTGATTTGTTCATTCAGAACATCCAGTTCAAATTTACGCTTCTTTTTTTCTTCATCTAAGAGCTTAATTATAAGATTGTTTATTTCCATAATCATCAGATTGTAATTGTTTTTAAGTTCACCTATTTCATCGTTCCCGGTATTATAGCTTACCCGTTTGAAAACCCCATTTGCAACACCCTGCATTGAGTTGATGAGCTTTTTAATAGGTGAAGTTATGAGGCTTGCGGTAAAAAGTGATGCTACTATAAATAAAAAGATAGTAATTCCAATAAACAACACATACAGTACATTCAGTGTCCGAATTGCAGGCGACTTGGATGAAAGGCTTGTACAGCTTATTATTTTCCAACCCGTATCAGGCATATCAGACTTGAATACAAGCAATCTTTTGTTGTTAATGGTTATTATATCCTCACTTTCTGATGTCCTCCAAAGGTATGGATTATACATCTCATAGGCATCATCGTTTTTAATAACCGGATTATTATTTGCATCCAGGATTATAAAGGACGAACCTCCATTTTTACTGGTTTCATTAATAACCTCTGAGAGACTGTCCTGTGATATGTTCAATACCAACACTCCAATTGGTTTGAGACTGTCAAGGTCATTTAAAACTCGCATTACGGAAACAAGGTTTTTACCGGAATATGTTTTAAGGGTATTTTCAGCATTGATAGCTATTTTATATCCCCCGCTTAGCTTTACAAGCTCATTAAACCACGGTGCATTTTTAACATCTTCTACGCTTGAAACTGTAAGGTTTTTATTGGTTCTCAGTACTGAACCGTGTAAGTCGTAAAGATAAATTGAATCTATATTCGGAAAGGTTACGTGAATGTTAAACATAACCTCGTTGGCACTTTTAGACAAGCTGCGGGATGGCTTATCCGACTCAAGATATGACCTAATAAGTGAGTTTGTAGTCAACATCTTGGATACGTTGTTTGCGTTGGCAATCATTGTGTTAATATTTGTGCGTATAAGCTCCGTTGTTTCATGAGAACGCTGACGTACCTGACTTAGAGTTTCGTTTTTTATTACATTGACATAAATAACAGCGCTGATTATTACATAAAAAAGCATAAATACCATAAAGATAAGAAGCACTTTGCTTCTTATAGAGGCGTTTAAAAACGTTTTTTTAACTGTTTCCATAAAATGCTTAAAATATTTCATATATAACTCCGTAAAAATGCAAATAATAGTTTCAAATGAGCGTATCAAGTTATTATACCATACGCAAATTAGAGATTGACATAACGTTATTATAAGTATTGTGCAAATATTTCGGAAATAGGATTGGAGGCGGTTTGAAGCAATTCTATGAGTAAAAATAATGCACAATTATAGGTAACCATTTTACGTTTACTTTATGCAACATTACCTATATTATTACCATATCACATTATTTCAAGGAGGAATAAGGATGAACAAAATGTCA
>JAEYNY010000141.1 GCA_023412275.1 Bacillota bacterium
CCAGAATTGAACGGAAAATTAACTGGTATGGCTTTCAGAGTTCCTACAGCTGACGTTTCAGTTGTTGACCTCACAGTTCGTCTTGAAAAATCAGCTACTTACGAAGAAATCAAAGCAGCTGTTAAGAAGGCTTCTGAAAATGAATTGAAGGGTATCCTCGGATACACTGAAGATGCAGTTGTTTCAACTGACTTCATCCACGATGCACGTACTTCAATATTCGATGCTGAAGCTGGTATCGCATTGAACGGAAACTTCGTTAAGTTAGTATCATGGTATGACAATGAATGGGGTTATTCAAACAAAGTTGTTAACCTCATCGAACACATGGCTTGCGTTGACGCTAAATAATTAAAGCTTATGCTTTTAAACAGCACTGTTTTTAGATGTGATAAATCTATCTAAAAGCAGTGCTGTTTTATTGTTCATACATGTAAATATATGAATAATATGGAAATATATTAAAAGGGGTAATGTTAAAATGAAAGAATTTCTAACTTCAATATTTCTAGGATTATTTATATTATTAATTGGATTCATTATCACGGCAAATTTAGGTAGTATATTTGACGGGGGAAATTCAATTCTATCTGCTATAATGTTTGCTATATTATTTTTATGTTCTACAATTACTGTCTGTACTAGAGCTATGATTAAAGCGTTTAAATCTAAAAATTGATTGTCTATTATGATTGAGAGAAGTTTGTGTAGCCCCCAGCGTTACTTGGCATACAATGTCGATATAAAGAGTATTCCCGTCATAATTTCTTTTAATAGAAAATAACTTAAAATACACAACTTGAACAATTTCCATTTTTTACTTATACTTAACATAAATAATTTAGTAAATATGAATTAAGAGCTAATAAGCCTACAGGTACCTGCCTGCTAGGCTTAATCTTTGCAGCGCAGGAGGAACAAATGAAAAAAGCAAACTTAATCAGGCTTCTTTGTATTATCTTTACGTTATGTTTATTTTTTAGCTTTACATCATATGCATTAACCGGTTCAACCTTTTCAAGTAGTGGAAACCATTTGATTTATGTTAATAATCCGGAGTCCTTTGGCCTTAATGCAAGCGAATTAGTATATTTATACGGCACGAACCTTGGTAATTCTTATAAGGACGTTGAATTTTATCACCATTTGTATAACGCTTGGTCCAATTCAGGAGCTTGCAGGGTCGGCGTAGCGATTATGAACAAAGGTCCAAAGCCTGCAATAATAACTTATAAAGGAAGCTGTACTGCAACGGTGGATGGATATAATTTTGCTGTTATTGAAGATACTTCACAGGTGCTAAAAAACTTTCAGAATGCAAAATATCAAACTGTCATACTTAATCCGGGAGAAAAGAAAATAGTATGGTCAGATGACTTCAAATTTACACCCGGGTTTTCTGAATTTGTATACGGTAGAGCTCAGTTTAAATCCGATCAGAAATTTGGGGTCTGGCTTAGAGTATTTGCAGCCGGACAATCAAAAACTGCTGAAGATGTTTTTAAAAAACCGCTTCCGTTAAAGAGCACAGGAAATGGATTTTGCGGTGAATTGGGTTACACGAAGAAAAATGTTACATTGGATGCGAATTCAAGCAACACTACAGATCTTTGTGAATGGCCTCAGTCAATTAATACATATGAGTACGATGGTGTAATAAACTCAAAACCGGGTGCAGCAAAATACCACGCCGGAAACTATGGTGTTGTTTACAATATAACAATAAACAATGCAGCAAATAAGAAAATAATAATAAATCCCAAGTGGAGCCAGGATAGGCCGTATGCAACCATTGTTTACAGTGTAAACAATGGCCCTTGGAGGGTTGGTGAAAAGATTACAACGGGTATGTTCTGGATAGAGGATTTAGGGTACGGACAAACTGCGAATTTCAAATTTATGTTGCCCGGAGGCAATTGTGGAAGCTATTTTGTGTCTTTTGAGTAGGTAAAGTGATAATAATTAGTACCAAGTATTAATATCTAGTTTTAAATCACTTTATACTGTGCTATAATATATAGTGTAGACTAAAAAATAATAAGTTAAGCATTAATCCGGCTTATGATATATAAAGCTGAAATTCAAGGAGGATTTTATGATAGTTACACCTAAATTTCGTGGATTCATTTGTACAACATCTCACCCTGCCGGCTGTGAATATAGTGTCAGGAAACAGGTTGAGTATGTTAAAAATCAGAAAAAAGTAAATGGTGCTAAAAAAGTACTGGTTATTGGAGCTTCTACAGGTTACGGGTTGGCATCCAGAATAGCTGCTGCCTTTGGGTGCGGTGCAGCCACAATCGGTATATTCTTTGAAAGGCCTGCATCCAAAAATAAAACAGCCTCTCCAGGATGGTACAATTCCGCGGCTTTTGAAAAAATAGCAAAAGAAGAAGGTCTGTATGCAAAAAGTATAAACGGTGATGCCTTCTCAAATGAAATAAAGCAGAAAACTATAGATTTAATAAAAAAAGACCTTGGTAAGATAGACATGGTAGTTTACAGTCTGGCTTCTCCAAGAAGGACACATCCTGTAACCGGTGAGGTATTCAATTCGGTTATAAAGCCAATTGGTTCAACTTATACATCAAAAACGGTAGACTTTCATACACAACTTGTTTCTGAAACAACTATTGAGCCTGCTAACGAAGATGAAATAAGACAAACTATTGCAGTAATGGGTGGAGAGGACTGGGCAATGTGGATGGACGCCTTGAAAGATGCCGATCTTCTTGAGAAGAATGCTATTACGCTTGCATATTCCTACGTAGGCCCTGAAATGACTCATTCTGTTTACAGAGAGGGAACTATCGGAAAAGCCAAGGATGACCTTGAGGCTACTGTGGCAAAAATTAACGAAAATCTTAAGGGTATCGGCGGGAAAGCTTATGTTTCCATTAATAAGGCGGTTGTAACACAAGCCAGTGCGGCTATACCTGTTATATCTCTTTATGTTAGTGCATTATTTAAAGTAATGAAAGAAAAAAATCTTCATGAGGGCTGTATTGAGCAAATGTACAGAATGTTCAGTGACAGACTCTACTCAGGGGACTTGAAACTGGACAGTAAGGGCAGAATCTGTATGGATGATTTGGAAATGCTTCCTGAGGTTCAGGCTGAGGTAACAAAACTCTGGAATGAAGCCAATAACGATAATGTTAAAGACATTACTGATATTGAAGGCTACAGAAAAGAATTTTTTAGACTTTTCGGCTTTGAATTTGAAGGTGTTGACTATGATGCCGATGTTGACATAGAGGTAAGTATTGAAGGCATAGACTAAACTTTTGCTGAAAAAACATAAAACCTTCCGGTTTTATGTTTTTTTTATGCAAATTTTTCTATAAAACAGTGATATAGTGATATATAATAAAATAAATAATCAGAATAATGTACATTTTAGTTGAAGTAATTGATGGCAAAAGGGGGCAGAGTATTGATTAATCCTGCTTATGAGATTGAGCGGCTTCTTCAATTCGGTGAAAGACATGGAATGATAGATAAATTAGATAAAATTGTAGCCAGAAACAAGCTCCTGGATCTACTGAAGCTAAAAGAGCCCTTCTATGGCGAAATACCGGATGAATATATTGAATACCCCCGGGAAATACTTGAGAGAATCGTGGATTATGCCGGAGAGGCAGGGCTTTTTGACAAAGACATCTACGTCTGCCGTGAACTTTTTGATACCGCAATAATGGGGACAATGATGCCAAGAGAGTCTGAAATAATAAGAAATTTTACAGAATTGGCTGAAAAACAATCTATAAAGGCTGCAACCGATTATTTTTATGATTTATGCCTTGTATCAAATTATATAAGAACAGCTCAGATAGAAAAGAATATTAAATGGGTTAATGAATCAAAATACGGTAAACTGGAGATTACCATTAATCTTACCAAGCCGGAAAAGGACCCCAAAACCATTGCAATGGAAAGGCTTCAGCCCCAAAGCAATTATCCTGAGTGCATGCTATGTATAGACAATATAGGGTATGCAGGGAGGATTAATTTTCCTCCAAGACAGACTCACAGGATTATACCTGTAAGACTTTGCGAAGAACAATGGTACTTGCAGTACTCTCCATATGTTTATTACAATGAGCATTGCATAGTTTTAAGTGAAAAACATGAGCCTATGGTTATTTCGAAAATGACCTTCCAATTGCTTTTGGAATTTGTAAGACAGTTTCCCCATTACATTTGTGGCTCAAATGCAGACCTGCCTATTGTGGGAGGCTCTATATTAAGCCATAACCATTTTCAGGGTGGAAATTATCTGTTTCCAATGCAGAAGGCACCTATAACTGCAAAATATAAATCGGATAAATTCAAAAATGTAGGCATTGGTTTAGTAAAATGGCCTCTGTCTGTTATCCGTTTATCCTGCAAGAGCATAGATGAATTAGTTGAGTTTTCTAATTATGTTCTGACTTGTTGGAAAGGCTATAGTGACGAAAGCGTGGAAGTTTTAGCATATACGTACACTGAGGAAGGCAGGGTTTCTCATAATACAATAACTCCTATTGCAAGAATAAATGAATCGGGTAAATATGAGCTGGATTTAGTATTGAGGAACAACCGAACTACAAAGGAGCATCCTGACGGCATTTTTCATCCCCATAAGGAAATCCACCATATAAAGAAAGAGAATATCGGGTTAATTGAAGTAATGGGTCTTGCAATACTGCCGGGGAGATTAGAAAATGAAATCATTAAGATAAAAGAAATTCTTGTGGGCAACGGGGATACAGACAGTATATATGATAGTGAAAATGTCCTCTTCAAACACAAGAACTGGATTGAACAGCTTATTTCAAAATATGGTATGGCTTTAACCGAAGGCGCTGCAGACCGGGTGCTAAAGAATGAAATTGGTAAGAAATTTGAAATTTGTCTGGAGCATTCGGGAGTGTTTAAACAAAGCGAAAAGGGACTTGAAGCCTTTGACAAATTTTTGAAATCAATGGGATTGGAGCTTATATATGAACAAGAACTATGAGGAACTGAAAGATAAGTTTTGCCGTATTTACGGAGGAGAAAAAGGAGATTTACGAATTTTTTCCGCACCGGGCAGAGTAAATCTTATAGGGGAACATATTGATTATTGTGGAGGATATGTACTTCCGGCAGCATTAAGTCTGGATTCAACCGTAATAGCCAGGCCAAACGGAAAAAATGTTCTGGGTCTTGCGGCAACGGATTTGTCGGATAGGGTCGAGATTAGTCTGGGTGACCTTGAGAGTGCAAAAGGTTTGAAATGGGGAAATTATCAGGCGGGGGTAGCATATATGCTTCAGAAGGCAGGCTGCAGCCTCACGGGGGTAGATATGCTGTTTCATGATACGGTACCACTGGGGTCGGGACTTTCTTCATCAGCTGCTATAGAACTGGTTACTGCTGTTACACTGGTGACCCTGGGCAACGAGGCAAATGGCATTAATAAACAAATAGATTTGGTGGAAATGGCGGTTTTAGGCCAAAAGACTGAAAATGAATTCTGCGGAGTCAGCTGTGGAATAATGGATCAATTCGCTTCTGCCATGGGAAGAAAGGATAATGCAATCCTGCTAGACTGCGGGTCTTTAAAATATAAGTATTTACCGCTAAAGCTGGATGGATACCGGATTGTTCTTGGAAATACAAAGAAAAAGCGTGCTCTGGGAGAATCAAAGTACAATGAAAGAGTCAGTGAATGTGCCGACGGTTTAAGAATACTAAGGCAATACATGCCTGACAAAAACAACCTGTGTGATATAACACCAGATGAATTTGAACAATATAAGTCAAAAATAAAAAATGAAGTAGTCAAAAAAAGGGTAACTCACGTTATAGGTGAAAATGCCAGAGTGTTGAAAGCAGCAGATGCTCTGCAAAAAAATGATATTAGTGAATTGGGAAGGCTCTTGGTGGAGGCAAATGACTCAATCAGGGATTTATATGAAGTTACGGGCAGGGAGCTTGATATTATGACAGAAGAGGCCTTAAAGGTTGAAGGTGTTATTGGCGCAAGGATGACAGGGGCTGGCTTTGGAGGCTGCACTGTAAATATAGTCAGGGAAGATAAGGTTGAACTTTTTATAAATCAGGTTGGTGGCAATTACAAAGAACGGACAGGCTTAACTCCTGAATTCTATATAAGTGAGACAGGTGACGGTGCAAGAGAGATAACTCCTTAAATTATTAATGGAGGCGTTTTATGTTTTTAAAAAGAAAAAAAGGCATTAAGCCAGCACAATACAAAGTGTTGATTAACATAATACACGAAAAAGACTTTACTACACTTTCCGATTCTGAGTTGAAGCAATTAACTAATACATATAAAAAAAATTATTTCAAATATATTGATAATAATAATTCTAATATTCGTGACAATCAGCAATTTGTTAATGAATACTTGACTGAATGTTATGCAATTACCAAAGAGATATGCAGGCGAGTATTGTGGGTTGACCCGTATGATTCACAACTATTGACGGGAATAGCACTATATTTTGGGAAAATTGCAGAATTGCCAACAGGAGAGGGAAAAACCCTTGCGGCGGTTTTCCCGGCAGTTTTAAATGCCCTTGCTGGAAAAGGTGTTCATGTTTTTACATTTAACGATTACCTTGCTAAAAGAGATGCCCAATGGATGCAAGGAATATATGAATTTTGGGGATTAAATGCATCCTATATTCAGGAAAACATGGACAGGGTTCAAAGAAGGAATGCATATTTGGCAGACATAACTTATGTTACGCCAAAAGAAGCAGGTTTTGACTATTTAAGGGATTCCATAGTCTATGATAAAAGTGAAATTGTACATAGGCCATTCAACTGTGTAATTGTTGACGAGGCGGACGCAATTCTTATTGATGAAGCCAGAACACCTCTTGTTATAGCAGGGAGTATTGGGGCTCAACACCAAATAGATATCCGACTTTTAGAATTGGTAGGGTTATTGCGGCGAAATATAGATTTTATGACGGATGAAAATAGCAGAAATGTTTATTTAACCGAAAAAGGAAGCTCTGTAGTGGAAAATTATCTTGGCTGTGGTAATCTGTATAGCAGTAAGAACGTTGAAACACTTACGGATATAAACAATCTCCTTCATGCAAAAATTCTTTTAAAACAAGATATTGATTATATTATAAAAGACGGACAGATTGAAATTATAGATGAATTTACCGGGAGAGTTGCGGACAGAAGAAAATGGGACTATGGTCTACAGATGGCTTTAGAAGCTATTCATGGAATTAAATGCACAGCCAGTAATAGAATACTTGGGAAAATATCAATTCAGAACTTTATAAGCTTATATCCTGAAATTTCAGGGATGACAGCAACAGCAAAGTCATCTGAGGACGAATTCAGGAGTACATATGAACACGATGTATATGTTGTCAGGCCAAATAAAAAATGTATTCGAATTGATTACGATGATTATGTTTTTACACATAAAGAAGCAAAATACAATGCTGTAGTTAAAGAGGTATGTGTTTCTCATAATCTGGGGCGTCCTGTACTTATTGGAACTTCAAACATAAAGGAATCAGAGCTGCTGGCAGTAATGCTCAAACAACAAGGGATAGAATGTGTTGTATTAAATGCAAAGAATGACGAAGAGGAAGCAAAAATAATTGCTCTTGCCGGAAGGTTTGGAGCTGTTACCGTTTCTACCAATATGGCAGGGCGTGGAGTAGACATAAAGCTAGGAGGAGAGGACTCTCCCGAAGAAAGAAAAAGGGTTTTGGAATTGGGAGGCCTTTATGTTATAGGTATTAGCAGAAATGAGTGTGTCAGGATAGATAATCAATTGAGAGGCAGAGCAGGTAGGCAGGGAGACCCCGGCTCTTCACGCTTTTTTATAAGCCTGGAAGATGATTTACTAGTCCAATTCGGTTTAAAAAAAGTTATCCCATCAAAATATTATGGATTCAGACAAGAGGAAAGGATTGATGACAGCAAGCTTTTGTCATTGATATGTCATATACAGAGAGTAGTCAACGGTCAGAATTTTGAGATAAGAAAAACATTGGGAAGATACTCATATCTTCTTGAATGGCAAAGAAGGACATTTTTGAAAAGTAGGTTTGAAGTCTTGTCCTGCAATGTTCCCGGACTTTTGGCTGTTGAGAAAGCGCAGCTGTATAAAGAATTGTGTAGTAAGTATGGAAAAGAAAGAACTGATGAAATTCAGAGAAAGATATCTCTTAATTGTATGGACGAAGTATGGTATGACTTTCTTGAATACTGCGAAAACATAAAAGAAGGAATAAATCTGGTGTCGGCAGGCAGAAAAGACCCTGTGGACGAGTTTAACAGGCTTAGTATTAATAAATTTGAACAACTCCGTGAAGAAATGGATGAAAAAATACTCCATACTCTTGAAAATACTGACTTTTCCATGGATGACAGTGAACTGGCTGATAAGGGCCTGCAAACCCCTTCGGCTACCTGGACTTATATAATTAACGACAGTATAAAAGTGAAAAATTTCTCGATTTTCAGCAGATTATAAATATATCTTACTATAAAAAATATTCTGAACAATAGAAAATTATGGTACAATATACATAATATTTTTTTGCAGGTGATTGAATGATACAAATTTCCCTTTGCGATGATGAAAACCAAATAACTGGAACATTAGCCGCTAACATAAAAGGCATAAGGCCTGATATAGAAGTACTTTCCTATGATTGTGGAGAGAATTTGCTTGAAAGTAAATATTTGTATAACGATATTGTTTTACTGGATATTGAAATGACCGGAATAAACGGTATTGAAACAGCCAGTGAGCTTCGCAAAGGCGGCTATGAGGGAATGATTATATTTCTTACATCTCACAAGGAAATGGTTTTTGATTCATTTCGGGTCAAGCCGTACAACTATATTGTAAAACCCATTGATATAGACAAAGTTAAAAGTATACTCAAAAAGGCAATAGATGAAGTTATTGACAGGAAAACTACACATTTTGAAGCGGTATGTAACAATCATACTTTCAGAATTCAAATAGAAGATATTTACTACTTTGAGTGTAGCGGGAGAAAAATTGACATTCATTCAAAAAACGGAACAATAACGATTTTGGGGAAAATGAATCAAATAGAAGCCTCCCTTCAAAACAAGCAGTTTTTCAGATGTCATAAGGGTTATCTTATAAATCTTGAACATGTTTGTGAATTTTCAAATAATGAGATTGTTTTGACCAATAACCAGAAAGTTTTAATCAGCAGATTAAAGATTAATTCATTTAAGGAGGCTTTCAAGGCGTTTATGAAAGGAAATATAAAATGCTAGGAATTTTAGGAACCAGCCTAATTGACTTGATTTCAAGTATATTAGAAATATTGATTTTTGTTTTTATGATTTCAATATTTTTAGACTTTACCGAAAGAGCTAAAAAAAATGTAATATTATATTTTGTTATATACGGATTACTTAAAGTTGTTAAAATTATTTTTCCTATTTTATTTTTAGTTGATTTCATAACTTCTTTATTTGTACTATTTTTTGTTTTTACTGCTTTTAAAGGGAACTTTGCCCATAAAATATTTGCATTTAGTACAGCAGTTTGTCTTAACTATGTTGTAGATATTTTTATTATTTCCTTTACAAACATGGGATTTAACTATAATCTGTTTTTCAGCACATTATCCGGAGGCATAAGAGGAATATGGGTTACTATAATCAAAATTATGTTGGTTATACTTGTATATATTCTTATGCGGAACTTTGCTACTAACACAACATTAAAAATAAATATACTTTCATCTGTTCAGACATTAATTCTCATCATGCTCCCTGCCTTCAGCTTTGCTACTATCACAATTCTTGACTGGGGAGTAAGGAATTTCGTAAATATACCTGTAAATACCTCTGCATTTCTGCTTATTGCATCTTTATGTACTATAATATACAACGTAATAGTAATGATTTTAATTGATAAGATGATTCTTAATAAAAAATATAAACATCTCAATGAAATGTCTGAGGCTCAACTGCGAACACAGTTTAATCATTACGAACAGATAATGAGTAAAAATCAGGAAACCAGAAAGCTAAAGCATGATATGAAAAATCACTTAAGATTGATTAGGACTTTGATTGAAAATAATGATATTGATCAAGCAAAGGAACTCCTTGACGAAATTGAGGATACTATGCGTGGACTTGACCTTGAAATAAGCAGTGGAAACAGTATCACAGATGCAATATTAAATGAAAAGCACAAGATGGCACATAACTTAGGAATAAAATTTGAGTTTTCCGGGATATTACCAAGGGAGAACTTTATAAATCCTTTTGATATCAGTACAATTTTTTCAAATGCTCTGGATAATGCTATAGAAGCAGCTGTGAAATCAGAAGATTCTGAGCGGTTTATCAAGGTCTCTACATACATTCAAGGTAAGTGCTTGTTTATTCTGATTGAAAATTCAGTTGAAAAGGATATAAAAATTACAGGGAAAGAGATTGAAACTACAAAACAAAACAAAGAACATCACGGCTTTGGACTTAAAAATATTAATGATAGCGTGGATAAGTATGATGGTAGTCTAAGTACCACATGTGAAAACAAAGTATTCAAAATGGAAATATTACTTAATATAAAGATGTGATTATATACATTTTATGACATAATTTAGACATGTTGTGCAAAAAATATTGAATATAACTGTAAATATAATAAACTGTATTTGGTTGAAGTTGAGACATTGCCAAATACAGTTTTTTTTAAGGAGGGTTTTTATGAGTAAGAAAAACGTTTGTATGGAAATTAAGGCAGATCAATTTGAAGATTTAAACAATGAAGAGGCTATGTACATAGATGGTGGAATTGATTCGCCAAGGCAATGCGTTACAACTATTATTTTAGGCATTATTAAAATTATAGACTACTTTTAATGTCTATCAATTTTTGTAGGAATAGAAGGTGGAATAAATTGTAGGTTTGTCTTTTTCAAATAATGAACCGGATTGTATGGATAAAGCCCGTACTTCATTCATATTGGGCATAGTTGATACAGTGGCTTGGCTGTTGCCTATAATAGGGATTCCGGTTTCAATTGTAGGTCTTATATTGGGGATACTCGGTATAAAATCGACTAAAAGGTGGATGGCAGTTGTAGGTATTATACTTTCAAGTATTTTTTTGGTTGCTGCAATAATCAATGTAATAATAGGAGCGTTAAATAAATTTGGTAAATGAAGTATTTAAGCTCAAAGGAGAATTTAAATGGCATTATCAGCAGTACAAAAGGACTATCGATTTAGAAATGTCCTTACATTAAGAAAAAAAATGACAACACAAGAGGTCATTTTCGAAATTGTAAAGCTAAAAAAATTTCTTAAAGATAATGGTTTAAAAAAATCTGGATCAATAACAACGGTAACATTTTCAATAGAAATGCAAAATGGAGTACCTTTGATAGATATGGAAATACTTGTTCCGTTACCAAAAAGGGTGAACATATCGAGTGAATATGTTTTTAAACCTATTTTTCATATGGTTAATGCGGTATGTATTTCAAAAGAAAGTGAAAAGGAAACAAGCAAAATCCATAATTTTTTGTGCTGGAATATCTATGACAAAATAATCAGGAGCTCACAGCAAAAGGATTTCCTTCTTGCTTGAAATATGATGTATTTAATTTATTAAGCTTTTCCGAAGTATCGGTTTTACCGGTATTCATTTCTTTTTACAACTTATATTGTATTCTTTGAAAAGGCGTTCAGGTTTCTAATAATAGAAACTGAATGCCTTTCATCTTTCCGTGAGTAATTTTACAAAATTTGAAGTTTTTCTTCTATAAATTCATCAAATATGTTAAACTATGTAATTAAATAGTAAAATTGGAGAGCTTTAATAATGAACACCCCATTTAAACGCTATTATTGTGTCAAGCAGCACGATATCACTGATTGCGGTGCAGCATGTCTTGCAACTATAAGTAAGCAATACGGATTTAAAACGTCAATAACAAAGATAAGAGAAACGGCTGGCACCGACAAACAAGGTACAAATGCATATGGATTGATAAAGGCAGCTGAAAGTCTGGGGTTCACAGCAAAAGGAGTGAAGGGCAATCAGGAGGCCTTTTTTTCTGAGTTTCCACTACCATGTATAGCCCATATTGTAGTTGATGGAACATTATTGCACTACGTTGTAATACATAAAATAACTAAAAAAAAGGTTTTGGTTGCTGACCCTGGCAGGGGTATGGTAGAGTACACACCGGAGGATTTTTTTAAAATATGGACAGGTGTACTTATTCTAATGGTTCCTAATGTTTCTTTTAACAAGGGTAATGAGACAAAGGGACTTTTTTCCCGTTTCTTTAATTTACTGATGCCTCAGAAGAAGCTGCTTGTAAACATATTTTTTACATCTCTCATATACACTATTCTGGGTATTTTGGGGTCTTTTTATTTTAAATTCCTTTTGGATGACATTTTGCAATACAATCTTGAAAAAACCCTTCATGTAATTTCCATAGGCATAATTCTGCTTTACCTTTTTCAGACTTTGTTGGGAGCTTTCAGGTCTCATATGATACTATATCTGTCACAGAAAATTGATATTCCACTTATTTTGGGCTACTATCAGCATGTTCTTGGACTTCCCATGAATTTCTTCGGTACAAGGAAGGTTGGTGAAATTGTTTCAAGATTTATGGATGCATCAAAGGTAAGGGATGCAATTTCAGGTGCCACTCTTACAATTATGATTGATACGTTTATGGCAGTGGCAGGAGCAATCATACTCTATACGCAGAATTCTACACTTTTTATAATAGCAGCCATTATAGGGGTAATATACGGGGTTATTGTTTTTGTATTTAACAAACCAATAAAGAAAATCAATCAGGAGCAGATGGAGGAGAATTCACAGCTTACATCTTATCTTGTAGAATCGCTGAATGGAATCGAAACGGTAAAGGCCTTTAATGCTGAGGGTGAAGCATCACTAAAAACTGAAACAAGGTTTGTAAAGCTATTAAGGTCAATATTCAAGGGTGGCATAATAAATAATGTAAGAGCAGCAATCACAGGATTTACAGCATTGGCTGGAGGGGTTGTGATTCTGTGGGTGGGTGCATGGAATGTAATAAAAGGAAACATGACAGTGGGTCAATTACTTGCATTTAATGCTTTACTGGGATATTTTCTTGATCCCATAAAAAACCTAATCAATCTACAGCCAATGTTGCAGACCGCTATAGTAGCTTCTGACCGGCTAGGTGAAATATTTGATCTGGAGCTTGAAAAAGGCGAAAATGAGGATAAAAAGATAAGACCAACAGATATAAAAGGTGATATTGTTTTAAAGGATGTTGATTTCAGATATGGAACGCGTTCGCTTGTTTTAAATAATATAAACATAACAATAAAACAAGGCGAAAAAATTGCTTTTGTAGGAGAAAGCGGATCAGGTAAAACTACGCTGGTCAAGCTTTTATTGAACCTGTATACATGGGAAAAAGGTGAGATAACTTTAAAAGACTATAATGTCAAGGATATTAATCTGGAATCACTTAGAGAAAAAATTGCATATATATCTCAGGATATATTCATGTTCAGCGGAACAATAAGAGAAAATCTAACCCTTGGTGACAAAAATATTAGTATGGAAGAGATTATCGAGGCTTGTAAAATGGCACAGGCTCATGATTTTATAAATAAGCTTCCATTGCGCTATGAAACTTATCTTGAAGAAAATGGTACAAATTTATCTGGGGGACAAAAGCAAAGGCTTGCAATAGCCAGAGCAATTTTAAAGAAACCTGACATTTTTATAATGGATGAAGCCACCAGCAATCTGGATTCAATTACTGAAAAGGCAATAGAGGAAACACTGGAGACTGTGTGCAGCGGAGTAACTACCATTATAATAGCCCACAGATTAAGCACCATTAAACGCTGTGACAGAATATATGTAATGGAGGAAGGCAGAATTATTGAACAGGGCGGTCATCAGGAACTTATGGAACTTGGAGGCAAATATTTTGAATTATGGAAAGGCCAGTTGCCCGAAATAGCTACATATTCCATGACAGGAGGGGAACTTTAGAATGAAGGAAGTATTAATCGATTTAAATGAACTTACAGACAGCCGTGAAATGTACCATTCAAAGCCCCATCCCTTTGTGTGGATCTTTACATATATACTGATTGGGTTGGTTGTAACGGCTGTATTATGGGCGGCTTGCTGTAAGAAGGAAATAGTTGTCAAGGCCCCCGGACAGGTAAGACCCGAATCGGGAATAAGTACTGTCAGGAACATTGTGGGAGGAGAACTGAAAAGCACATTTTTAAAACAAGGCATGTCAGTAAAGGCCGGTGATATTCTATACATAATCAAACACGACAATTTGTTAATGGAAAGAGAGTCCGCAGAAGAAAAGCTTAAAGAATTGGAAAAAGAACTGGAAAATCTAAAAATATTTAGAAATTGCATTACTACGGAAGAAAACAATTTTGATTCCGTGAAGGAGCCTATATACTATGAAAAAGTAAGAAAACTTCTAATGGACATAAGATTTTCAGAAACAGATACGGCATATAAAACCACAAAACTTAATGAAGAAAAAATTCTCAACAGCACACAACTCAATAAAAACCTTGCAGAAATAGATTACTTAAAAAAGTATATAAAATCCTTGGATAACAATAGAAATTATTTAAATTCGGGAAATGAGCTGGAAAAACAATACAAACAAAAATATGATAAGTACCTCATAGCAAAGACAGAAATACAAAGAAAATACGACCAACAAGCCAGTGACATAAAGAGTAACAGCCCTGAAGCCATGAAACAATCTTTGGAAGAGGAAAAATCCCAGTTAAAGGCGTATCAGACACTTAAAAAGAGTGTCAATGAATCAAAAAATAATTTTCCTTCCGGTGACAGATATTCGTATCTTTACTCAGATTATGAAAATAGATTTAACTTACTGAAAAATACATACGATGAGAAAAAAAGAATATACGAGGCATACCTTTCACTTAGCGGAATAGCAATTACAAAATCCGAGCTGGAGGACGCACGTGTACAGATGCAAAATGCGCAAGTAGAGTACACTTCGTACAAGAGCAAGTTTTTGTCCGAATTGGAAAAAAACATAAATAATACTGAAATAAGCATAAAGGAAAAGGAAAGCAAGATTTCCGGCACACAGGGTAAGCAGGGACTTCTTGATTTAAATGAGAAGGACAGGGAAAACAGCTTGAAAGCATTGTATTTACAAGAAAGGAATGATGCAGCTCAGGCAATAGACAGTTTAACCGATACAGTCGATACACTAAGACAAAAAAATGTGCTTTCAGATGCAGAACTTAAAACCATAACAGATGCTGATGGTAATAATGATGACTCTCTTAATTACTCACTGATTGAAAGAACAAAGGTTCAGGAAGTGGTTGCCGCTGATGAAAAGATTAAAGCTGTAACAGATAGCATTACAGGTGTTAAAGAAAATATAGAAAAACTTCAGTTAAGCATTAACAATGCCATTGTAAAGGCCAGTGTAAACGGGGAAGTTAACATAATAACAGAAATGTACCCGGGGGACTTGGTGGCAGCAGGAGCTGAAATATTAACAATAATACCTGACACCAATTCGGCATTTAAAATGCAGATAACTGTCGGTAACAAAGACATTGGTGAAATACATACAGGGGATACGGTTAAATACAGCTTTGCAGCCCTGCCTTACAGGGAATACGGACAGGTAGCAGGAAAAATAACAAGTATATCAAAGGACGCGGTAAACAATGCAGAGGGGCAAAGTTACTATACTGTTGAAGCTACAGTTCCGGTAACAAAAATGATTGGCAGTTCAGGAAGACAGGCAGAAATAAAATCAGGAATGATATGTGAAGCAAATGTAATAACCAAGGAAAAGAGCTTTTTACGTTATTTCCTTGAAAAAATAAATCTGCTTGATTAATATTGCATGGCTTTAAAATTTCTTATAGGAGAGAATAAATGTTTATAAAAAAACTTTGTACAGTAGTTTTAGCATTATTTCTGATGTCAGCATCTGTAAGTACTGCCAGTGCTGCTTCTGTTGTCACACTTGGGAGCTGGAGTATGGGAGATAGCTTTAACCTTGTATACGGTACTGGAAATTCAACAAAGTACACATATAATGAAATCCAGAATTTGTATATAAATAATTACTATAATGTTCAAAGCACAGAAATGGATATAGAGAACAGCAACCTGCTTTACCAACAGTATTCTCTGAAATTTGATAAAGTCAATAACGATATTGAAAATATAAAAAAACTCATTGACCCAAATAAGGACGTTGCAGAATATCAACAGCAATTGGCTGATTTAATAATACAAAAGGCAGAGCTGTATGTAAACAAGGAAAACAGTATTATTACATACAATAACTCATCTCCATATAGGAACATTCAACGTACTTCACAACTAACCTTATTCAGAGACAATTTATATAGTACGAAATTTTTGTACGAAAAAGCCTTAGTTCAGAAAACCCTGGCCGAATACGCCAGACTTCAGGCAACCTCAAAAGAAATAAATAAATCAAAAGATATGGCCTTCCAGTCAGATATTGACTTACATAATGCTGATTATGACTACTATATTAACCAACAGGAATTACTTACAGCGCAAGTTAACACGAATACGGAGAATTTATTGGGTAGTTGTGGTATGGACACGGCAAGGGTGGTAACAATCAGTGTTCCTGTAGCATCAATCAGAGCCATTCCCCTCAAAAGTTTTTCTGATGTAGAGAAAAGCTTTTACTTAAATGATTACAAAAATATGCAGATGGGGGAAAGGATAAGAATATTGGATGGAAAAATAAGTATATTAAAGGAATATTATAAGGATTCCTCAAATGAGGTAAAGCTTGCTGTTAACGAAAAAAAGCTGGCCGAACTTGAAGCAAGGAGATGGCTTGTTCAAAGAAGAACTTTACTACAGAATTATTATTCTGAATACAAAAGCAAAAGCTATGAGGTTAATATAAAAGAAAAAAAGGCAAATGCACTATACCAGAAGTATATAATCCTGCTCAATAAATACAACTACAAACTTGCTTCCGAACTCTCTTTAAAGGAAGCGGAGGTGAATTACAAAACAGCGGCACTAGAAGCTTGGGCCAGCCTTTGCGGATATGTAGAAGCACTTGGTAAAATAGAAAAGGCAATAAGCGGAAATATTAGTCTTTAATGATTATGCCAAGCAACTTTGACAAGGAAAGGGCTTGAAATTCATTAACTATGGCTCCCTTTAATTCAGGTCCTTTGATAAGCAGACCCTCCATTTTACAGGAAGTAAAATCAATCCCTTTTAACATTGTTTCGGTAAATTCCACTGATACCAGAGTACATTGCTCAAATTCCACATCCTTTATATTTGCTTCCCATATGTAGCTGTTAGAGAGATTGGACTTTTCAATGCGACTCCGGGTGATATCTGAGTTTGTTAAATTGGAATACTGCATATTGCAGGAGATAACAGATATATCACTGAGCCTTGTTTGAGAAAGTATGATACCCGTCAGATTGCAGTTGATAAATTCTGTGTTTCTGAATACGGCATCACTGAAGTCCATGTTTGAAATATCACAATCCCTGAATATAACATTGTCGAACACAAAGTTCTGCACATCGCATTTCTTAAAGCTGCATTTTTCAATAATACATTTGTTAAATTCCACGGAAATAGAAGAAATATCTTTCAGACAGCCGTTTTTAAAGTGATAATTTTCAATATCATAACCTGAAGAGGTCAAGTTCATTACTATTTCATTTATACTTTCTGATTGTATTAATTTTTCAGGTATCTTAGGCTTTTGTAACTTCATATTAGCTCCTTAAAATTAGCTATAATTTTAGTAAAATTTATAATTGCCTACTTTCTTTCAAAGTATAGCAGTTAGAGGTCTGTTATTCAACCTCGAAGAAGGTCTCAAAACTGTTAATTTACTAACAAAGTATTGAAATAGCATGTAAAAAGAGGTAAAATTACTTTGGTTATTTGGATGGAAATTTGGATATTATACATATTGCAATCATTTCCTAAATTTTGACTCATCTTTTAAATAAATAAAAATATATACAGGAGCGTGAAGTTATGAGCATGATGAACAAAAAAACAATTGAAGACATTGATGTTGCCGGCAAAAAGGTAATAGTTAGAGTTGATTTTAACGTGCCATTGGACGCAGACAGAAAGATTACTGATGACAAGAGAATAGTTGGAGCACTTCCTACAATCAAGTATCTTGTTGACAAGGGAGCTAAGACTATACTTGTATCCCATTTAGGAAGACCAAAGGAAGGTTTTGAAGATAAATTCAGCATGAAGCCGACAGCTGTTAGACTTGGCGAGCTTCTTGGAAAAGAAGTAATAATGGCTAAAGATGTTGTAGGAGAAGATGCAAAGGCAAAAGCTGCTGCATTAAAAGACGGCGAAGTTCTCATGCTTGAGAACGTAAGATTCCACAAGGAAGAAACAAAGAACGATGCTAACTTTGCAAAAGAACTTGCAAGCATGGCTGAAATATTTGTAAACGATGCCTTCGGAACTGCTCACAGGGCACACGCTTCTACTGCAGGATTGGCTGATTATCTCCCTGCTGTATGCGGATTCCTTATAAAGAAAGAAATCGAATTCATGGGTAAGGCATTGGCTAACCCTGCAAGACCATTCGTAGCAATCCTCGGTGGTGCAAAGGTTTCTGACAAAATCGCAGTTATCGAAAACCTCATTGACAAGGTTGATACTTTGATAATCGGTGGTGGTATGGCTTATACTTTCTTAAAGGCAAAAGGATACCACATCGGAAATTCAATCTGTGAAGACGACAAGATTGATCTTGCTAAGACTCTTATGGAAAAAGCAGAAGCAAAGGGAGTTAACATGATGCTTCCAATAGGAAGTATGGTGGCTCAGGAATTCAAGAACGATACTGAAATCAAATACGTTCCATCAGATGCAATGCCAGACGGATGGATGGGTATGGATATCGGATCACTTACAATAGAAAAATTCGCAAAAGAAATAAAGAAAGCAAAGACAGTTATCTGGAACGGACCTATGGGAGTATTTGAATTCCCTAACTTCGCAACAGGTACAAAGGAAATTGCAAAGGCAGTTGCAGAATCAGGAGCACTTTCAATAGTTGGAGGAGGAGATTCAGCTGCTGCAGTTGAACAACTCGGTTACGCTGACAAGATTACACATATTTCAACAGGTGGAGGAGCTTCACTTGAATTCCTCGAAGGTAAAGAGCTTCCAGGTATAGCAGTACTCATGGACAAAAATCCAAGAAAAGTAATCGCTGCTGGTAACTGGAAAATGAATAAGACTGCTTCTGAGGCTGTTGCATTTGTAAATGCATTAAAGCCTGCTGTTGCTGGTGCAAAAAATGAAGTAGTAGTTGGTGTTCCATTTATATGCTTGCCTGGAGTTGTTGAAGCTGCTAAGGGTTCAAACATAAAGGTTGCGGCGCAGAACATGCACTGGGAAGAAAACGGAGCATTTACTGGAGAAGTTTCCGGCCCAATGCTTGCAGACCTTGGTGTTGATTATGTAATTATCGGTCACTCCGAAAGAAGAGAATATTTCGGTGAAACCAACGAAATGATTAACAAAAAGGCTCATGCAATATTCAAACATGGTATGACTCCAATCATCTGCTGTGGTGAAACACTCACTCAAAGAGAACAGGGAGTTACAGCTGACCATATCAGATATCAGATAAAGGTAGCATTACTTGGATTGACTGCTGAACAGGTTAGCAAACTTGTTATTGCATACGAACCAATCTGGGCTATCGGAACAGGTAAGACTGCTACAAATGAACAGGCAAATGAAGTTTGCGCAGTTATCAGAGAATTGGTTGCAGAACTTTATGGCTCAGAAGTAGCTGAACAGGTTAGAATTCAGTACGGCGGAAGCGTAAACGCAAAGAACGCTGCTGACTTGTTTGCAATGTCTGATATAGACGGCGGACTTGTTGGTGGAGCAAGCTTAAAGGTTGAAGATTTCTCAATAATAGCAAAAGCATAAATCTTCTCTGTCTGCAAATAATTTAGACTTAAGCATAAAGTTGAATTATCTGACCCTCCGGTTAGTACTGGAGGGTCTAACTATAGTAACATTAAAAGAGGGAGATAACCATATGGAAAAGAAATTAGTAACATTAATGATCCTTGATGGCTTCGGAAACAACCCGAAACAAGAAGGAAATGCCATACAGGCTGCAAAAAAGCCAAATTTGGACAGCTATCTTACTAAATATACAAATACCATTGTTCATACAAGCGGTATGGATGTAGGATTACCTGAGGGTCAGATGGGAAACTCTGAGGTAGGACATACCAATATTGGTGCAGGAAGAATTGTTTATCAGGAATTAACCAGAATAACAAAGTCAATAAAAGATGGAGATTTCTTTGAGAAAGAGGAATTCTTAAAAGCAGTAGAAAATTGCAAAAAGAATAATTCCAAGCTTCATCTGTTCGGACTTTTATCTGACGGCGGAGTACACAGCCACAATACACATTTATATGGTTTAGTTGAGATGGCGAAGAGGAACGGTTTAAAAGACGTATTTATACACTGTTTCTACGACGGAAGAGATGTTCCGCCGGACAGCTCAAAGGTATACACCGAAGAACTTGAAGCAAAGCTGAAAGAAATCGGAGTGGGTAAAATTGCATCTGTAATGGGAAGATACTATTCCATGGATAGAGACAACCGTTGGGAAAGAGTGCAGCTTGCATATGATGTAATGGTATCAGGAAAAGGATTAACTGCCAATTCAGCAGTTGAAGCTGTAGAAGCATCTTTTGCAAAAAAAGAATTTGATGAATTCGTTAAGCCTACAGCTATTATGGAGAATGGAAAACCAGTTGCAACAATAGATGCTAATGACTCAGTAATATTCTTTAATTTCAGACCTGACAGGGCTAGAGAAATAACAAGAACCTTTGTTGATCCTGAATTTAAAGGTTTTGAAAGAGAAAAAGGCTTCTTCCCTCTATTCTTTGTTTGTATGACTCAGTATGATAAGACAATGCCAAACGTTGTGGTTGCATTTAAACCTCAGACTCTGGATAACACCTTCGGAGAATATGTAAGCAGACTTGGCTACAGACAGCTGAGAATTGCTGAAACAGAGAAGTATGCCCATGTTACCTTCTTCTTTAACGGTGGTGTTGAAACACAGTATGAAGGAGAAGACAGAGCACTTATACCTTCACCGAAAGTAGCTACTTACGACTTGAAACCTGAAATGAGTGCGTACGAAGTTGCTGAAGAAGCAGTTAAGAGAATAGATTCAAAACAATATGATGTAATAATTCTTAATTTTGCTAACTGTGACATGGTTGGACACACTGGTGTGTTTGACGCTGCAAAGGCTGCTGTTGAAGCAGTTGATGAATGTGTAGGAAAAGTAGTTAATGCTGTTACTGCACAGGGTGGAGTGGTATTAATAACTGCCGACCACGGAAACGCAGAGCAGATGATTGATTATGAAAACGGAGGAGCATTCACTGCACATACAACAAACGTAGTACCACTTATCGGTATTGGTTTGGGAAATGCAACTCTTAAAGAAGGAAGACTCGCTGACCTGGCACCAACAATGCTTGACATAATGGGTGTTGATAAGCCGGCTGAAATGACAGGAACTTCACTTCTTCAAAAATAAAAAGTAAAATCGTTCAAAGTGCTGTTATAACTATATTTCAAGAAAATCCACCGGGGTAAAATAAAAAAACGGTGGATTTTTTATTGCCCTTTAAAGGATAATTTTACCATATATAGAATATATTATGTAAAAGGGAGGTGCAATTAATGAAAAAACCTTCGAAAGTGATTTTGCAGCTTAAGAAGTTTTCTAACAATTACAAAAAGCTGGGTTCTGTGCTTTATTACTTTTATAGACTGCTCAAGTCCTCGTATTTCAGAACCTTTGTAAACTTTCTTTTTACTTTTGTATTTGCTTTTCAAATGCAACTTACCGATTTTAAAACATATAATATCTACGAACGGGAATTTTACCGAGATAAGCTGCATATACTGGTAACATTCGTGTTTATTATCATGTATAATTGGATAACAATAACCATTGATAATTATCAGAAATACAAGGATCGCAGAGTAAAATGCCTGAAAGAAGTTATAAACAGGGAAGCCGTTATCAATCAGACAATTAGCAGAAAACTCAATGACATAACCAGAAGTGTATGTGTTAAAGCAGTTATGATACCGTCAAAAGCTGATTTTAGCACTCTCAGCTATCAGGACATTGCCTCTCTGGTATGCCACAACATTTATGACGCTATTAAAATTTCAACGGAAAACGACACGCATCAGGTTTCTCTTATGCACAGGTTCAAAGAGAAAAAAACAGGCCGAGAATACATTAAAATGATAAGCTATGGTAATTCAAATCAGATTTCGCCAAGTATATTTGATAAACACTTTTATCTTGACAGTGATTTGAGTTATTACCATGTAAAAATATTTAATGAAAAGCAAAATGATTTACATATATTAAAAAACACAGGAGAGATAAAAAAAGAATTTGTATACGGTAAAAAGTGTACCGAAAAGAATATTGAACAATATATTGCCATTCCCGTATTCTGTGAGAACGAGGGAATAGTTTCACTTTTACAGATTGAAATATCTGAAAAACAATTGTTAGGCAGAACTACAGAGGAAGTCCGGGAGTTTGTAAAGCCATTTATGGCCTATGTACATATCCTTATGGTAAATTACTATAGGGATGAATTGTTTAATGTATTAATTAAAAAATTTGATATACTAAAGAAAAGTAAAGAAAGAAGAAAGAGTTATTTGGAAGGGATGAGTAAGTATGAGCAACACTATGGGGAAAATAATTCATATATTGCCCCAAGGGACTAATGATAATAAAGGCAACATTGGATTTTTGCATGAAGATACAGATTTTATTCAGGATCACGGTACTTTTGAAGACCGAAGACAACAGCTTATAAGCGAGTATGAAAGAGAACTGAGGATATTTAAAAGTAATTCAATGCTAATGACATAATAAAAATATTATTTATGTTCACTCCCGAGCGACATTCCGGGAGTTCTTATTTTTTTTTAGAAGAATTGTTATTGGTTTTGTATTTGGTTTTAATTAAGTCAATATATTCTTCAACTTTTTTCAGAGCTTCATCAGGAAGCCCCTTAACATCCAGATTATAAGGGATTTTTGATTCTGCTACAAAATCATCGGAAAAATGTCTTATTTCGGTACGACCAACAAGATAATCCACGGAAACATTAAAGTAATCAGCAATGGTTTTTAAAACATTTTCATCTTTTGGAAATCTGTCATTAGCTTCATAATAACCAATAACTCTGGCGGAAACGTTTATTAATTCGCCCAATGCCTTTTGGGTAATATCTCGCTCTTCCCTTAGTTCTCTTAATCTGTCACCAAATCTCATAATATGCCTCCAAATATAAATATAACAGGCAAAAAAAATCATTTGATAAAATAGAATAAATTATTCGAGAAAAATGTTGAAATCGAACAAAATATGCGATACAATACTAGTGTAAGGAAAAAACTCAAATTTATACTTGAGTTTTATTCTTTGCAAAGAAGGTCAAGAAATCCGTTGTACCTGATGATATCCTTTTATACGAGGTGATTAAAATGGATACATGGAGTAAGATAAAAATAGTTGAAAAAATGCAAAACTACATTGAGAAGCACATCTCAGAACCTATTTCGCTTCACATGCTGGCTAACGAAGCGGGATACTCCCCTTGGTATGCTGCGAGGATATTTAAAGAGCTTACCGGTAAAGCTCCCTTTGAGTATATCAGGTTATTGAGATTGAATATGGCCGCTGAAAAACTCAGAGATAACAATATCAAAGTTATTGATGCTGCTTTTGACTTTGTTTTTGATTCTCATGAGGGTTTCACCAGAGCCTTTTCAAAGCAGTTTGGCATAACTCCGAAACAGTATTCAAAAACAAAACCGGAAATAAGATTCTTTATTCCGGAAAAAATCCGTGGATATTACCTTAGAATTCAAAAAGGAGTGGATAATATGGCTGAGAATCCTAACTCATGTACCGAAACCGTATTTGTACAAGTAGTTAAAAGACCTGCGAGAAGGCTCATATTAAAGAGAGGACAAAATGCTGAACATTACTTTGAATATTGCGAAGAAGTTGGCTGCGGTATATGGGATATATTATCAGGTAAAAAGGAGGCAATTTACGAACCCACAGGAATGTGGCTGCCGGAAAAAATGATTAAGCCCGGTACGTCACAATATGTTCAGGGGGTTGAAGTACCCCTGGACTATTCCGGAGACATTCCGGAGGGATTTGAGATAATAGACTTAAATCCTTGCAAGATGATGGTTTTTCAGGGACAGCCTTTTGAAGATGAAAAGTTTGAGGAATCTATATTACATCTATGGAAGGTAATAAAGAACTATAACCCTGAAATATACGGATTTCAGTGGGCGGATGATGAAGCTCCAAGGGTTCAGCTTGCTCCAATGGGATATAGAGGGTATATTGAGGCAAGGCCTGTCAAAGAGTTAAATCCATAAAATATAAAGCTTAGTCAAGCGAAAGTAGTGTTCTTGACAGGCACTACTTTCGCTTATTTAGCTTTTAGGTGTTTAAAAATCATTCCCAGTGGTAGGTATATATAAAATAAAAATTTTAATAAGGATACCAATTAATGTTAAGTTATATTTTGTATTTTATCTGAACATCTACATATAATAAGCAACGATAGGTAAATAATGTTTAGGGAAATATTTTACAATAAAGTAAATCAAATGGTATCCTAATTAAGAATAACTACCTTGAAGGGAGAATTAAGTATGAAACAATATATACCAATTGAGAGCGTTTTCGCTAGAGAAATTCTTGATTCCAGAGGAAATCCCACTGTTGAGGTCGAGGTTATTGCCGAGGGTGGTTTTGTCGGACGTGCTTCTGTACCTTCCGGAGCATCAACCGGTGCTTTTGAAGCTATTGAGCTGAGAGATGAAAACAGCGACAGGTATATGGGAAAAGGTGTGGAAACAGCAGTAGACAATGTCAATAATACTATAGCACCTGAAGTAGAAGGAATGAATGTATTTGATCAGGTTGCCGTAGATAAACTTATGATTGATCTTGATGGTACACCTAACAAGGAGAGATTGGGTGCCAATGCAATACTGGGTGTATCACTTGCGGTTGCAAAAGCTGCTGCAGAGGCTTTAGGCTTAGGATTGTATCAGTATATAGGAGGAGTAAACGCAAAGACACTTCCGGTTCCTATGATGAATATTATTAACGGAGGAAAGCATGCCGATAATAGCGTAAATATACAGGAATTTATGATAATGCCTGTTGGTGCAGAGAGTTTCAAGGAAGCCCTCAGAATGTGTGCAGAAGTATTCCACAATCTCAAAAAGGTATTACACAGCAAAGGCCTTAGTACTGCAGTTGGTGATGAAGGTGGATTTGCACCAAACCTTGAAACAGATGAACAGGCAATTCAGGTTATATTGGAGGCAGTTGAAAAAGCCGGTTACAAACCCGGGGATGATTTCAGGATAGCTATTGATGCTGCTGCAACAGAAATGTACCAAGAAGATGGGTCATATTTCTTCTGGAAGACAAACATAAGAAAAAGCAAAGAAGAGATGGTAGATTACTGGGCTGACCTGGTTAATAAATACCCCATAATTTCTCTTGAAGACGGTGTGTCAGAAGAGGATTGGGAAGGTTGGAAATTGTTGACCGAGAGATTGGGCAGCAAGATTCAGTTGGTAGGGGATGATCTTTTTGTAACAAATACAAAGAGACTTGAAAAAGGTATTAAGCAAGGTGTTGCAAACTCTATACTCATAAAAGTAAATCAGATAGGCACACTTACAGAAACACTTGATGCAATACAAATGGCTAACCGTGCCGGGTATACTGCAGTTACATCTCACAGATCAGGCGAAACAGAGGATGCAACTATAGCTGACATAGCAGTAGCAACAAATTCAGGCCAGATAAAAACCGGAGCACCTTCCAGAACAGATAGAGTTGCTAAGTACAATCAATTATTAAGAATTGAAGAAGAATTGGGAGAAGTTGCAGAATTTCCGGGTTTAAAAGCATGGTTCAACCTAAAATAACATTAATATAAGCCAGATACAAAACATATCCTTCCTAGTTTACGGGGTACGGCTTGGCGTTAAAAACACTTTCTTTATGCCTTCTAAATTGAACCATTAATTGAACTGTTAAGGGTAAAGAGAAATGCTAAGTGAAAATCATATATCATAGAAAAATATGGGCGCTAAGCTTGTACCCCACAAATTTTTTTGGATAGAGTGTTTTAATAAAATAAATAATAAAAACAAGTCTTCGGACTTGTTTTTTCCATTTAATTATGATAAAATTTGACTTGTCTATTTTAGGAGGTGTTTAAGGTTGGAAGCTGCAAAATGGATTGTTAATATACTTCATATTGTCTTTGCTGTTTCAATTATTATTATTGTATTGCTACAGTCGGGAAAACAGGCTGGTTTGTCAGGCTCAATAGCAGGAGGAGCAGAGACATTCTTCGGCAAGAATAAGGGTCGTACTATTGATGCATTGCTTGGAAAGTACACTGCTTTTGCTGCGATTGCATTTCTCATTACATCTATTGCTCTTTACTTGTTGATAGATAAAGTTGGTTAATTTGTACTTATAAAATTAAGCCTAAGTGTATATCGTACACTTAGGCTTTTTGCATGTTAGGCATATTTTCGCATATAATATGGGTATAATATACTGGTTGATATTCCAGATAATACTATGCTAATATTAAAAAGAGTTATAGGAATAATATTTTATAGCTATATTTGCGGCTTCTGGAGGGTTGATTATGAATAGAGATGAGGCTTTTGAAGAGCTCAAAGTCCGTTTGTACGATAAGGATCTTCTTAGACATTCTTTAGCAGTGGAAGCAGTAATGAAAGAGTTTGCGAAATATTATGATGCCGACATTGAGATGTGGGGGTTGGCTGGCCTGCTACATGATATTGATATTGAAAAAACAGCCGGCGATCCTGAAAAACATAGTCTTGTAGCTGCTCAAATACTTGATAATTTTGATATTGACGAATCTATTATATACTGCATCCGATCACAAAGCGATTACTATAGAATACCTCGAAAAAGAAAGATGGATAAAGTATTATATGCCGCAGATCATCTTACTAAGTTAATAACTTACTGCGCCGATAAACTGCCGGATAATAACCTTTCAAATGTAACAGCTCAAATGGTAATTGAAAATATTACAAAATCAGATATTAAAGGAATAAACTTTGAACATATAAAGCATTATAAAGAACTGAATATAACATTATTAGAATTTGTAGAAATAACCTTAAATGCTATACAAAAGGATTTTGACAATTTAAGAATATAAAAGGTTACTTATTTGTAACTTTTTTTTTGTTGTTTTGTAACTACTCAAAAAAGAAATAAATATAAAATAAAGATAGTTGAAATAATTATAATATAATTCAAGGGGTATGGGTGAAAATAAATTGAAAAAATTTTTTGGGGTAACAATTGCCACTTTGGCAGTGATAGTTTTGATTGCAACTATATGTGTCAAAGAGGCCAAGTTATTAAATAATAATAATGATAGCAGTATTCAAACAAAAATAGAGAATCCAAAAGAAGCTGCTGATGATAAAAAAGAACCTTCTCAGGAGTCTAAGGAGAGCCCGACAGTTCCTTCTGATAACAAAAAGCCGGAGGATAAAAAACCTGTAGAACCGGAAAAGGTAAAGCCGAAACAGCCGGCCCCTGTTAAAATCAAACCTATGGTTGCACTCACGTTTGATGACGGGCCTCATCCACAGTACACAGTACAGATACTCAATTCTCTTAAAAAATATAACGGACATGCAACCTTTTTTGTTGTAGGCAACAGAGCTGAGAAATTTCCGAGTGTTATAAAGCAAATTTCTAACAGCGGAAATGAAATTGGTAATCATAGCTACAGCCATAAGCAGCTAACAAAGCTAAGTGAAGCCGGTTTATACAACGAATTAAATAAAACATCTGATATATTGTTGAACATTATTCAAAAGAAACCGTCTATAATAAGACCAACATATGGTAGTGTAAATAACAGGGTAAAATCATCCGCAGGCGCCCCGTTAATTCTTTGGTCCATAGATACACAAGACTGGAAGACAAAGAGTAAGACAACAACAGTAAATAGAGTAGTTGGTAAGGTAAAAGACGGGGACATTGTGCTAATGCATGACTTGTATAAACCTACTGCCCAGGCAGCAGAAGCAATAATAAAAAACCTGACTGCAAAGGGCTATAAATTGGTCACCATTGATGAGCTTTTTGCTGCCAGAGGAGTAAAGCTTCAGAGTGGACAGGTATATCATAACGCTTACAAGAAAAAGTAGGAAGGATTCTTTTATATGGAAAATAAAGTTCTTATAATAGAAGATGAAGAAAGTATAAGGGGTTTCTTGAAAATAAACTTCAAAAAGCATAATTTTATTGTTATCGAAGCAGCTACAGGGGAAGATGGACTATTAAAGGCAAGACAAGAAAATCCGGACGTTGTGCTACTGGATGTTATGCTACCCGGAATAAGCGGATTTCAGGTGTGTGAGACACTTAGAAAAGAGCTGCCGGGCGTTGGAATTATAATGCTGACTGCCAGAGGACAGGATATAGATAAAATAAAAGGTTTGGAGTATGGTGCTGATGACTATGTTGTTAAACCTTTTAATACCACAGAGCTTATTCTAAGGGCAAAATCCCTTTTAAGACGTTTGGGAGGCAAAAGTGCAACAGACAGTAAAGAGGATACATTGAAAAGCGGTGTATTCAAGCTGGAGCTTTATTCTCAAAGAGTATTTAAGGAAGAGAAGGAGATATTGCTTACACCAAAAGAATTTTTCCTATTAAAAATCTTCCTGGAGAATAAAAACAAAGCATTTACCAGAGATGAACTTTTGGACAAGATATGGGGCTACGACTATATGGGAGATACCAAGATAGTTGATGTCAATATAAGGAGACTGAGAAGCAAGATTGAAGATAAGGATTCCCATGGTATGTTTATTGAAACTGTGTGGGGCATTGGGTACAGATGGCGGAAGGAATGACTTCTATGACATTTAAAAACAGTATTCAGGCAAGATTGGTAAGAAATTTCATACTGATTATTCTTATAAGCGTTCTTGCCTTTGAAGCACTGCTGGTTTATTTTACGCGTTTTTATTTCTACAATAACATTGAGAGTATTTTGACAAATCAGATCAAGACTGCTTCTGACTTTTATACCCGATATTTTTCTGATGTCCCTTTGGATGTTAACATTATGGACAATGCTGATTTATTTTGGAAACAAACTACAGGACAGGTTCAGATTGTTGGAAACAACGGAGAAGTATTGCTGGATTCCCAAGGACTTGAGTCGGGAGAATATGTATCCGGCAATGACTTCAAGCTGGCTCAGCAGGGCAAAAAAGGCGTCTGGGTAGGAAGACTTAATAACGGCAGCGAGCAGATTATGATTGTGTCTTATCCTTTGAAATCAGACACTGAGCAGGTTGGAGTAGTGAGGTTTATAACATCTTTGAAAGATGTTGATAAAATAATATTCAATATATCAATGATATTTATTTTTATCGGTATTGTTGTTATTTTGGTTGCGGGGACTATAAGTATAGTTCTTGCACACAGTATCATACACCCTTTGAAAAATGTAACGGGAGCAGCCGAATTAATGGCAGAAGGAAATCTTGATGTTAGAATAAGCAAAAGCAGAAATGATGAAATAGGTAAGCTATCGGACACACTCAATTACATGGCATCGGAAATACAAAAAAGAGAAAGAATCAAAAATGACTTTATATCTACTGTTTCACATGAACTTAGAACTCCACTGACGTCAATAAAAGGCTGGGCAAATACCATAATTGATGATGATTACAGTGACAAGGAAATTCTTAGTGACGGATTGAATATCATTGTAAAGGAAAGCGATCGGCTAACAGACATGGTTGAGGAACTATTGGACTTTTCACGTTTTGTTTCGGGAAATGTTGAGCTAAAGAAAGAAAAGACAGACGTTAGTTCAATAATTGACTATATAGAAAAGCAAATGAGTGACAGAGCTAAAAAAGAAAAAATTAGCTTTATTGTTAAATGTGAAAATATTCCTATTGTTGAATTGGATAGGAACAGAATAACTCAGCTTTTGATTAATTTGTTGGGAAACGCCTTTAACTTTACGCCTCAGAACGGAAAGGTAGCTTTAATTTCATATTTTGAGGATGATAATATTGTTTTCAGGGTTGAGGATACAGGTTGCGGTATAAGCCCGGAAGAATTACCTCTGGTAACGGAGAAATTCTACAAGGGAAATAGCAGCAACTCTCATACAGGGTTGGGGCTTTCAATTTGTGATGAGATAGTAAAGCTGCATAATGGAAGTCTAAGCATTGAAAGCGAACTTGATAAAGGAACAATTGTAACAGTAAGGATTCCCTTTGGAGGCTGATATTTTGGCAAAGAAAATCAGATTACTTTTAACCATATTATTATTAATTTTTGCATACTTATTTTCAGGCTGCAGCAGCATTAATTTCAGTATTGAGGATACCATAAAGCCTCCGGAAGGCAAAAATATTGCCGTAAAAGGTACATGGAAAATACAGAATTATATTTTAACTGACAATAGTTCATTAATACCTGGAAAGCAGGAAAAATATGAACAATTTATCGGGAAGGAAGCGGTTTTTGATAATGAGGTCAGTGCTATTTATAAAGATGTCTGCATTAATCCCCAATACAAAAGTATAAGAACAACCGCAGGTACTTTTATACAGAATAAATACCGTGTAAGTGAAGACGTTCTTGGGATTACTACCGAAAATGTGAATGTAGTCACAATTACAACAGATAACCAGCTTTTTCATGAGCTTATAGTTACAGATGCAAATACTGCATATGTCTACATGGAAGGTGGTTTTTTAGCATTGAAAAGAATTTCTGTGGATATAGATGAAAAAATCAGAGCAGAAAGTATTGGAAGTGCCGGATTAAATATAGATAGCGGAGATTACAAGGAAGATCCCTTGCTCAGGTCGGGAGTTCTCCTGGGAATAAGATCTGCCGATAACAATTACCGTACACTATGGCTTTATTTTAAAAACCGTGAAACTAAAGCAAAATTATATACAAGCCAACTAGTAGTTCCTAGGGCAAAAGGGTTCTGGGAAATTGGTTCCATAGTAACCGACAATACGGTAAATATATATGCGGAGCCTTTTGCAGATCTATCCAAAAAGCACCAATCAAAGATTCTAAGTAAAATAAATATGATAAATAAAAAGCCTGATTCAAAAATACTTTTTGTTGGGAATGACTATATGGGTATTGAAAGCGACATGCGACTTGGAGTTTTACCCATAGATAATCTGGCAACGAAAAAGCCCGTGCTTCTGTCAGATATAATTGAGGGTGATTCTGCCAATACTTTAAAGCAATCGGCAGAGGTATTTATTTCCTCTTTGGATAGCAAAAGGGCAAACAAACTGAACCAACAGCCTGAAGAAGACAATTTTACTTTGCAGCGAAGAAATGGACATTGGATAATGAAAAGCCGTCTTTATTATAAGGACACATCAGGTGATAAAAAATATGAAGATTTTGATTTAAAGCAGATGGTACCTTCAAAGCTAATACACTATGATGAAATGAATATTCCATGGAATGAAATTAAATCCAGATCGCCTTGGACAAGAGATGCATACATGTCACCTAATAAGGATATCGTTATATTGGCATCTGAAGATAATGTAACTGTTTATACGGTTCAAAATAAGAATACTATAAGCAAGCAGCTGCTTAAAATTCCTCTTATAAAAGGAGAGTCCATTATCATGACCGAATGGGCCACCGGAAAGTACGCCGACATGTGGGGCGAATTTGCAGATACGGCTTTTGACAATAGCTATGATAACGGTGAATTTTAATTGAAATACTTGGAATAATATATTAGTATAAGGAATAAGTGGAGAAGTACGTTAATTTCTAAAAAAGATGGAGAGGGAATTTAATACATGGCAGATTTGGAAGAACGTAAAGAACGAATAGTTGCATTTATGAGGGATAAAGCCTATAAACCTCTTTTATTTAAGGAACTTATAATGGTTCTTGACGTGCCCGAAGAAGATATTGAACTTTTTACACAGGTAATTGATGAACTTGAAGAAGAAGGCAGAATTTTCATGACCCACGGAAAAAGGTATGGCGTACCTTCAAGGTTAAACCTGGTCACAGGAAGGATTCAGGGACATGAAAGAGGATATGGATTCCTCATACCTGACGATGAGCTTATGGAGGATGTATTTATCCCCGCAGACAGCCTTAACGGAGCTATGCATAATGACAGAGTTGTGGCACGGGTAAACAAGAAAAGTTCTTCAGACAGGAGAATGGAAGGCGAGATAATACGTATACTGAAAAGGGCTAATACCACTTTGGTGGGAACCTTTGAAAACAGTATGAGCTTTGGCTTTGTGGTTCCTGATAATAAGAGGATTTCGGGAGACATTTTTGTTTCAAAAAGTGAGTTTCACGGTGCAAAAAAAGGACAGAAGGTTGTTGTTGAGATACTAAAATACCCGGAAGCCAGACGAAATGCTGAGGGAAGAGTAATTGAAATAATCGGCGACAGGAACGAAACGGGCGTCGATATACTGTCCATAATAAAATCATATAACCTTGAAGAGGATTTCCCTGAGGATGTTCTAAATCAGGCAAATTCCGTAAGTGAAATAGTAACAGAGGAAATGATACAAGGAAGGCGTGATTTAAGGGGGCTCCGTATGGTTACCATAGACGGAGAAGATGCAAAAGACCTTGATGATGCGGTTTCAATAGAAATATTGGAAAACGGGAATTACAGGCTTGGTGTTCATATTGCAGATGTAACCAACTATGTTACTGAAAATTCTCCCCTCGATATGGAAGCCCTTAACAGAGGGACAAGCGTATATCTTGTTGACAGGGTTATCCCAATGCTCCCAAGAAAACTATCCAACGGTATTTGTAGCCTTAACCCACACGTTGACAGGCTGAGTTTTACCGTAATGATGGACATAGATAAAAACGGAAGAGTATATAACCATGAAATATTTGAGAGCGTAATTAATATAGATGAGAGAATGACCTACACCAACGTGTATAAGATATTGGTGGAAAATGACCAAGACCTTATACAACGCTACAGTCATGTTGCTCCTGACTTTTACAAAATGCAGGAATTGGCTTTGATACTAAGGAAGAAAAGATTCCAGAGGGGTGCTATTGATTTTGACTTTGATGAAGCAAAGGTAGTGCTGGATGAAAAGGGTAAGCCTATAGATGTAAAAAGATATGAAATAACCATTGCAAATCAGATAATTGAAGAATTCATGCTGGTCTGCAATGAAACAGTTGCAGAGCATTTTTTCTGGACAAATACACCGTTTGTATATAGAATACACGAAGACCCCGATGAAGAAAAAATCCACAATCTGAACGAATTTCTTTACAATCTGGGATACAGTATAAAGGGCATAAATAAAGTTCACCCTAGAGCCTTACAGGACCTTTTGGAAAAGGTTAAAGGAACCAGACACGAGAGAATAATCAGTACAGTTATGCTAAGATCATTGCAAAAAGCCCGGTATAGCAATGAAAGCACAGGTCACTTTGGCTTGGCTGCAAAATACTACTGTCACTTCACTTCGCCTATAAGAAGATATCCGGATTTAATAATTCATAGAATAATGAAGCTTTATCTGAAAGGCGGAATGAGTGAGGAAAAAATCAGTCAATTGGAAGGAATACTGCCTGAAATAGCAAAACAGTGTTCAGAGCGTGAAAGAGGAGCAGATGAGGCTGAAAGAGAAAGTGAAGACCTCAAAAAGGTAGAATATATGAAAGCCCATGAGGGAGAAATATTTGAAGGTATTATTGCAAATGTAACTTCCTTTGGTATGTTCATAGAACTTGATAACACCATTGAAGGTCTGGTCAGAATGAGCAGCATGGAAGATGATTACTATAATTATGATCAAACCCACTACTGCCTTGTAGGTGAACGTACACGCAAAATTTACAGAATAGGTGATACCGTCAAGGTTATTCTTGCAAAAGCCGACATATCTGCAAGGAAAATTGAATTTATACTGGATGAATCTGATGATGAGATTGACATAGAGGATATAGATGAGGAAAAAGAAGATAAAATAGCATTTACAAAGCGCAAGAAAGAACCTTCATCTGTTAAGAGAACCAGCCGGAGTACAAAACCGGATAAAACTGAGGATAAGGGCAGAAGGAGTACTTCTTCCGGCAATAAACCCGGCAAAAAGGGGAAAATCATAGATAAAAAAGTTTATGAAAAAATAATGGGAAAAAGGAAAAGAAAAAAAAGGTAGGGTTAAATGATACTGGTTAGTGCATGTTTAGCAGGACTGGACAGTAAATATAACGGTAAAAGCAACTATAACGAGTATATAGAGAAACTTGTCAGGGAAGGCAAAGCAATTATGGTATGCCCTGAACAGATGGGTGGACTGCCTACTCCAAGGGACTCTTGTGAGATTGTCTGCGGAGGCGGAGGAGACGTCCTTTCTGGGAAGTCAAAAATAATAGACTCCAAAGGGCAAAATCAAACAGAAAAATTTTTAAAAGGTGCTGAAGAAACACTAAAGGTAGGCAGACTCTATAGCATAAAAAAAGCAATATTAAAGTCAAAAAGCCCATCCTGCGGTGTTGGGAAAATATATGATGGAACCTTCAGTGGAAAGCTAACTGAAGGTAACGGAGTTACTGCAGAACTTTTAGTAAGAAATGGTTTTGAAGTAATAACTGAAGAAGAATTTTCTGAGAAATAGTTGTTATGTTAAAATAACAAAAAGCGAGTTTCAAAACTCGCTTTTATTTTTTGTCTATTATCAATAGTTTGTACTCGTTAATAATAAATTAAACTACAAAACGCTTAATTTCATCACAGAATTTTTCGCTGTCCTCGTTCTGAACTTCAACTTTAATAGGTTTGCTGAGGTCAAGACTGAAGATTCCCATGATTGACTTTGCGTCTACGATGTAACGTCCTGATGATAAATCTACATCAAAGTCATATTTGTTAACGATAT
>JAEYNY010000156.1 GCA_023412275.1 Bacillota bacterium
TGGAGAGCTGGAGCAGTTGATTTCTTTTCGATAACTTCTCTGCCCTTTCTAACCAGCTGATTAAATGTTGGCATTAGTACACCTCCTTTCAAAGGTAATTATTATATATTTTATATATACCTTACCGATTAGTAAGAATAAATAAATATAAGCTACTTTAAAATACATGCAACTGCAGCGTCAACGTCAATTCCACAGGCTTTTCCCAGTTGTTTCATTGAATCAACATATGTTACGGGAACAGCATTTGCCTCACAAAGTTCTATAATTCTTCTTACGACCCTCTGCTCACAATCCTTTGCAATTATAACATTTGACGCGACACCGTTTTCTACGGCTTTGGTGGATTGCTTTACACCAACCGCCTTCTTACAGTGTTTAAGATCATCCAACAATTTTTTAGTCCTCCAATTGTGGTTTTCTCTTTAATTTTAGATGTGTTCTGAATTTGCACACAAAAAAATGCACAAATCAATGCACTGAATTATTTTATCACTCTGTATTATCTTTTGTCAAGGGTACGGATTTTTGATATCATAACCCAGAAATTAATTATTTTGAGCTGTTATTAATATGGCTATTAAAGTGCACTTAAATTCCACAAAACAATAAAACATAAAGAAAATTGAAGGTTTAATAAGCACTTATCAACGTATCAGGGGTACAAAAGAAGGGAGTATCGCTAACTAATTTTTGAACAGTTTTACGATACTCCCGGTCTTCCTTGTCCAACTTAGCCCAATTTATTTGAGCTTCTACAATATATTAACGATTATAAATCTTGTAAATCACTACAGCTGCTTCAGCTCGAGAAGCATTCTTTAAAGGAGTCAACATACTTCCCGATCCTTTAATGATGCCTTCCTCTACCAAGGCTGCTATGTCTTCAAGAGCATATGGGGCAATAGTACTTTGGTCTTTGTAGTTCTCTAATACTTCCGTGCTATGCTCATCCTTAAGTTTATCTACCAACTTCAAAGCTTTTGCAGTTAATGTAAACATTTCCTGTCTGGTAATTGACTCCTTCGGGTTAAATAAGTTGTTCCCTTTTCCTGAAGTAATCCCCAGCTTTTTGGCAATGCCTATCGCCTCATAATAATAATTTCCTGGATTTACATCATCGAAATTGTCATCCACCTCTGTTGTGAGGGACAAGCTCCTTATAAGCAATACTAGATAATCAGCTCTTGTTATATTAGCAGAAGGACTATAAGTAGCGTTGGAGGTTCCATTTATGATTCCTTTTGAAGCCAAAACTTCTATTTCCTTCTTGGCCCAAGTGAAACTATCAATATCGTCAAAAGTCTTTTCCACATAGCCTATAGAAAATCTCTCCAATTTTGTTGTTGTAAATGAAATTTCTCCAGAATCAGTATTGTATTTGCCACTCGGTACAGTAATTGCATTTCCCTTTTCATCAATATAGTATGCTACTATATGCTCATGGTTTCTTAATTCTTGTTCTGTAGGAGTGTATGGAATAGACACTTTTATCGGTGCATTGGAATTACTTAAGGATATCATCTTACCGTTTGCGTTAACATTTAATTCTATTGCAGGTCTATCACCAACCAGAGTACTGGTTTTGTCAGACAGTATCTTTTTCTCTACTTCTTTGATAGTTATAGTTACATTGCCTGACTGTACTAAAACGCCTGCGTTATATAGGAAGTTCCCCGGCAACTCTATATTTGCCTTATTTGTTTTGATTTCCAAATTTTGTGTCATTTCATTCTGAATCAGTAACTCTGATGGCAGTACCACTTCATATGCCTTGGAGTCCTTCAAGTTCTGTACATTAATGGAAACCGTCTTTATTCCATTCTGGTCTACCTTTGCCAATTTTAATGCACTGTTTAATAATTCAGACTTCAACTCAGACTTAGCAATGTCCGTAGTGTTATCAAGCACTGGTTTAACATCCACAATAGCCTTGCCTGTATTTGCATCCACCCATATTGTTGGTGCTTGCGACTGTTCAGAATCTGTAGGAGAAGTATTTCCGGTACTAGTAGTGTCGTAAATTGTAATATTTAATTTTGAGCTGTTCCCTGCACTGAACAATAAAGTCAGTGTAATAGACCCTACTGATTGTGAATCCAGATATTCCTTCTTGATGGTAACGATGTTACCACTTAAAGAATAGTCAATATCCCTTTCCAGATAAGTCGAGCCGTTAGTAATTGCAGTTAAAGTGTTTCCGTTGATGGTCATATTTACTTTAATGTCTTGCTCTGCACCTGCTTTTTTGTCAAATATAGCAGTTGCCGGACTGATTCTATTTGTCGGCTTTCCAATTTCTCCGGAGTACTCCTGACGTAAGATAGTATCATACTGGCTAGTAACCGTATAGTCCGCATTTGGACTCATGGTTATCATAACCAGTCCATCCACTCCTACGCTGTAGTATGCCGAGCCTTCTCTGCTAAGGCGTCTGTAAATAATAGAACTTCCCACATCATCATTATTCGTAATCACAACTTTAGGAGAAACAGTTTTTGACCAAAGGGATGAATTTGAGGTATATAAACCGTGGTGATTCGATTTCATAATATCGGCTTTTAGCTTAGAACCATATTTTTGTACCAATTCAGCTTCCTTATCCACATAAAGGTCTCCGCTAGTCAGGTATGTAGCGTTACCATAGGTAAATTTCATAACCATAGATATATTATTAAGTGATTCGTCCGATACGTCAGTAGTTTTTAGATCTTCTTCAGTAGGGTTGAAGATATTAATCTCAACGTCACCGATTTTAAGACAATCCCCTGATTTTATATCAGTTCTCATATTTACATTCTTTTCTGCCAGATATGCAGCAAACGCAGGCTCCAGAGTACTATATTTATACCCCGTGTAAAGGTAAGTACCAATGGTTCCCCCAACCTCGTCATATAAATATTTTGCCACACTAAGAGCATTGCCCACGTGGTCAGTATGCGGATGGGAAAGTACAAAATAATCAAGGGATTTGAGTCCTATGTCCCTGACAAAAGACATAACAGGCCCATTGCAGTCTCCTACTCCGCTATCAATCATCATAGTCTGTCCATCTGGTAAGATCAGTAAAGTAAAATCACCCGCTTTAGCAGTAATATTTGGAACCGCTATCTTTGGAGTAAAAATATAAAATATGCCATCGCCGTTGGCCTCAAGTGCAGCACGTGCTTCAGTTACAATTTTTCTATAACGGTCCGCATATGCAGCCCCGCTTTTTATATATGCAGCAAGTACTGAAGCACCTTCGCTTCTTGTCAGGTAATTGCTACAGTCTATAGGACCTTTGTTGGAAATCAAGTCAGCAAAGTAACCTTGTTCAAATACCCAAGTTAACTTCAATAATTCCTCTTGTGAAAGTGTCTCTGTATTAGTGATGCCATTTAAGTTGTTGCTACCTGTCACCGCAGTGACATCAACACCGTTATAGTTTGCAGCAGCATAAAGAATTTCCATCAGCCTTAACACAGTAACCTTATCATCAGTCTCATAAATATCAATCTTGTTTTGCAACGCCCAATCAATTGCAGAACTATACATTCCCGGTGAGCCTGCCAACTGATATAATAGCGAAATAATTTCTGTACTTCTTATTTGATTATCTGAGCCAAATTTTCCACTTTCTCCGGTCATAAACTCGTTTTCCACCATATACTTCACAGCTCCGGCATACCAGTCACTACTTCCTACATCTAAGAAATCTGTGCTAGGAAGAGGACTACCAAAAACAAATTTTGCATTCAGCAAATTATTGTTCCCGGAAGCGGATTCGCTCACTAATACTTTTTTCCACTGATTTTCTGTACCGGCATAGTAAACAGTAGAAAGAGAAGAGTTTAAAATAAATGCCTTCATGTCTATATTTGTCAAAGATTTCGGGATGTAAACTGTAGTTAGTCCGCTGCAAGCATTAAATGCCTTTGCACCAATAACTCTCAATCCTTCCGGAAAGGCAATTTCTTCTAGAGATATACATCCTCCGAAAGCATAAGTGCCAAGTTCTTCAACGGAGCTTGGAAGGGTTAGAGAGCTGATAAGTTTGCAACCATAAAAAGCATAATCCCCAACATCGGTTACTCCCTCATTAATAACCACTTTAGTTATATTATCTTTGCTGTAGAGCCAAGGAGCTAATGTGGTGGTGGTATTGTAAGCATACATTGTACCCTGTCCGAAAATTGTTAGAGTAGTTTCATCCTCACTAAGCTCCCAGTTAACCTTTTCACCGCAGGTTCCGGAAAGGCCGTAGGTAATAGGGGCGGTATAGAGTTTTTCGTTGTTGATACCGCTTGCTGCCTTTAAAGTATTCCAACCTTCTTCTGTACCGATATAGAAGACGTTTTCTATTGAATTGACTTCTGCAAAGGCGTTAGCTCCTATTTTCGCTACCCCGCCCTTGATAACTACTGTTTTAATGGAATCAGCCTCGACAGCCCATGGTACTTCTGAAGCTAAAGTATAATCATCCATTGTGCCTTCTCCTATAATAGTCAAAGTTCCGCTGCTAAGAGAGTACTCCAAACCATTTCCTAGGCTTATACGGTCATAGACATATGTACCGTCATTGCAGGTAACATCAATCATGGCAGATTGTAGTGCCTTTGTATTAGCACTATTGCTCTGCACCAAAGTCTGGTATTCTTGTTTTGTTCCGCCAAATCGAATTGATTCAAGGCTGTTGCAGTTATATAAAGCATCTTTTTCGATGGTTACCAGGCTTGCAGGAAGAGTAAGAGATTTCAACGCAACACAACCATATAGAGACTTATCCTTCAGTATGGTTACATTACCGAGAATTGATAAGGATTCAAGAGCCACGCACTGGTAGAACTGCACTCTACCTATTGTAGTTACATTAGCCGGAATAGTGATTTCTTTAAGCTTGGTACATTCTCTGAAAGCTCCCTCTTCCAAAGAAGTAAGCGAATCAGGAAGAGTCACTTTTATAAGGTTATCGGCTCCATAAAAAAGACGCTTTCCTAAATAAGTGATGCCTTCCTCTACAACGACCTCCTGAATCTGATCCATATAGTTCAGCCATGGCGCAGAGTTCGCAGGGTCAGTGGCACTGGAATAGTCTGCAGTTTTTCCGGTACCGGATAGAATCAACTTACCGGTTTCTGTATCCATACTCCAGCTAACATCACCGGTTGTTCCAGTAGTTGACTTTTCTTGTTCTTCTTTTTCTTCGTAGACATAGTTTCCATCACTACACATTACAGTAATAACAGTAGATTGTAGAGGGATGGCAGTAGCACTATTGTTCTCCAGTAGGGTTTTATATTCTTCTTTATTACCACTGAAATTAATTGTCTTGATATTGCTGCAATCCTTAAAAGCGCTTGCACCAATAGATGTTAGAGAGGCAGGTAATGTAAGCACCTCCAATGCAATGCAGCCGGAGAAAGTATTATCGGCCAATATAGTTGTGCCTTCAGGAATGCTTACTTTTTTTAGACTTGTACATCCGTAAAATACATTTTTATCCATGGTGATAGCTCCTCCAAAAGAGGCTTCTGTTAAAGCAGTACAACCTCTAAAGACACCGTTTCCTATATCTGAAACGGTAGAGGGAATAGAGACACTTGTCAGGGATGTCGCTCCATAGCATGTACGATCCCCTAAGTTTTTTACGCCTTCCTGTACAACAAGGCTGGTTATACCGGTGATATATGACTTCCACGGTACACCGTCAGCATTAGTCGGTACTTGATAGTCTGCCATAGTATTATTTCCATCTGAAGCTGAGATAGTAAGGGCATAACTGCTTTCCCCTATAGCAGTCAATGTCCAATTTACATTTGTTCCACAACTGCCACTCGCCACGGCTTGTGTATCCTCGGCATAAGCAACCAGCGTACTTAATGGCATGACGTTAAGTAATAAAAGTACTGCCATAACAATACAGAATAACCGGTTAAGTTTTGTCTTTAAAGTTTTCATCTGCTACCTCCGTTGTTTTTGTTATTTAATATTTTTCTTAATAACCAACGACCTAAATTACAAATTTCAGAACAGATAATACCAACTACAACAATTTTTTGACTGAGTATGCCTTAACCTTTTATGACAAAAATCTTAAGTGCTAATTCTAGTTTTCATATCTTCACTCCTTTCCTTATAATTTTCTCTCCTTTAAGATTATTAATATTTCTATTACATAAAGGTGAAGTAACCCACTTTATATGCTTTAAATTTAAATACTGATAATTGGTACAGTCATGGGACGAGTTATATTCAGTTTAGTCGAGTCCCAGAGCAGCTATTGTTCAAAATCATAATTAAACCGTTCCAATTTTTAAACCGTTCCAATTAATTAATTTTGAAGTATTGTATCATATCATGTCGTTGCTTGTCGATATATGTAAATAATTTTTTACCCTTATTTGGAGTTTAATTATTGAATAACTATGTTTTGTCTCTATCTGTGTTATTCGTCCCTTGGCTAATTCAATCCTCACAGAATAATTCAGTATGCCATAAAAAAAAGTGTGCTGTATCTAATATACAGCACACTTTTTTTAACATACTCCAACTTTTATATATAATAAAATGAAGCATCAGTAACTAAGTTTTAGTATACTGATGCTTCATTTATGATATTTGATATTAAAAAGTTATTTGCTTATTCAACTACACTGCTAATACTTATATCCTTGTAACGGCTCATACCTGTACCTGCCGGTATTAGCTTACCAATGATAACATTTTCCTTTAATCCTACAAGAGGATCAATCTTACCCTTAATTGCAGCTTCTGTAAGAACCCTTGTGGTTTCCTGGAAGGAAGCAGCAGACAAGAATGAATCTGTAGCAAGTGAAGCCTTTGTGATACCCAGAAGAGTACGCTCACCAGTTGCTGGGCTAAGACCTGCATCAAGAGCTTTTTGATTCTCTTTCTCAAACTCGAATATGTCAACAAGTCCTCCTGGGAGTAAGCTGGTATCTCCTGCATCTTCAATCTTAACTTTTCTCATCATCTGCCTTACAATTACTTCTATATGCTTATCGTTGATATCAACACCCTGCATTCTGTAAACTCTCTGAACTTCCTGAAGAAGATAAGCCTGAACACCCTTGATACCCTTAATTTTAAGAATATCATGAGGATTTACGGAACCCTCTGTCAATTCATCTCCGGCTTCAACAACGTCTCCGTCATATACCTTGATTCTTGATCCATAAGGTATCTGATAGGATTTTGATTCACCGTCTTCAGAAGTAATGATTACTTCTCTCTTCTTCTTGGATTCTGAAAGCTTAACGCTACCTGCTATTTCAGATATAATTGCAAGTCCCTTTGGCTTTCTGGCTTCAAACAATTCCTCTACACGAGGGAGACCCTGTGTAATGTCATCACCGGCAACACCACCGGTATGGAAGGTTCTCATTGTCAACTGTGTACCAGGTTCACCGATTGACTGTGCAGCTATAATACCAACTGCTTCACCAACGTTTACCGCATCTCCGGTTGCAAGGTTAGCACCATAACACTTGGCACATATTCCAACCTCTGAATGACAAGTAAGTACTGATCTGATTCTAACCTTCTTAACTCCGGATTTAGCAATTGTGGAAGCTTTCTTCTCATCGATAGCCTCGTCTTTAGATGCTATTAATTCCTTTGTATTAGGGTCATACATGTCTTCAGTTAAATATCTGCCTACAAGTCTCTCGGATAACGGTTCAATTATTTCACCGCCGTCCTTGATATCGTAAACTTCAATGCCCTTGTCAGTACCGCAATCAAGTTCTCTTACTATAACATCCTGACTTACGTCAACAAGACGTCTTGTGAGGTAACCTGAGTCAGCGGTTCTAAGTGCTGTATCGGCCAAACCCTTTCTGGCTCCGTGAGTTGAAATAAAGAATTCCAAAACATTAAGGCCTTCACGGAAGTTTGATTTAATAGGTATCTCAATGGTCTTACCGGATGTATCCGCCATCAAACCTCTCATACCAGCAAGCTGCTTAATCTGATTGATATTACCTCTCGCTCCAGACTGTGACATCATGTACACAGGATTGAATCTGTCAAGGTTATCAATAAGGGCTTTAGTGATACTTTCACCTGTTTCTGTCCAAGCACTGATTACAGAATTGTATCTTTCTTCATCTGAAATCAGTCCTCTCTTATACTGCTTAACGATATTATCGATAGTGCTTTCAGTCTCCTGCAAATACTGCTTCTTTATCTCAGGTATTACCATATCGGATACGCTGATTGTGATAGCACCTCTTGTGGAGTACTTAAAGCCTAATGCCTTTATTTTATCAAGTATAACGGCTGTTTTAGTGGTTCCATGCACCCTTATACATTTATCTATAATTTTTCCAAGCTCTTTCTTACCTACAAGGAAATTGATTTCCAGGTCAAATAACTTGCTCTCGTCACTTCTGTCTACAAAACCAAGATCCTGCGGAATCGCTTCATTGAAAATAAGTCTACCCGGCGTACAGCTGATTACTTTTCGCATCTTTACACCGTTTATCTCTTTTTCTATTCTGACCTTTATCTGAGCATGAAGTCCAAGTACGCCTTCCTGATATGCCATAAGAACTTCGTTCATATCACAGAATACTTTTCCGTCTCCGGGCTCATTTGGTTTTTCTATGGTCAGATAATAGCTACCTAAAACCATATCCTGAGTTGGTACGGTAATAGGTTTACCGTCCTTAGGTGCCAGCAAGTTATTTGCCGACAACATCAAGAATCTTGCTTCTGACTGAGCTTCTGCTGACAAAGGTACGTGAACGGCCATCTGGTCACCATCGAAGTCAGCATTGTACGCTGAACATACCAATGGGTGAAGCTTTAACGCTCTTCCTTCAACCAGTACAGGTTCAAAGGCCTGTATACCGAGTCTGTGAAGTGTAGGAGCACGGTTGAGTAACACAGGATGTTCTTTTATTACTTCTTCAAGTACGTCCCATACTTCATTTCTTACTCTTTCAACCATTCTCTTTGCACTTTTTATGTTATGTGCCAATCCATCATTAACAAGCTTCTTCATTACAAATGGCTTGAACAATTCCAACGCCATCTCTTTTGGGAGACCACACTGGAATATCTTCAAGTCAGGGCCTACAACGATAACCGAACGTCCTGAGTAGTCAACACGCTTACCTAGAAGGTTCTGACGGAAACGGCCCTGCTTACCTTTAAGCATATCTGAAAGTGATTTAAGAGGTCTGTTTCCAGGTCCTGTTACAGGACGTCCTCTTCTACCATTATCAATTAATGCATCAACTGCTTCCTGAAGCATACGCTTTTCATTTCTTACAATTATGTCAGGAGCTCCTAAGTCAAGGAGTCTTTTTAATCTGTTATTTCTGTTTATAACTCTTCTGTACAGGTCATTTAAGTCAGATGTTGCAAATCTTCCTCCATCCAACTGAACCATTGGTCTGAGTTCAGGTGGAATTACAGGAACTACATCAAGTATCATCCATTCAGGACGGTTACCTGAGAGTCTGAAAGCCTCAACAACTTCAAGTCTTTTAACTGCTCTGATCCTCTTTTGTCCTGTAGATTCAGTCAGCTCAGCCCTTAACTCCTTGGAAAGACTTTCAAGATCAATCTCAACAAGCAATTCCTTTATAGCTTCAGCTCCCATTGCTGCTCTGAAATTCATTCCAAACTTGTCAACACTGTCTCTATATTCCTTTTCTGTTAATACCTGTTTTTTAGATAATGGTGTCTGACCTGGGTCAATGACAACATATGACGCAAAATAAAGTATCTTTTCAAGGGATCTTGGAGACATATCAAGAATCAAGCCCATTCTGCTTGGTATTCCCTTGAAGTACCAGATATGGGATACCGGAGCAGCAAGCTCGATATGTCCCATTCTTTCTCTTCTTACCTTCGACCTTGTAACTTCAACACCACAACGGTCACAAACTATACCCTTGTATCTTATTCTTTTGTATTTACCGCAATGACATTCCCAGTCCTTTTGAGGACCGAAAATCCTTTCGCAGAACAACCCGTCTCTTTCAGGCTTCAAAGTTCTGTAATTTATAGTTTCAGGCTTTTTTACTTCACCTTTTGACCATTCTCTGACCTTTTCCGGAGAAGCTAATCCTATTTTTATAGAATCAAAATTGTTCAGT
>JAEYNY010000089.1 GCA_023412275.1 Bacillota bacterium
ATGTAAGCTTTTCATTCCCAAACATTACTGCAATATTATCAGGGACTTTTTCTACTTGCTCCTCAAAAACATAGGAAACAGTTTTGTCCTTTGGATATTCATATTCTGTATTATTAAAATCAAATAATATCTGACTTTTTTCTTGTGGGGTCAGCATTTCTATATCACATATTTTTTTATCCGGGTTTTTAACTATTTCATCAACAATATTAATAAAATGCCGCACAAACCTCTCCATTGTTTCTTTCTTAAAGATTCCGGTATTGTACTCCAGAACACAATTCATAATATTTGATTTGCCCATGTAAATATCCAGCTTAAAATCCAGCTTGGAAGTAAATGAATTTAAATCATATATTTCAAATTTGAGTCCGTTTATTTGAGGGACAATGTCTTGTTGAAGTTCATTATGAAGTATAAGCATTGTGTCAAAAAGTGGATTTCTTGTTACATCAGTTCTTCCTGCAAAATTCTCAACCATCCTGTCATATGGATAATCTTGATTTTCATACGCTTTTAATACTGTATCATTGACACTGCGTATAAATTCTGTAAAAGTACCGGATGGCTCTACCCTGCTTCTTATAGGAAGAAAATTATTAAACATTCCAATCATGCTTTCAACATCAGGATGGTTTCTTCCGGCAACTAAGGATCCTACTGGAATATCCTGTTGTCCGGTGTACCTATATAACAAAGTTGTATAAAGAGCCAAGAGTAACACATTTATGGTTACTCCGTATTTATGTGAAAGTAAGTTAAGAGATTCACAAATTTCAGACTCCAGATTGAATAAAACACTATCTCCGAAAAAGGTTCTACTATCAGATCTGGAATAATCCGAAGGCATATTAATCGTTGAATCTATACCTTCAAGTACATTCCTCCAGTATTCTTCCTGTTTTTTTATAACAGCTCCTTCAAGAAAATTATTGTGCCAATATGAAAAATCCTTGTACTGAATTTCAGGTTCAGCAATTCTTAGTCCCTTATAAATCTGTTCAAATTCCCTTACCAGAACTGTTATGGAAATTCCATCAGATATTATGTGATGCATATCAAGCAGGAAAATGTGTTTTTTGTCCCCCGTATTCAACACGGTGGCTCTAATTAATGGTGCCTTACCAAGGTCGAAAGGCTTTATCAATTCTCTTAGAACCTTGTCACTGCATTTATTATCTGTTTTAGCAAATGCTACTTTAAAATCAATTTCCTTATGAATCCTTTGAACTACTTCACCATTGTATATCTCAAATGATGTTCTGAAAGGTTCATGTCTCATTACCAAAGTTTTAAGAGTCTCTTCTACTTTGGCAATGTCAAGTTCACCTTCAACATTCATTGCCAATGACATGTTATAGCTTGTACCAATTCCTTCAAATTGTTGCTGGACATACATTCTCTGCTGTGATGCGGATGAAGGGTAAACTCCCTCGGGATAGGATGCATTAATATATGCCTCATCCTCATATACAGGTTTTATTCGTGAGTAAACTTTCTCTTCCGCGTCATCCAAATATCCGGCCAATTCCCTTAAATCCCTGGTATTGAGTACTTTTTCCAAAGGTACTGATTTATTGAACTCTTTATGTATGCGTGCAGCAAGAACAGTAGCTTTCAGAGAGTGACCTCCCAGTTCAAAAAAATTGTCCTTTGCACCCACTGTCTCAACTCCAAGAACATCCTGCCACAATCCGGCTAACTTAACCTCTGTTTCATCTTTTGGAGGCACATATTCTTTTTCTTCCAAATAAGGCTCCGGGAGCTTTTTCTTATCTATTTTACCGTTAGGATTTAACGGAACACTCTCCATTCTTATAAAACAAGACGGTACCATATAAACAGGAAGCCTGCTTCCCAAATAATCCCTTAACTCTGCTAATACGATTTCAGTTTTTGAGGTATAGTAGGCGCAAAGAAATTTACTGCCCCTTTTATCTTCTTTAGCCAGTACCACTGCCTCTTTAATGCCATTGTACTGCAGTAGACATGCCTCAATTTCTCCCAATTCAATTCTGAACCCTCTCAGCTTCACCTGTGTGTCTATTCTATCCAGGAATTCAATACTTCCATCCGGCAGCCATTTTACAAGGTCTCCGGTTTTGTACATCAGTTCCTGCTTACCGTGGCTATTTCCACTCCAAAAGGGATCACACACAAACTTCTCCTCTGTTAATTCAGGACGATTCAGGTATCCCTTAGCCAATCCATCCCCTGCTATACATAATTCACCTTGGACACCAAAAGGCTGAAGCTTATTGTTTTTATCAACAATATACAGTCTTGTATTGGAAAGTGGTTTTCCTATAGGAATAGTAACTGCTTCACTGTCTACTTTGTCTATTGGATGAAATGAAGCAAAAACAGTACTTTCGGTAGGCCCATAAACATGTATCATCCTGCCGGTCCCAATATATCCAAATGCTTTCCTGACATGAGGTACAGATACTCTTTCTCCTCCGAAAAGTACTTTCCTGACATTTTTTAAGCATTCAACGTTAACATCAACCAGTGTATTAAATAAAGCTGTTGTCACAAAAAATACAGATATATTCTGTTCTCTTATAATTCGTGAAAGTTCTTCCATATCAAGAAGGGATTTTTTACTTACCAGAACCAGCGTAGCCCCGTTTAGCAATGCTCCGAAAATATCAAAAGTTGAACCGTCAAAAGCATAGTTTGACAACTGTAGCAGAGTATCTTTATCGGAAATTTCAATATAATTTGTATTCTTCACCACTCTACTAATATTGTGATGCATTGTAAGAGTTCCTTTTGGCAAACCTGTGGAACCCGAAGTATACATAACATAAGCAAAATTATCTGAACTGCTTATACACACAAGATTTTCCGGGTTCTCATTTTCGAACTCCATATCTTCTTCGTTCATAAGGAGCATTTCTATTGAAGAACCGTTAAAATATTCTGAGAAACCGATCTTTTCAAAAATTTCTTTTTGAGTAACAAGCACTTTTGTACCCGAGTCATTTATAATTGACACGATCCTTTCACAAGGGTACTCCGGGTCTAATGGAAGATAGGCTCCTCCTGCCTTTAAAACACCTAAAATGGCCGTTATCATTTCAAAAGAACGTTCCAAAAGCAATCCAACTATGCTTTCTTCCCCTACCCCTTTACTCCTTAGGAATCTTGCAAATTTGTTCGCTTTTTCGTTTAGTTCTCTATAAGTCATTTGATTTTCACCAAATACAAGAGCTATGTTTTCAGGCACCCTGCTGGCCTGTTCTTCAAACAATTGACTCAATGTCTTATCACGAGGATACAAAGTAGCTGTATCGTTATAGCTGTTTATTAACCAATTCTGTTGATCCCCGGTTAATATTTCAATATCTGATACCTTGCACTGTGGGTTGTTAATAATTTGTTGAACTATATTTTGAAAATACTCTGCTATTTGTTTGATGGTATTGGAGTAAAATTTATTGCCGTTATAAATAAACTTTATTTCAATATTTTCAAATACGGAAACCGCAACAGCTATATCAAAATTTGTCATTTCAAACATTGAAAAATCTTCAATTTTAATAAGGCTTTTTTCATTGCCCAGTTGCTTATCCAGAGGGTAATTTTCGATTACCATAATTGAATCAAATAGTGCATCGCCTCCCTTTAAAGAACTGTATTCTTTGATTTTGGTGAGTGATGTATTTTCAAATAAACCACGTGCTCTTATAGAATTCTCTACTCCGTTAAGAAATTCAAGTACATTTTCACCGTTTTTTGACCTTATTCTTAGAGGCGGAGTATTTATAAAAAGTCCTGCTATATTCTCAATGTCTTTTATTTTAGCCGTTCTGCCCGACACTGTTGTTCCAAAAATCACATCATCAGTGTCACTAAATCTTAATAGCATTATTCCCCATGCAGCATATAGAACTGATGCTAAAGCTATTCTATGCTCTCTGGCAAAGTTTTTTATCCCCTCTGAGTTACTTCCGGAAAGACTTAGTGTAAAAACTTCACCTGTTTCAGCATTTTCATGGTTCCTTTTATCCCATGGTAGCAGTGTTTTATTTTCAAAATCTTGTAGATATTCTGTCCAAAACTCTTTATGTGAATCTGTTTCATGATTTTTATGCCATTTTACAAATTCCCTATACCTGTTTTTGACAGGCTTTTCCGGATTCTCACCCTGGAAAATGGCTTGATAGGCGTGAAAAAACTCCTTAAGCAGAATAGCATTGCTCCAGCCGTCATAAAGTATATGATGATTTGAAATTATCATCTCAAAACTATCAACTTCAAGCTTGCAAAATGTTACCCTGAAAGGTTCTTCACTTATATCAAGACTTTCTTCCCGATCTTTTGATTTTATTTCTTCAAGCTTTTCAATTTTTATATTCTTATCTATCTTAGAAATGTCATAATATCTAACCGGAATTTCATAATTTCTTAAAACAATCTGCACAGGTTTCTCAAGTTTATCCCACCGGAAAAAAGTTCTTAGGACTTCGTTGTTTTCAGCTACAAAATTCCAAGTCTTTTGAAGTACCTCCAAATCAAGCGGTCCGTTTAGCCTTAAGCTTAGCTGTTCAAAATATTGCTTGCTTTTGGGATTACTAATATAATGAAAAAGAATCCCCTCCTGCATTGGAGTTAATGCAAGAATATCTTCAATGTTCTTCTTATCAAGCTTCTTATTGTTCATGTAAAAACCCCCAGTTTAATTTGACAAACCAGTAGTGCTACTCAAACAGTGAATCAAGCTCTTCCTGATTCATATCAAGTGTTTCAAAATCAGATGGTGTAAAATAAACTTCATCACTACCAACAGTGTAGCTTATGATATTTTCAAGATTTCTCATATATTTGTCCCTAAAGTCGGACATGGTTTCTACCTTATATGCTTTTTCGTTGTACAATATTTCAATTTCAAACATGTCATTTATCACCATACAATTAATCTCCAGCTTTGCTGACATTGAATTGGTGAGGCATGATTCACTTCCGGTTTTCATATGTGAATAAGCAAATATTTCGTTTTCCGACTCTTTATCGAATCGTCCAAGATAATTAAATCTAAGTTCTGCCATTCTCTCATCTATTTCGGTATCCGAATCAGTTAAATATTTTAATATTCCGTAACCTACTCCGTTTTGCGGAACTTCCCTTATGCTTTCTTTTACCTGTTTTATTTGCTCTCCCATATCTGTACTACTTATAGCAATTTTCATAGGATAAATTGCAGTAAACCAGCCAACTGTTCTTGAAACATTTATTCTTTCTATGTTTCGTCCGTTGTTTTCCATTTCAATTAAAAATTCATTCAATTCCGTCCAATCTTTTACCGTCTTTGCAAGTGCTGTCACAAGAAGGTCTTCAACAGAAGTGTTGTATGCCTTATTTGCATCCTTCAAAAGTATTTCAGTTTTTTCTTTGTCAAGGTAGCCTTTTACAAAAGACCTTGAAGCAATACTCCAGTCTTCCGTATCAGCATCCTTAGGAAGCTCAAATCTGAAATCAGCATATTTCTTCCAGAATTCTTTTTCCACAATTAGCTTTTCACTATCTTTTATACTTAACAGCTTTTCATACCAATCCTTTAAGGATGCTGTCTTATTAGGCATAATAACTTCCCGACCGTTCTCAATTGCCTCATATGCCGAAAATAAATCCTCCAGAATAATCCTCCATGAAACTCCGTCAACCGCTAAATGATGAATTGTTATAAATAGCTTGTCATTGTCTTCGAAATGAATAATAGCAGCTTTAATAAGTAATCCATCTGTTATATCAAGTCCAGACTTTAATTCCATACCTATTTTTATCAATTCATTCTCTTGCTTTTGGGGTGTTAATCTGGCAACATTAAAGGCCTTAACATCAAAATCCTTGGTTGTTTCCACATTATTAAAGAAAAATTCATCTCTATCAGAGGAATAGTTAACCCGTAATGCGTCATGGTGTTCAATTATTTTTATAAAAGCCATTTTTAACTTTTCAATATCAATGGGCTTTTTAAGTTCTAGCAAAACAGACTGATTAAAATAATTGGGATTATTAAACCTTTGGTTAAAAAACCATTTAACTACAGGAGTAAAACCAAAGCTTCCTTCTATAAGCCCTTGTTCATATTCATTCACATTGGACTTACCTTCCGTATTAAGAAGAATTTTTGCTATGGTACGATGTACCAGAATATCTTTTACCTCTATATTTAAACCTTCCCCGGTAAGTAGAGAAACCACCTGTATTGCTTTTATGGAATCTCCTCCAAGTTCGAAAAAGTCGTCGTTGATACCTACTCTGGTTAAACCAAGTGCTTTTTCCCACACTTTTACCATTATATGTTCTTCTTTGCAAGAAGGCTCAACATACCCCATGCTCCTATTTACACTGAATTTCGGCTCCGGCATAGCCTTTCTGTCCACTTTTCCATTCTGTGAAAGGGGCATCTTTTCCAGCCTTACAAAATACGATGGCACCATGTATTCTGGGAGATTCTTTGTGAGATGTTCTCTTAATTCTCCCGGTGCGATGTCCCTGTCTGCCACCAAATATGCACACAGGTAGCTGCTGCCCTCTTTTTCTGTCCTTGCTACAACCACAACCTCTTTTATGTTTTCATGTTTTAAAAGTTCTTCTTCTATCTCTCCAAGCTCAATCCTAAAGCCTCTGATTTTAACCTGATGATCTATTCTACCCAGATATTCTATATTCCCGTCGGGCAGCCACCTTGCCAAATCTCCCGTCCTGTACATGACACTACTTGCAGAAGCGTCTTGCCCCGCAAATGGATTGTGTACAAATTTCTCCGCCGTCAGCTCAGGCCTGTTGAGATACCCTCTTGCCAAGCCGTCTCCTGCTATGCACAATTCCCCCGGTATTCCCACAGGCTGCAGGTTATTGTACTTGTCCACCACATAGAGCTGTATATTGTCTAT
>JAEYNY010000189.1 GCA_023412275.1 Bacillota bacterium
CCTGTACCTGCAATCCGCTATAGCAGGGTTGAATTCCCGTTTGAGGTTTTAGTGTGTAGTGCCTGCCCTTTACAAGTGGCAATGACAATTGGGTCTTGCGCAATAGAATTCTGTGAACCTCGTCAGGTCCGGAAGGAAGCAGCGATAAGCAGTAAATTCTGTGTGCCGCTGGGTTACCTGATTAGAGCTAACTGTAAAGGTAACGGCTATATACTTCTATCGATAATGGGTGTACGGCCATTCAATTTATAAAAAATCAAGCCTGTTCAAATGAACAGGCTTGTATTATATTGTAGGTAGAACACCGATGATCCTTGAATTGCAGTGTACATAAAAGGAGGAGGTAGGATATGTCCTATACGGCACTCTATAGAAAGTGGAGGCCCCTTGTATTTGAAGATGTTGTTGAGCAGGAGCATGTTGTCAGAACAATTAAAAATACCGTAAAATCCCAGAGAATAGCTCATGCGTACCTTTTTTGTGGTACAAGAGGTACAGGAAAAACCACAATGGCAAAAATATTTGCAAGAGCCATCAACTGCCTTAACCCTAAAGATGGAGACCCTTGCAATGAATGTGAGGTTTGCAGAGGAATTCTGGATGAATCAATTCTGGATGTTGTTGAGATAGATGCTGCATCAAACAATAGTGTTGACAACGTAAGAGAAATAAGGGATGAGGTCGTTTATGCTCCCTCACAGGCGAGATACAAGGTTTATATAATAGATGAGGTTCATATGCTTTCCTCAGGTGCATTCAATGCACTGCTGAAGACCCTTGAAGAGCCCCCGGGGCATGTTGTCTTCATATTGGCAACAACAGACCCTCATAAATTGCCTGCAACTATTTTGTCAAGGTGTCAGAGATTTGATTTTAAGAAAATAACACCTGCAGGTATTGCAGAACGGGTAAAGGTTATTGCCCGGGCAAGTGGTATACAGATAGACGATGACGGTGCATTATTAATTGCGAGACTGGCGGATGGTGCTTTAAGAGATGCCCTCAGTATTCTTGATCAGTGCATTGCAGAGGGCAACAATAATATAACCTATGAAAATGTACTTGATGCAATAGGGATAGTAAGTGATGATTTTATATCGGAAATAGTGGACAATATAGAGAGTAAAAACGTTGAGGGACTGGTAGCAGATGTGGAAAAGCTTTCAGCCGGTGGAAGGGATATTCTGAGGTTTGCATCGGATCTGGTGCTTTATTTCAGAAATCTTTTGATATGCAAGCTAAGTAAGAATCCTGAAAACATTCTGGATATTGGAAAACAGTACCTCGACAGGATGATTGCCCAGTCAGAGGCCTTTTCAAAGGAGCAATTGATTGGAATAATAAAAGAGTTGTCTTCCTTTGAAACACAGCTTAAATATGCGCTTAATCAGAGAGTTTTCCTTGAAGTTATGCTTATTTCAATAAGTGTAGGAAGTTACGGCCAAAGTAGCGGCGATAATAATCTGGCAGATAGAATAGCTAATCTTGAAAGTGCAGTTAGAACAGGGGCTGTGGCTTTAGCACCCTCTGTAAAAGACGGAAGCAGTGAACCTGCTCAAACTAAGGCAGTAAATAGCAGTCCCATTTCGTCAGGAAATAAGTTGGACAACGTGCCTCCTGCATCCGGCAGTTCAGCTCCTAAAGCTTCAGCTAAAAGTAATTCTTATAATGAATTGGAGCAATGGCCTAATGTACTGTCTGACCTTAAAGCCAACAGGAGGATGATGCTGTTATCGTATCTTACATCTACGAAAGCAGTGGCTGCTGACGAGTCTACAGTTCTCGTGGTATTCCCACCTGCAGTGGTCTCACTAAAGGAAATTGTATCAAAGGCTGAGCATATCGACGTCCTTGAAAATGCTTTAGAGAGAAGACTTGGGAGACGTATCCGTGTAAAGGTTGTAGATGAAGAATCTCTTGAAAGTATGGTTCAAAGTGAACCATCTTCTGCTAAGAATTCAGAAGAAAACCCGTTGGTAAAGCTCACGAGGGAAATTTCAGACAGATTGAATGTCCCGCTTGATATAATAGACGAATAGGATATAATATAAATTGATAAATTTGTAAACTATTAAATTTTAAAATAACAGGAGGAAGTACAGATGGCAAGAGGTGGATTCCCTGGAGGCGGTTTCGGAGGCGGTATGGGTGGAAATATGAACAACCTGATGAAACAAGCCCAGAAGATGCAGAAGGATATGGAGAAGGCACAACAGGACTTGGAAAACAAGACAATTGAGGTTTCTGTTGCGGTGGGGCAATAAATATAGTTGCTACCGGTAAAAAGGAAATCAAGGAAATTACTATCAAGCCTGAGGTTGTTGACCCTGATGATGTTGAAATGCTTCAGGATTTGATACTGAGTGCTGTTAACGAGGCATTGAGAAAGGCTGAGGAACTGGCTAACTCCGAAATGAGTAAAATAACAGGCGGATTAGGCGGTTTGCCGGGAATGTTTTAATAAATGCGGTCATTCATGGCATGCCCCTGTGGAGGTTAATAAATGGAATATTATGCAGTTCCCGTTGCAAAGTTGGTAGAAGAATTTCAGAAACTTCCGGGCATTGGACACAAATCGGCACAGCGTCTGGCTTTTCATGTAATAAATATGCCCATGGAAAAGGTACAAAAGCTGTCAGAATCTATATTGGAGGCAAAGCAAAAGACCAGATACTGCTCAGTTTGCAGTAACCTTACCGATATTGATCCTTGCCCTCTGTGCAGCGGAACTTCGAGAGATAAATCAGTAATATGCGTAGTTCAAGACCCCCGTGATGTTGTAGCTATGGAGAGGACACGTGAATTCAAAGGACTGTATCACGTTCTGCATGGTGCAATTTCTCCAATGCAGGGAATCGGACCTGAGGAAATCCGTATCAAGGAATTGATTTCAAGATTAGGCAGCGGAGAAGTAACAGAAGTTATTCTTGCAACCAATCCTAATGTTGAAGGGGAAGCAACCGCAATGTATATATCAAAGCTTATAAAGCCTTTAGGAGTAAAAGCAACGAGAATAGCACATGGTATACCTGTAGGCGGCGATTTGGAATATGCCGATGAGGTTACACTTGCAAAGGCTCTTGAAGGCAGGAGAGAGATATAGTATATAAAATAAAAGTAAGTATTATGAATCATGGTTAGAAGGAAAATAGAAACTCCTTCGGACCATGATTTTTTTGTTGTCCGGTTTATCCAAGAGATTATAAGCCTCTATTTTTTGACATAATTCAACAAAATACTATTCTAATTAACATAACATGATGATATACTAGTTACGATATACCTAAACAATCACTTGTTAGGAAGAAGGGATTAAAACAAAACAATAAAATGTGTGGATACTTGCTTTGAATTGTTCTGGGATGAGATAAAAAATACATGAATTAATAGGTGACAATTAATCATTAGGAGGAGTACACATGTTGAATAAAGTTAAAATAGGCATTAGGTTGACATTGGGGTATGCATTAATAATTCTTATTTCTGTTTCTTTGGTTGTACTTTCGTTACTGGCACTTCAGAAGATGGACGAATTATCAAATAAAATTTACTTTAATTCCTTTGCAGCACGGGCAGCTGTATTAGAAGCAGAGGGAGATATTTTTGCGATTAACAGAGCAATGAAGGATGTTGTATTATCTGATAACACAGAACAGCTTGAAACAGCAATTAATGATATAGATAAATATACCGGAGAAACTAAACAAAATTTTGAAGATCTACAAAAAGCTTTTACTGGAGACAAATCACTGGTAGATGGTCTGATAAAGTCTTTTAATGATTGGACTGCTATGTGTGAAGAAATAATTAAATTAACAAAGGAAGGAAACAAGGCCGAGGCTTTGGAGAATAGCAGGACAAACAGTGAAGAGCAAATAAAAAAAATAGATGATTATATTCACACTCTGGCTGAGGTTACCAGAAGTGATGCTGAAAGTTTTAACAATGAAATTTCTTATACAAACCAGGCGTCAAGAATTTTTATATTTATTTTATTAGCATTAGCAATAGTTGTGAGTATTTTGGTTGCAATCTTCATTACTCTAAGCATTACTAAACCAATTAATTTGATGAATGGGTTGGTAACACGAATAGCTGATGGTGACTTGACAATCGAATATAATAAGGAGCTTAAAGGAAGAGACGAAATAACAAAATTAGCGGGAGCTTTCAAGACAATGTTACATAATCTAAAAATGTTGGTTTCCCAGGCTTCGGAAAGTGCAACTACTATTGCTTCTTCATCCCAACAGCTGATGGCTGGAACTCAAACTGCAACAGCAGCGTCGGAAGAAATTGCAAATTCAATACAGGAAGTGGCAACAGGTGCAGAAAACCAGAATAACAGATTAAAGGAAGTAGCCCACACAATGACTGAACTTTCAAAGGGCGCTGAACAGACAGCTGTGAGTATGCAGGATATTGCTAATGAGGTAGGTACTGTTAATAAATTGTCGGATGCGGGAAAACGTGACTTGGATTTGATTATAAACCAGATGAATATTATTAACAAAACATCTCAGGAGTCTGTAGATAGTGTTAAAAATCTGGAGGAAAAATCAAAATCAATACAGGGAATAATAGAAGTAATAACAAACATTTCGGCACAAACAAATTTATTAGCATTAAATGCTGCCATTGAAGCAGCTCGTGCAGGAGAACAAGGAAAGGGGTTTGCGGTTGTAGCTGATGAAATAAGAAAACTGGCAGAGCAGTCTGCAAACTCAACTAAAGATATTTCCGCTATTATCGTTGAGATACAACAGGACATATTGAACGTTATTAAAGCGATTGAAGAAGAAGAGAAGGATATAGAAGCGGGATTGGAAAGAGTAAGTTTGGCAAACCACTCCTTTGACAGGATTATGACAGGTATAAGCGAAATTTCAAACAGAGTACAGGATGTTTCTGCGGTGGCACAGCAGATGTCAGCGGGAACTGAACAGATAGTAAACTCTATAAATTCCATTTCGGATATTTCGGGAGAAAATGCAGCTATCTCGGAGGAAGTGACAGCTTCCGTTGAGGAGCAAACCTCTACTATGGAAGAAATAACCGCATCTGCCGAGTCCCTTGCAGAATTATCAGGCAGCCTTATGGAAACAGTATCAAAATTTAAACTTAAATAAGGGCAATGAATCAGGGACATCCTTTTAATGGCATAATGATGTATAATTAGTATATTGTACTGTTTTGTTTAATGGAGGATGCATGTATAAAATTCTGATTGTTGATGATGAGGCCGGAATACGGGCTATTATTAAAAAATATGCGGTTTTCGAGGGACATGAGGTTGTGGAAGCGGCGGACGGAATGGAAGCAATTCAGGTATGCAGGGAAATGAAATTTGATATTATTGTGATGGATGTAATGATGCCTGAACTTGATGGTTTCTCCGCCTGTAAGGAAATCAGAAAGTTTAGTACTACCCCGGTTCTCATGCTTTCTGCTCGGGGAGAAGAGTATGACAAAATCCACGGTTTTGAACTTGGGATAGACGATTATGTGGTTAAGCCTTTTTCTCCTAAAGAACTTATGATGAGAGTAAATGCAATTGTAAAAAGAAGCAGAGGTACGGCAGATAAAGAGAACAAAAAAGATATTTTTACTTTTGAAGGTTTGACCGTTGATTTTACGGGAAGGCTTGTATATATTGATAACGAAAAAATTGATATGTCACCCAAGGAATATGATCTGTTTTTCTATATGGTTAAAAACAGGGGAATCGCACTTACTAGAGAGAGGCTTATAACCGATGTGTGGGGATATGATTTTTTCGGAGATGACCGTACACTGGACACTCACATAAAGCTGCTAAGAAAAAGTCTGGGTGATTACAGTAAAAATATAGTTACCCTAAGAGGGGTGGGTTATCGATTTGAGACCTGACAAAATAAGCATAAAATACAAGATATTCCTTTATCTTGCAGCCTTTGTTGCAGTAATGCTGATATTACTATGGTTGTTTCAAATAGTTTTTCTTGATGATTTTTACAAGCAGATTAAAATTCATAGTATTAAGTCAATGGCGGAGACTATTGAGAATAATATAGAAACAGAGAATTTTCAGGAATTTCTTGATTCACTATCCCGAGAGGAAGATGCCTGTATAAAAATATTGGATGACAGCGGAAAAACAAAGTATTCAGTAGAATCCAGACCGGATTGTATTATACACAAGCTGCCACCTTCTGAATTATTCGGGCTCTACAGCAGTGCAGAACAAAATGGAGGCACGTATCTGGAAGTAGTCTCAATGGATAGGCTAATGGAAAAGCGTTCTCCCGCAGGATATCCATTAACTAATGGCTTTGCACCTCCGGGAAACCTGCCGGGTAATATAATTTACGTTAAAATAGTAAACCCGGGTGATGGCTCACCTTCCATTGTGATGCTTAATTCAACCATAACTCCCGTAAATGCCACCGTAAATACCTTGAGAATCCAGTTAATATGGGTTACAGGAATAACCTTACTGCTGGCTTTGTTAATGGGGCTTTTCATTTCAAAAAAGGTTTCTGGCCCTATAATCAAAATTAACAGCTCTGCAAAGGAGCTTGCAAAGGGCAACTATGAAACTACCTTTCATGGTCGTGGATATCTGGAAATAACTGAGCTTAACGACACTCTTAATTACGCTGCAAAAGAGCTCTCAAAAGTAGAGGGGCTACGAAGGGAGCTGATTGCAAATATATCCCATGATCTAAGAACTCCTCTTACTATGATTACGGGGTATGGCGAGGTTATGCGGGATCTTCCCGGAGAAAATACACCTGAAAATGTTCAGATAATAATTGATGAAGCAAAAAGGCTAACCACACTTGTAAATGATATTCTGGATATATCCCAGCTTCAATCAGGTACCCGTAAAATCAACGTTGAGACATTCAATATTACGGAAAGTATTAGAAAAATACTTCAAAGGTATAATAAACTTATTGAACAGGAAGGTTATAGGATTGAATTTAAAAGTGATAAGGATATATGGGTAAATGCTGATCCGGTTAAAATTTCACAGGTAATATACAACCTGATTAATAATGCCATAACATACACCGGGGCAGATAGGACGGTTACAATTATTCAAAGTTGTACTCCCAACGGTGTGAAGGTTGAAATTACAGATACAGGAGAAGGTATATCGGAAGAGATGCTTCCCCTCATTTGGGACAGGTACTACAAGATCGACAAGGCGCATAAGAGAGCAGCAATCGGAACAGGCCTGGGACTTTCAATTGTAAAGTCAATACTGGATATGCACGGAGCCGAATACGGAGTAGAAAGCAAGTTAGGTAAGGGAAGCACTTTTTGGTTCCAACTGACATTAGAGAAAAACATTGAGCTGTGAGATTACATAAGTTTATTGCAGTCAAAATCCTATTAGTGTAAAATAAAACTGCAAATAACGGTAATTTGGAGGAGTGCTATAATTGAAAGATATAATATATATTACCGGACATAAAAATCCGGACACAGACTCTATATGTTCAGCTATTGCCTACGCAGAATTAAAAAAAAGACATGCTACCCATGCTGTTCCCATTAGAATAGGAGATATAAACAAGGAAACTGAATTTGTACTGAAATATTTTGGAGTAGAGGTACCGGAATTCCGTGAAACAGTTAGAACACAGATTTCAGATCTGGATATTGACGTAATAAGTCCTGTTTCAGAGGATATATCCATTAAGGCGGCTTGGAGCATAATGGTAAAGAATAATGTAAAAGTTCTCCCGGTAGCAGATGTTAAGGGGAAGCTTACCGGTATAATTACACTGTCCGATATTACCGGCAGCTATCTGGATGCACTGGAAAACAATATTCTGTGCGCCAGCGGAACACCTTGCAGAAATATAATGGATACACTTGCTGCAAAGTTGGTTTGCGGAAATGAAGAAGAATTTAAATCAGCAGGTAAGGTCGTAATTGCAGCTATGGCACCCGAGGACATGGTTCCTTTCGTTGATAAAGGAGATATTGTTCTTGTGGGTAGCAGAAAGGACAGCCAGCTTAAGGCTATAGAGATTGGTGCAAGCAGTCTGATAATTACCTGTGGTGCAACGGCGGATGAGGAAGTAATAAAGTATGCCGAGGAAAAAGGTTGCATAGTAATGGACACCTACTACGATACCTTTACTACTGCAAGGCTTATCAATCAAAGTATTCCTGTAAGTCATATCATGACCAAGGAACAACTAATCAGTTTCAATATCAATGACTACATAGACAATATCAAAGATAAAATGCTTAAAACCAGATACCGTAGTTACCCTGTGGTTGACGATAATGGTATTATCAAGGGATTTATTTCAAGATATCATCTTATTACACAACGTCGGAAAAAAGTAATTCTCCTTGATCATAATGAAAGAGCACAGACTATTGACGGTATAGATCAGGCTGATATACTTGAAATCATAGACCATCACAGAATAGGGGATATTCAGACCGGATACCCTATATTCTTCAAAAATGACGCAGTAGGAAGTACTTCTACATTAATTGCCAATATGTATTTTGAAAATGGTATGAATCCGTCTAAAAGTGTAGCAGGTCTTTTATGTGCAGCGATTATATCTGATACAATGAAATTTAAATCACCCACAAGCACATATTCGGACGAGTTGGCTGCAAGCAGACTTGCGAAAATAGCGGACATTAATATAGACGAATTTGCAACATCTTTATTTAAAGCAAATGCATCCCTTCAGGGAATGACTCCTCAGACAATCCTCGATTACGACTTTAAGGATTTCGTATTCAACAAATATAAAATCGGAATAGGACAAATAAATTCCAGTGACTCAGAGGGCCTTCACAAAATAAAGGACGAATTGCTGAAGCATATGAGAACTGTTCTGGAAAACAAGGGCTACAACCTCATTTTGCTATTGATTACAAACATAATAAAAGAAGGGTCAGAACTTCTGTTTGTAGGAGACGACCACGCTGCCCTAATGGAGAAAGCCTTTAATATAAAAACAGGGGAAAACAGTGCTTTCCTAAAAGGTGTAGTTTCCAGGAAAAAACAAGTTGTTCCACAGATTTCAAGTACTATTCAAAGGGAATCCATCTAAAAAACGTATTTAATAATCAGGTATCAGTACACATAAGTGTGTAGCTGGTACCTTTTTTGTTTTCAGTTTTGTAACAATTCTACTTCCAGAATTCATCCAACGTTCAGGAAATCATCACATTAAAAAGATAATATTTTTATGTATTGTAGTGCCGGGTTTTAATAAAATTCGGGAGGTGAAACATGGAAGAATTAAAATTAAGGCATGAAATAAAACATGAAATTTCAACATCTGACTACATTGCCTTACAGCAACGGCTTAAATTCATAGCCCAAAAGGACCCAAATGTAGATGAAAGTGGCAGATATAAAATCAGGAGTTTATATTTTGATAATGTTGATGATAAAGCACTTAATGAAAAGATTATGGGTCTGAATAACAGAGAGAAATTCAGAATCCGTTATTACAATGGTGACACCCGGTATATCAAGCTTGAAAAGAAAGGAAAAATAGACGGACTGTGCTATAAAAAGTCCACTCCATTGACGGTGGAACAGTGTGAACAAATAATAAACAATGACATAAAGTGGATGAGATTTTCAGAGAATCCGCTGCTGGTTGAATTGTACACCAAAATGAATTTCCAACAGTTAAGACCTAAAACTCTGGTGGACTATATCAGAGAACCTTATATTTATAAACCGGGTAACGTAAGAATTACTTTTGACAGCTGCATTAAGACCGGTATTAATTCAAAAGAGCTTTTTAATCAACAAACTGCTGCCATGAATGTTCACAATTTTAACAAAATCATATTGGAAGTAAAATTTGATGAATTTCTGCCTGAAATAATCCGTGATATCATTCAGCTTGGGCACAGACGGAATTCAGCGTTTTCAAAATATGCAGCCTGCAGGATATTTGGCTAATCTAAAATCAGGAGGATTAAGTAAATGAATTTTAATGATATTTTTAAATCTAATTTTATTGAAAAGGTTTCATCTTTTTCACCCTTGGATATGGTAATCGCATTGGCAGTTTCCTTTGCACTTGGGTTATTTATATTTTATGTATACAAGAAGACCTTTAACGGAGTAATGTATTCCGCAAGCTTTGGAGTTTCCCTACTGGCAATGACACTTATAACTACGCTTATAATTTTGGCGGTAACATCCAACGTTATTCTTTCACTTGGTATGGTTGGTGCATTGTCTATTGTTCGTTTCAGGTCAGCTATAAAGGAACCCATGGACATAGCATTCCTGTTCTGGTCCATTTCCGCAGGTATTGTGACAGGTGCAGGACTTATACCTCTGGGTGTATTCGGCTCATTGTTCATAGGAGTTGTTATGGTATTGTTCGTAAATAAAAAAACCACTGATAATCCTTACATCTTGGTAGTAAATTGTACCGATGAAAAAGCGGAAAAGCTAGTTAACAGTGCCATAAGTGATAATGTTAAAAAGCACATGGTTAAATCAAAGGCTGTTACCACAAGTGGAATTGAACTCACAGTAGAAGTCAGATTAAAAGACAGTACTACTGAATTTGTAAACAGAATTTCAGATATCGGAGGAGTAACAAACACGGTACTTGTAAGCTATAACGGGGAGTACATGTCATAAATTTGGAGGCAGCTAATGATAACCAGCAAATATATAAATATAATTATTGCTGTTGTTCTGCTTGTGGTGGTTGTCTTTACCGGAATCTTTATAACTGTTCCCGGCTCAATAGGAATAGCCACTGAAAATTCCCAGCCTGAATATGTCACAAAGTTGTTTAATAAGAATAAGATAATTTCTATTGATATAAAGGCAGATAAGAAAGAATGGGAAGACATGTTGAAAAATGCAACGAGCGAAGAGTATATTCAATGCGATGTAACTATCAACGGTGTAACCTATAAATCAGTGGGTATAAGGCCTAAAGGTAATTCAAGCTTATCCATGGTAGCAAACAGCGATTCAGACAGATACAGCTTTAAATTGGAGTTCGACCACTATATAAAGGGACAAACCTGTATGGGAATGGACAAAATGGTTATTAACAATATACAGGGAGATTCCACATATATGAAGGAATACCTTTCTCTTGACATGATGTCCTATATGGGTGTTACTACTCCTTTGTTTACCTACACTGATGTAACCGTAAACGGTGAAAAGTGGGGGTTCTATCTTGCAGTTGAGGCTATGGAGGAATCCTTCGCCGAGAGAAATTATGGTGATGATTTTGGGAAATTATATAAGCCCGAAACTATGGGAAAACGGGGAAATGGAATGATGAAGGATTTTCCGGGCAATCAGGATGGACAGAAGGGCAATAAACTGGAAAACGGAAATCAACAGCAAAAACCGGAAGTAGTTTCAGGTGCCAATGCCAAAGGCAATGGAATAAATGGCAAAACAAAAACAGCTGACACGAAAAATAATGTTCAAGACCAACAAAAAGGCCCGAATAATCAGAATCAGGACGCAAACCAGGGGGGAGGCCCCGGAGGTTTCCCGGGAGGGCCGGGATTTGGCGGATTTGGAAATAACCAAGGCGGAGGAGCCGACCTGAAATACATTGATAATAAAATAAGCAGTTATTCAAATATATTTGAAGGAGAAATATTTAAAGGTACTGATGCAGACTATAAAAGAGTTATAAAAGCTATTGAGAATCTAAACAACGGAACAGAACTTGAAAAATATATCAATGTTGATGAATGTCTTAAATATTTCGCTGTAAATACAGTGGTAGTTAATCTGGACAGTTATTTCAGCAATATGAAGCATAACTATTATCTTTATGAGGACAACGGTCAGCTTTCGATGCTACCATGGGATTATAATCTTGCTTTTGCAGGCTTTCAGTCCGGGTCGGCATCTGCAGCCGTAAACTTCCCTATAGATACGCCGGTATCGGGTGTTGAAATGTCTGAGAGACCGATTTTAAACAAACTTCTTGAAGTTGATGAGTATAAGGAAAAATATCATAATTATTTGCAGGACATACTTGACGGATATTTTGACAACGGGAAATTTGACAAAACAGTGGATGAACTGAATTCATTGATTGGGGAATATGTTAAAAACGATGCAACGGCATTTTACTCATATGACAAATATACCGCAGGTATAGCCATGCTGAAAGAGTTCGGTAATCTAAGAGCAAAAAGTATTCAGGGACAGTTGGACGGAAGTATTCCATCAACAACCCAAGAACAGTCAAAGGCTTCTGACAAATTAATAGATGCATCTGCAATAAACCTTTCAGTTTTGGGGACTATGGGGGCACAATGGGGAGCCGGCGGTATGGGCAGAGACGGTGCAAACAAACCCCAAGGAGGACAGAAACAAGGTGAGAATCAAATGCCAAAGGAAGGAATGAAGCCGCCCCAAGGAAACCAGCAACAAGGTAATGGACAAATGCCTCAGGGAGGAATGGAGCTGCCACAAGGTATGGAGCCGCCACAAGGTATGGAACCGCCTCAAGGGAATCAACAGCAGGGTGATGGTCAAATGCCACAGAGAGGCATGGAACCGCCACAAGGGAACCAACAGCAAGGTGATGGTCAGGGCTTCGGGGATATGCCTGACAGGGATGTGATGATGCAGGCTATGAAGATAATACAATCCGCCAACGGAAAAGATTTGACTGACGAACAGATTCAACAGTTAAAAGCACTCGGTTTGACTGACGAACAGCTAAATTTTGTCCAAAATATGCCCTTTGGAAACGGAGGAATGGGGGGAGGCGGATTTCCTGGGCAAAACGGCAAAAATGTTGCAGGAGCCCACAACATGCAGTCAGTAACACGAATGTCAGTTGAAGATGTTGTAATACTGGGGGTTTGTTTAGTATCTTTGTCAGTCGGACTGCTGTTCGTCATAAAATTTAAACGTAGAAAAAGCAGTTGATAAATATATCTGACCAAAATGAGAAAAGCTATATTAAACAAGGTTTTGGGACTGTTTCCATGAGTTGACACAAAATTTGCTTTTTAGTATATTAGGTTTATACGAGACGGTTGCGTAAATAAACTTTGCATATATATGGCGTGGAGGTTGGATTATTTGTTAACTAAAGTTTTACTGCTTGTGGTTCTTGTACTGTTAAATGCATTTTTTTCGGGATCTGAGATTGCCCTCATTTCTTTAAACGACAAAATAATAAAGAAACAGGCGGAAGAGGGGGATAAAAAAGCAAAACAGCTCTATAGCTTTCTTAGCGAGCCAAGCAGGTTTTTGGCAACCATTCAGATTGGTATAACGTTGGCAGGTTTCCTTGCAAGTGCATTTGCCACGGAAAGCTTTGTGGACGATTTAACAGGATTATTGGTAAAGGCGGGTTTGCCAGTTGCTGAATCTGTTATTAGAAGTGTTTCACTTGTAGTGATTACCATAATTCTTTCGTACTTCACATTGGTTTTCGGTGAGTTGATACCTAAGAGATTGGCTATGCAAAAGGCTGAGTTCTTGGCTAACATAGCCGTAGGCCCATTGATGTTCTTATCCCGTGTTACAAATCCTTTTGTAAGATTTCTGACGGTTTCAACAAACTTCTTCATTAAGATTTTTGGAGGAAATCCGGCAGGTGGTGACGATGAAAAAGTAACAGAGGAAGAAATCAGGATGATGATGGAAGTCGGCGAAGAAAGAGGCGTTATTCAGGACTCTGAAAAGGAAATGATAGACAATATATTTGACTTTGATAATAAACGCGTTTCTGAGATAATGACACACCGTACTAATATTGACGGTATCCCTGTGGATTCAGACCTTGAATATGTTTTATACGTCATGAACCGGGACAAATATACCAGAGTTCCTGTTTATAGTGAAAATTTGGATAATATAGTGGGGATACTGCATGTAAAGGATTTATTGGAGTACACGCAAAATAATGCTAAGGATTTTAGCCTGAAAAAAATTACAAGAAGTGCTTACTTTGTTCCCGAATCAAAGAGAACTGACGAGTTGTTCAAAGAAATGCAGAAGAACAAGATTCATCTGGCGGTTGTAATAGATGAGTACGGCGGTACAGCAGGAATAGTTACAATAGAAGATTTGCTTGAAGAAATAGTTGGAAATATTTTTGACGAATACGACGTAGAACAAAAAGATATAGAATACCTTGAGAACGATACTTACATTTTTGGTGGAGCCATAAGTCTTGATAAGGTTGAGGAAGTATTGGACGAGGATCTTCCAGTTGACGAATTCGATACCTTGGGAGGCTTTATTCTAAAGCTTCTGGGCCGAATACCTAAAGTTGACGAAAAACCTGTTGTTCAATATGAAAATATAGTCTTTAGAGTAACTGAAATGGAAGGTAAGAGAATTGTAAAGGTACAGGCAAACAAAAAGGAAAAAATGTAAATATTGTTGCAATAAGTAAAAATTGCTGGATTTATGTATAATAATGTCATATAATAACCTCATCAAAAATTGTGATGAGGTTATTCTTATGTTGTCAAAAAAATCTTTAGTAAGTATTTTGATTGTTACTGTTATAGTTTTTCAAATTATAATGTTACCCGCCAGCGCCACTGAAAATAATAGTTGGCAGATAGTAAATTGTAAGGAATTAGTGGAGTACAGCAATCCTGTATTATCTGTAAGCACTTTGAATATCGATAAGTCAAAAGTTGAAGGAACTGTGCTCTTTGATAGTAGCAATAAGCAGTTGGAGGCCTCGTTTGAATATTCGGGCAGTTCCATAAAAATAGTTGCTAGAAATCCACTTTTATCAAATAAGAATTATACTATTAAAGTTTTTATGGATGATGGAAGAAGGATAAAGGTAAAATTTCTGACTTCACAATATCCTACCATATTAAATAATGGTCAACGTCAGGTACTTTATGTATCTGCAAATCCTGCAAAGGGGTTTTATTGGCCATATTTTATTATTATTCCAAGTGACCAGTATAGAAAAGAAAACTCTGGAAAGAAAAGATATTTGATGGTTGAATCAAACAATACAGGTGCACTGGATGTAGCTAAGGATTTTGGTAAATGTATAACAGATACTGAAATCTATGCCATGGACCTTGAACCTCATTCTCTGAATGTAGCTGAAAAAATGTGGTCACCTGCCTTGGTACCGGTATTCCCAAGACCTGGTGTCTATTATTCATATAATGGGGAAGGAAATTTTTTTTATACTCATGCATTTGACAGAGATACTGCAATACTACATCTCAAATTAAAAGATCCTAAATTATCATCAATATTAACATCTCAGTTTGAAGAGATAGGTTATGATGTCAAGAACTTTTCAAGGCTGGATGTACAGCTTGAGGCTATGATAGATGACGCAATCGAGAATTTAAATAAAAATGGTCAGAATATCGAAAAGCAAAAAATATTCTTCAGTGGCTATTCTGCTTCCGGAACGTTCGCAGACAGATTCGCCTTCCTACATCCAGACAGGATAAAAGCAGTTGCCGCGGGAGCAGCCAATGATGATATGGTCTTGCCTTTGTCTGAATACAAAGGTGAAAAACTCATGTTCCCCCTGGGTACCAGTGATTATAAAGATATTACCGGAAAAAGTTTTAATCTTGCTGAACAGAACAAGTATGCCAAACTCGTATATATGGGTGAAGATGATCAGAACAATGTTCTCCCGGCGGGAGATTGTTACGGAAACGAAGAAAGAAGAATTATTACTAAACTTTGGGGAACGGAAGTACTTCCTAGGGCTAAAAAGTTGGCTGACCTTTACGGAAAGAGCGGAGGAAAGGGAATATTCATATTGGATAAAGGGATTAAGCATTCTTATTCAAAAGACATGAGAGAGTATTTACTTACCTTCTTTAAAGCAAACCGTGACAGCAATGCACAGGTATATCCTGTACCTAAAGACCCAAAGCAATTAAAATACCAGATTTTCAAGTAAGATCTTATAAAAAAGATTAACTGCCACAATGAGATAAAACTATCTTGTTGAGGCAGTTTTTTTATATTACTATTAAATATTTTAATTAACTTTTCATAAAAATTAATAAATTAGTTAAAAAAATTAAAAATAATATTGACATTATATGAGATTGAGCATAATATATTAATATAAGATTAATAATATTAATTGACGAATTAAAAAAATTAATTAATTGTCTGGGAAAATTAACATTAACGATTATAAACAAATTTAACTTTATTAAATTCAAGAGGTGATTTTATGGCAAGAGAAGCTATCGGCAAATGCCCGGTTTGCGGAAGTGAGACTGAAGTAACTAGGATAACATGTAACAGCTGTGATACGGTTATAGAAGGGCATTTTAAACTATGCAAGTTCTGCAAGCTTACAAATGATCAAAGAACATTTTTGGACGTATTCATAAAGTGCAGAGGAAATATTAAAGAAGTTGAAAAAGAGCTGGGCGTATCATATCCCACAGTAAAGAATAAGCTGGAAGATGTAGCGGCCGCACTTGGACATAAAGGTGAACCGCAACCCGAAGTTCCAGGTAGAAAGAAGGAAATACTTGATAAGCTTAACAGCGGAGAAATTAGTGTTGAAGAAGCAATAGAACTGATGAAGGAATAACATTTTTCTATCTGAAATTTAGGAGGGATTTAAATAATGTCTATAAGCGAAGAAAAATTATTAATACTAAAGATGCTTGAAGAAAAGAAAATCACAAGCGAAGAGGCTGCTAAATTACTGGCGGCTCTTGATGAAAAGGCAGATCAGGAATCTGCAAATGAATATAAAGGTAACCAAAAGGCAAACGGCTTTACTGAAGAGGCAGCAAAAGTAAGAGATAAAGTTAATGAATGGAAAAAGGGATTTAAAAACAATTATAATCAGGCTGATTTTGATAATATGATTGATGATTTTGCTAATAAGGCTGAAAAAATCGGTAAAAATGTTGCCTCAACAACATTTGGTATTGTAGACAAGGTAATAGATTATGTAGGAAGCTTCGTAGATACAAATTCCTTTAACGTTTTTGGAAGCTGTCAAACAGTTCAAAAGAATTTTGAAGTATACCCTGCCGAAGATGCAACCTTTGAAATAGCAGGAGTAAATGGAGCAATTACTATAAAAAAACATCTGGATTCAAAGATTGTTATTATATCAAGAATTAAAAGCTCAGTACCCGATGGAGAGGGAGTAGTTACATTTTCCGATGATCCTGCCAATATTTCTATAAAGGTTAACAGTACTGCTTTTAATGTTAGTGTATCCCATGAAATATTTATTCCTGATATTAAGTTTAAAAAAATTGCAATTCAGAACTCAAATGGTAAAATATATATTGAAGATTCTATTTCTGAAGAAATCACAGCTGTTACCAAAAATGCACATATTGAGTTAATGGGAGTAAACAGTGACAAGATTTCCGTAAACACAAAAAATGGTAGAATTCAGTTAAATTACATTATCGGAGAGACCATTGATATAAATACCTCAAATGCTGTTATAGATATAAAACACATTAAGGCTAAATCCGTAAATGCATTTACCAAGAACGGTAGAATTAGTATTGAAAATGCCCAGAATGTTGATGGGGAAACTGATATGGAAATGTACCTCAAAACCTCAAACGGGGGTATAAAGGTGAATATGAATGATATGGACAGCAGGGTTTACAAAGTAAAGGCCCATGCAACCAATGGAACTATCAACTTGCTGATTCCGGAAATTCTGTATCATAATGTTAACCGTCAAGGCACAGGCGGAAGTTTTATTGAAGCGGAAAGCAAAAATTATGAGTCAGGACTCTGCAAGGTTAATATAACTGCAGAAACTATGAACGGCCATGTAGAAATTGTAAAGTAGTACAAATAACCACCGTAAACTTACCCATACTATAAAATAGATATTTTCCACCAAAATAAACAGTCTGAAAGCCAAGCTTTCCAGACTGTTTATTTTTTGTAGATTAAATTAATTGTTCATGATATAATATTGAATTGCGTATGGGATTTTACTGTATATTCAGCATTTATGCAAATTAATGCATATTAGCCAATTTATATATAAAACTATTACTTGAAAGCCAAAAAATAGAAACTGTTGTTTTACGGAGGAATTTATGTTTGACAAACTTCAGGCTGCAGAAGACAGATACGAGGAGATAAGCCACA
>JAEYNY010000190.1 GCA_023412275.1 Bacillota bacterium
GTTGACAAAACCATCAAATGTCTTTATAATAAAAACTGCTCGTGCGGATGTGGCGGAATTGGCAGACGCGCTGGATTTAGGTTCCAGTGGGCGACCGTGGGGGTTCAAGTCCCTTCATCCGCACCAAAAAAGGATTTCACATTTTGTGAAATCCTTTTTTTATGTCGTGATACCCCGGAAAAGGTATAATAATTAAAAATTGACACAATTTGGTATATGGTATATCATTTCAAATAAAATAAATATAAACAGGGGTGTCCATGTGGATACAGTGGCACTGCTGGATTTTTTGGAGGGTTAATAATGCAAAGACAAAAATATTCTTTGAGAGTCAATATACCGAGTCTTAAGTGCGTTCTTTCACTCATACTTGCGGCGTTACTTCTTCTGCCTTCACCTCAAGCTTATGCAGCCAAAAGTTACTCTGATTTGGAACTCGCACGGGCTGTGACGCTAGGAATCGGAGCATACCGTTCGGATAACCAGGCTGTAACCTATGCACAATTTATCAGTATGATGGATCGGACAGTTGAATTGTCAGATAAGAGTAAGCTTAAAGACTGGAAAGCAAAGTTCAAGAGCGCACGAACATCAAAAAAGGTCTTGACTCGATTTGAAGGAATGATGATTGTCCTGAACGCTGCCATTACCCTCGGCGATGAATATGCAGAATTTAACACCAGTTGGACCAATATTAATGATCAAATTGGTGAAAAAGTGTGGGACGAAATAGGAAAACTAAATAATCCCTATGTTTTTATACCTAACCACAATCCTTATGGCGGAAAAGGATTTGCCAATGATAAGTATATCTATGAATGGGATGACTGCGGTGTCGCATATCGGTATTCGTTTGGCAGAGTATCCCTTTACAGCAATAAAACTCTCTTTGATTATGATGCTGTTAAAAAGTCCATGAATCCAGACAAAAAGCTTTTATATACAGAAGCACTGCTTGCAGCATTGAGATTGCATGATTCCTCTGAAAAGGCATTTCCGGTCACCGAGCGGTGGCAAAGTGCCGATGACACAGTCATACTGAAAAATGCAGAGAAACGCAAACAAGCGATACTCAACAGTACAACAGCGGTAACTGTTACTGGTACAAAATATTATGTATCCAATAGCGGTGATGACAATAATGACGGGCTTTCACCGGATCGGCCCTGGGCAACACTTGATAAAATCCGCTGGGCTTTGGATAATCAGGTCCTTAAAGAAGGTGACGGAGTCTTTCTTGAACGTGGCGGTCTATGGCGCGGAAGTATAAGCTGTTGGGGTGTTGACGATGTGACTTATTCTGCCTACGGAAAAGGAGAAAAGCCAAAAATCTATGGTTCTCCTGAAAATGGCACAGGTTCCAACAAGTGGTCTTTGTGGTATAATAAAAATGGTGTAAAGATATGGAAATTCTATAAAGACATTTCAGATTGCGGCGGTATCGTATTCAATGACGGAAAAAGTTATGCTACTCGTGTATTCTCCTATTGGAACGGCAAGCAATCTGTGTCTTGTAAAGACTATAAAACAAAGTTTAATATAGCCTCAGAATTGGAGTATGACTTAGAGTTCTATTCAACCTTTGATATGAGCAAATATCAAATTCCCTATGGAGCCCATGATGTAGACTCAAATGGTCCGATATATTTGCGTTGTGATAAAGGAAATCCCGGAACTCTCTATAAAACCATTGAATTTCAGTCATCAGTCCAACCTGCGGCTGGTTATACAGGTATCATTTATGGTGGAAATAACATCTTAGTGGATAATATTTGCGTTATGTACCGTAGTACCATGGGACTTGACCGTGCAGGCGGAAATAACATTACCTATCAAAATTGTGAAGTGGCCTGGGTAGGCGGTGGTTCCCATATTATAGGCGCGGGCGCTCCATCAGACATAGCCTGGCTGTCGCCTTACAGTGAGCCATTCGTTCCGACTTCAGGCGAAGGAATCAGACTTGAGGGAGATAATAATCGAGCAATCAATAACTATGTACATGATTGCTTTGATGGAGGCATTACAGTTGAATTCGACTATTTTGACACTCCGATAAACTGGAATGGGATGACAATTCGCGGTAATTTCATTGAACGCTGTGTATCAGGAATACTGATTGGTGAACACAATGAAGATACTGAAGCTGGCAACGCAGGTAAAATTAAGTTTGATGGGGTCAACATTTCGGACAATTACATTATGTACAGCGGTTACGGTTGGAGTAGCAGCAAGCATTACCATACCTGGATAGACGAAAAGTACGACGGAAATGCCATAACCTGGTGGGAAGGACCTCAGTGGAATAAAGGTGGAACCGTCAGCAATAACGTACTATACAAAGCTAAATATGCATTGGTACAGTTTGGAGCAATCGGCAAAAACAGACCGGTATTCAGCGGAAATATTTTTGCCCAAAACAATAACGGCATCATTGCTTATGTTTCACCAACAGATGATAGAATCGGGAAAACAGCATTTAAAAATATTGATCTCCAAAAAGCTAAAGTAATCGTCCGAGACTATTTGGGGGACAAAACAGCTAAAGTCCTGCCGCCATCGTTCCCGACAAAATCCAAAACACCATAGTGTGAAAAAGGTATAATAATTAAAAATTGACACATTTTGGTATATAGTATATCATTTCAAATAAAAATAAATACAACAGGAGATAATATTATGAATGAAAGTGTATATACCAAGGTGCAATTTATAGGTCATGTTTTAAGTTCCACCCCACTGTTAAAGGAATCAGTTGAGGAAATGAGCGATTGGGGAATTTATCTTGGCCTTGCAAATGATAACGATGACATCAATGCCCGTTTGCAAATCGTATCTGATGTGCTAAAGCAGGTAATTAGCATTGGTAATATAAGCAAAGACCCTTCTACGCTGAAAGTATTTGCATTGCCTGAATTTTTCTGGAGAGGAATCAAGGGTGCATATTTAAATTCACAAAAAGCAAACGATGAAATGTACAAAAAAATCAGCGAAGGCCTTATAAATATTATTAAAACTCTTGAAAAGCAATATGACTTCAGCGACTGGCTTTTCTTATTCGGTTCCATTTTGACTACCTTCGATATACCTGACTGTATAACGGCCACAGACAAAACCCTTTCCAAGGTCGGCGATGATTATTTAAACGTATACAGCATACTAAAAAAATCTACAAACAATAAAAGTATTCCAAAGGTATCTCACTTGCTGAAAATCATCGATAAAAAGCAATCATCAGAAAACAGCTATGACCAGGAACTTTCAGACTTGCTTTGCGATGTATTGAGTATGAGTGACGGTTTAGCCAACAAAATGGTTTATAACAGGTGTTTTATCTATTACAGACAGAACACTAATTCCATACAAAAGGAATTCAAGTCCAAAGAAGACTTTATATTAAATAATCCTTCGGCTTCAAAAGGAATAGTTGAAAATTACCTGCAAACAATGGTTAACTACCCACCTGTCTCTGATACTAAAAATCCTGTCCAGACATTAACCTACTCTACTTTTAACTGCGGAGGACTGAATATAGGTGTTGAAATCTGTCTTGATCATAGCAGAAAGAGACTTCTAGGATATTTATCCGACAAAAAGATAAAGGAATTGGATATACAAATAGTAATATCCTGCGGAATGTCTTTGAGAAAGGATTCTGCGGCAACAAAACAAGGCGGCTTGCTATTTAATTGCGACGGAGAATATGTTATCGATGGTGATGCTCAAAACGGAGATAGCTGTCACTCACAGCTAAAAACTTTCAGTTTTGATGCAAGCTGTGGCCCGAGACTTTCTGACCATATCCCTGCTTCAATTGTTAAAGATGTTAATGCTACGACTGCAGGACAAAAGCTTTATCCTCACGGGCTGGGGCAAATACACGTTTATACTCCACAAAAGATAAAATAATTGGTTTTTTGATACTAACTAAACAAGCAGAGATGACTTATTTTAAGTCTCTCTGCTTTAATTAACATGACGACACTATAAAGTAATTATTGCATCTTTCCAGATTTATTTCTTCATATGGATATTTTAGAGTTCCATCAGAATTTACATTGAGTCTGACAATTGGAATATATGACTTGTTCAAGCCGATAACGGTCCCCTTTTCCCCACTGCTCATAGTAACCTCGGTACCAATAGGATATGGCGGAATAACGTTAAGAAAACAGCCTAAAATTTGTGAATCAAGGAGTAAATTATTAATTGATTCCAGATAATTTATAGCATTAATCGTTCCTATTTTCTTACGATATATTCTGTCGGAGGTCAAAGCATCAAATATATCCGTAACAGCTACTATCTTTGAATATAGATGTATCTCTTCCCTATGCAAAGCCATTGGATAGCCTTTTCCATCGCATCTCTCATGATGGTTCAATGCAACCATTGCAGACCTATCACTTATACCCGGTATATTTTTTAGTATATCATAACCCAGCTTTGAATGCCGCTTTATTACTTCAAATTCATCACTTGAAAGAGATGACTTTTTATTAAGTATTTCTGTAGGAATGAACACTTTACCTATATCGTGTAAAAGTGCACCTACTCCCAGTTCCTGAAGTTCGGCCTGTCCAAGCTTTAGTTTTATACCAATTATTAAAGATAGTATACAGACGTTTACACTGTGAGAAAAAGTATAACCGTCAAAAGTCTTTATATCCATCAGATTAACAATTATTTCTTCGGAATCAAGTATATCGTTTAAAATATTATCTACGATTGAAATGATGTTTCTGGATGGTGGCATACCTTCTAAACTATACTTTTCCATAGTTTGTTTCATAAATTGAATGGCTTCCAACCTGGTAATGTCTCTTATTACATCTTTTACTACTATATCCTCTGAAAAATTATCCTGAATATACAATTCTGTAATACCAAGAGAGGCAATTTGTGATAAATGCGATGGTGTTAATACAGTTCCCACATCAATTAACATTGATGAACCATCATAATAAACAGCCTTCCCCAATGTCATTCCTACCTGGCAGTTTGAAATATTAATCTTTCTCATTGTTTCCTCTTCAGCAAAAACCGTGCCCTAAGCCAGACATACCCCTTGGCATAACAGCATGAGCACAGTCTTGATTTCTAGTAATCCGGGACATTAAAATACAATCCGGAACCTTTGTGTATAATAATTGTAGAAACATTATCTAAAGCTTAATTACACTACTACCGAATTACGTTGTATTTTATGATTTGACTATTAATTAACCCCAGTTGTTATTTGATGTGACAAAACGTAGTATCTACCAAAATAATTATACTTTTTTTCCCAATTAATATCAACAAAATTTTGTTTTATTTTACAAAGTGTAGGATTACAATACATGTGTGACAATTAGTAAAAAAATAATGCGGAAAGTGCATCCATAGTGTATGTTTAAGTTACCACACAAAAATATACATTAGGAGGATACATTTCCGCATGAACAGCATAA
>JAEYNY010000193.1 GCA_023412275.1 Bacillota bacterium
AGACGATAGATCAGATTGAGGAAGACATAAGAAGTAATTATCCAGAATATTTAATATATCGTGCGTTTACAAGTAAAATGATTATCCGAATTTTACAACAAAGAGACGGAATTAAAATATTGACAGTTTCAGAAGCGATGGAACAGATGAAAAGAGATGGTATTTGTGATGTTATCATTCAGCCTACCCACATATTAAATGGTATTGAAAATGACTTGATGATACAGGACGCTAATTTATGTAGAAAAGAATTTAATTCGATTGTATTTGGAGCACCGTTACTACATAATACAGAAGATTATTGGAAGGTAATAAAAGCGATTGTAAAAAGACTACCGGAAATATCAGAAAATGAGGCTGTGGTCTGTATGGGTCACGGGACAGAACATTATACGAACGCATCTTATGCTGCACTTGATTATATGTTTAAAGATAAGGGATATGAAAACGTTTATATTGCTACGGTTGAGGCATATCCTTCTCTTAATAATATTATAAGAAAATTAAAAGAAAATAATTATAATAAAATTATATTAGTACCGTTTATGATAGTGTCAGGTGATCATGCGAAAAATGATATGGCCGGAGATGAGAAAGACTCATGGAAAGTCATTCTGGAAAGAGAAGGATTTGAGGTATCGTGTATGCTTGAAGGTCTTGGAGAGAACCCGGAAATAAGAAAAATATTACTTAATCATGTTGGTAATGCACTTAAAATGGAGCGGTGATGAGCAGTTGTTTATGTGTAGACTTGAATTAGAGGACTTGTTAGAACACTGACGAATCTATATTTTTTCGGAACACTTTTCTTCATTCATCTATTAATTTAGATGTAGGTCAATAATCATTTTATAAAAGCTGGTGAATTATGAAATTTAATATGAGTAGAAGAACGATAGCTATTTTAATGGCTGTTTTGGCTGCCGTTCTGTACGGAATTGGTTCTCCAATTTCAAAAGTTCTTCTTACAAAAATACCACCAACGCTAATGGCAGGTCTCCTGTATGTGGGAGCTGGTACAGGAATGTTTATTATTAACATTCTAAAAAAGGTGGGGAAGAGAGGCAAAGTAGAGGCCAGAATTACAAAAAAAGATTATTCTTTTGTAATAGGTATGATTATACTTGACATTCTGGCACCTATATTCCTGATGATAGGACTTGCAAAAACAACATCTTCTAATGCGTCACTATTAAATAATTTTGAAATTGCAGCAACTGCGGTAATTGCCTTATTTGTATTTAATGAAGCAATCGGAAGGCGTATGTGGATTGCAATTACACTTATCACTACTGCAAGTATTATCATTTCAGTAGAAGATATGAGCAGTTTTAATTTTTCAATGGGCTCTATTTTTATTATTGGCGCATGCCTTTGCTGGGGGTTTGAAAATAACTGCACAAGGATGTTGTCATTGAAAGATCCACTTCAAATTGTAGTAATCAAAGGGTTTGGCTCTGGATTGGGGTCATTAATGATTTCATTTTTACTCAGGGAATACTCGGATGATTTTCGCTATATAATGTTTACGTTGTTACTTGGTTTTGTAGCATATGGACTTAGCATTTTCTTTTACATTTTAGCGCAAAGAGAGCTGGGAGCTGCCAGAACCAGTTCTTTCTATGCTACGGCTCCTTTTATCGGGGTATTAATATCGTGGATATTTTTACACGAGGCAATAACATTTTCTTTCTTGATAGCATTAGCAATTATGCTCTTGGGGGTATATTTTGCAGTTTTTGAAAACCATAAGCATATGCATATCCATGAAGAAATGAATCATGACCATAGACACATTCATAATGATGGGCATCATAACCATATACATTCACCGGAATTTGTTGAGGAGCATAGTCACCAGCATGTACATACCGAACAGGAGCATAAACATTCACATACACCAGATCTTCATCATAGACATGTTCATTAAGTGAGGTGAAATGGAAAAATTCCAGATGAAAATAGAAAAGTGTCAAGGCAGTGAAGCATCCGTTCACTTTAGGAGTTACAGCAAGGGAAAGAACAAGATTTAAGCTGTAAGTTCATGATTGGTGGAGCTGTATTAGATGACGAATATGCAAAAGAAGATTGGTGCGGATGGATATTCAAGGATACCTATGAGGCAGTGAAGCTTGCCAAAGGTTCATTGCGAAGTGATTGATCCGATATAACAAATAGCCAATATGTCGTAAATTGCTGCTGCCGAAGTTAGTGCAGTAATGAGTTTAAAGAAATTACAGGCGATATTAATAGGCTTACTGCTGAGTGGAGGTATGTTAATTCCAGGTAACCCCAATATCATTCTCGCTTAATTTTTCTAATAAAAGAAAATTTTTTTTCCAAAAATTGTTGTTATAAAAATTAAACTATGATATTGTAATACTAAAATTGAATAAGAGGTATTTGATAAAGTTTATTACTTTTTAATAGGGAAATCGGTTAGAATCCGGTACAACTTCCATTACTGTAATTGATTACGAGACCTTCATATCCATTGGGAACTATAGTGTCCTGAGAAGGGAAGGTTCAGGTTTTAAATCATAAGTCAGGAGACCTGTCAGATATCTTTTTGTGAATCTTTGGGAAAGAAAGAGATTACAATAATAGTAGTTCATAAAATTTCCATTGTGAAATTATCTAATTTTAGTGTTTATATGAGTATAAATAACTTATTTAGAATGTTTCTATAGTATTAGCTCTTGCTGATGTTTTACTGTCTAAAATTTATGTCTACTGATTATATAATATCTTGGCTTCCTGTATCAGGGAGCTTTTTTATTGCCTTTCGATCCTGAGTTATTCGATTTTTAAGGTGCTTCAATGTATGGGGTGCATAAATATAATAAGGCTATTTTTATTTTCGTTATTGTTAGATACGACACTATACAGGAAGGTGAGACAGATGAATAAAAAAAGAATAATTATTGCCCTAGCAGTTTTAGCAATTCTTGCAGCAGTATTTTGGTGGGGAGGTAATGCTCCTGGTTTACAAGGCTGGACAGTTAGTGATAAAGCTGAACCATCTTATACAGCATTGGATACAGATGTTTCAGCTTCTGATAATATAGGCAATGATAGGCTCAATGAGAATAATCAAATAAGTCCTAATAATGGAAAGCCTGGCGGGAATTCAGATACCAATAGGCAGTCTGATAATAGCAGTAATGTTGAATCAGTTAAAAACCAGACTTATGGTGATACTGGCAATAGCTCAGATTCAAAATCAGTAATTAAATCAGATTCCGAGTCGAAAAACAAGAGTAATAAAAATAACTCTGATGATGTAAAAGCAAGTATTGAAAGTCGTCCGGGAGGAACTGAAGGAGGACTGTCAGCACAGGGAAAAATAGATCTGGCCAAGAAGCTTGCCGGTGGCGGCTCTTCTTCAGGTGTTAAAAAAGGAAATGTAGATTATTCCAAAGATCAGGGTATGGATATAAATCCGGATACTGGTAAGGATAAATATATGACCGATCCTGTACCTAAGGGCAAGCCAATACCAAAAGAGCCTCAAAATGCAGTAATAACAAACGAGAAATTAACCTGTACCCTATCAGTCCGCTGTGACACAATTTTAAAAAACATAAAATGGCTTAATCCTGAAAAGGTGGAGTTGGTTCCTGAGAATGGGGTCATTTTACCAGTTACAACCGTAAGCTTTTATGAGGGGGAAAGTGTCTTTAATGTATTACAAAGGGTAATGAAGAAGGCTGGAATACACATGGAGTTTGAAAACACACCGATGTACAATTCAGCGTATATTGAGGGCATTAATAATCTGTACGAATTTGACTGCGGTGAGCTGTCCGGATGGATGTACAAGGTAAACGGATGGTTTCCTAACTATGGATGCTCACGGTATCAATTAAAGCAGGGGGATGTTATAGAATGGGTATATACATGTGATTTGGGCGTAGACGTCGGTGGTTTCAACGCAATAGGGGGATAATTATGAACAGCTCATTTTCAACATATCATCCAATAGTCAGCTTTACATATTTTGCTTTGGTACTCCTTTTCAGTATGCTTTTTACCCATCCGGTTTGCTTGGCTATATCATTAATTGCAGCGTTTTTATGGTCTGTATACTTAGGCGGTCAAAGGGCTTTGAAATTTAACCTGTTGTACATGATACCAACAATGGTTATAACTGCATTGATAAATCCAGCTTTTAATCATGAAGGAGTTACAATTCTCACATATTTACCAAGTGGTAATCCTCTAACATTGGAATCGATAACATACGGAATTTCGGCAGCTGCAATGCTGGTAACCATTATATGCTGGTTTTCCTGCTACAACGCTATAATGACATCCGACAAGTTTGTCTATTTGTTCGGCAGAATTATTCCTGCAATGTCACTGATATTTTCTATGGTATTGAGATTTGTTCCTAAATTTAAGACTCAGCTCAAGGTAGTATCCAACGCGCAGAAGTGCGTTGGAAGAGATGTTTCCAATGGAACCATTGTTCAGAGAGCCCGCTATGGGATACATATACTGTCCATTATGATCACATGGGCACTTGAAAATTCCATTGAAACAGCTGATAGTATGAAAAGCAGAGGTTATGGGCTTCCTGGAAGAACAGCCTTTTCAATATACAGATTCGACGAAAGAGATAAAAATGCACTAACATTAATTGTAGCTACAGCTATATATATAATGATTGCTGCTTTTCATGGTGATTTGTATTGGAGATATTTCCCATACATGAAGGGAAATGAAATATCAATATGGGTAATTACTGCATTTATAGCTTATTTTTTGCTATGTATAATCCCCCTAATAATTGATAAGTTGGAGGATAGAAAGTGGAAACGTATAAAATTGAACATTTAACATTTACCTATCCGAAGCAGCAGGTACCTGTATTGAAAGATATCTGCCTTGATATTAAGAAGGGGCAGTTTATAACCTTATGTGGTAAGTCGGGATGTGGTAAAACGACTTTGTTAAGACATTTAAAAAGTGTTTTAACCCCTCATGGACAAAAAGAGGGAGTTGTATTATTTGAGGGAACACCTTTAGATGAGCTTGAGCAGAGGAGCCAAAGTATGAAAATAGGCTTTGTACTGCAGTCTCCCGATAATCAGATTGTTACCGATAAGGTTTGGCATGAGCTGGCATTTGGATTGGAGAGTCTAGGCCTTGATACTCCAACAATTCGCTTGAGGGTTGCAGAAATGGCCAGCTTTTTTGGAATACAAACCTGGTTCTACAAGAATGTCACAGAGCTTTCCGGCGGACAGAAGCAATTACTGAATTTAGCAGCCATTATGGCTATGCAACCTAGTATGTTGATTTTGGATGAACCTACCAGCCAGTTAGATCCCATAGCAGCCTCTGATTTTCTGGCAACTGTTGCAAAAATCAACAGGGAGCTTGGAATTACAGTACTTATGACTGAGCATAGACTAGAAGAAGTATTGCCCTTGTCTGACCGTGTTATTGTTATGGATAAGGGTGAGGTTATAGCAGACGGAGATGTCAGGGATGTGGGAAGGCGTCTTAAGGAAATGAAACACCATATGTTTTTGGCAATGCCAACGCCTATGAAGATGTACGGATATGTAGACAGTGATTTAAATTGCCCTGTCACTGTAAAAGAAGGAAGGGATTGGATAGATTCATTCTTTAAAAAGAGAAAGCCCAGTATTGTTGGAGAACAGCTAAGACATAGTGATTCAGATACAATAATAGAGCTAAAGGAGGTTTGGTTCCGTTATCAACAGGAACTGCCCGATGTAGTAAAGGGTCTGTCAATGAAGGTTCAGCAAGGACATATATATGCCATAGTAGGTGGAAATGGTACGGGAAAGACCACTACCCTATCGCTGATAGCAGGAATTTATAAGCCTTATCGCGGGGAGGTAATAATTGAAGGCAAAGCTGCTGAAAGTATAAAGGATAAACAGAAATTTGATGGCTTGCTGGGAGTACTGCCCCAAAACCCTCAAAGTATTTTTGTAAAGAAGACAGTTGAGTTGGATTTATATGAAATGTTGTCGGCAAAAGCATTGACTAAAGAAGAAAAACAAAAAAAAGTACAGGAAGTTGCAGGGTTATGCGAACTTGAGGATTTGTTAGACCAACACCCTTATGATTTATCCGGTGGAGAACAGCAGAAAGCAGCACTGGCAAAAATTCTTTTATTAGAGCCTCGAATTTTGCTCCTGGATGAACCAACTAAAGGATTGGACGGATACTTTAAAGAGAAATTTGCGTATATTCTTAAAAGATTACAGGCAGAGGGTGTCACAGTACTATTAGTCAGCCATGATATAGAGTTTTGTGCTCAGTATGCCGACTGCTGTGCTATGTTTTTTGATGGCTCTATAGTTAC
>JAEYNY010000002.1 GCA_023412275.1 Bacillota bacterium
ATATAACTTCATATACAAAGGAGAAATTATGAACATTCAATGGTTTCCGGGGCATATGGCAAAAACAAGAAGGTTGATAGCCGAGAATTTAAAGCTTGTTGATGTTATTATTGAGCTTCTTGATGCAAGAATACCATTTAGCAGCAGAAATCCTGAAATTAATTCATTAATAAATAATAAACCCAGATTGGTTGCTTTCAATAAATCTGACCTTGCAGATGATAGAATATCAAGGCAGTGGATAAAGTGGTATGCTGACCAAGGAATTGATTGCATTCTAATTAATTCCATAAATGGAAAAGGACTTAATGAAATTAAAGCCAGAGCCAGGGAATTAATGTCTGAAAAAATAGAGCGTAACAAGGCAAAGGGAAAGTTATTTACCCCTGTGAGAACCATGGTTGTAGGTATTCCCAATGTAGGTAAGTCATCTTTTATAAACAAAATTGTTGGTAGGGCAACAGCGGTTACCGGTGATAGGCCCGGTGTAACCAGAGGTAAGCAATGGATACGAATAAACTCAGAAATGGAGCTTCTTGATACACCCGGTATACTATGGCCGAAGTTCGAAGATCAGGAAGTGGGTATGAACCTTGCTTTTACAGGAGCCATTAAGGATGATATTATGGACACAGGTGAAGTTGCCATGGAGCTTCTTCACAGGTTGTCTAAAACATATAATACCGAGCTTTGTACTCGATTCAAACTTGATCCTGAAGCTATAAAGGACATGATACCACTTGAATTATTGGAGACGGTTGGAAGAAAAAGAGGGTGCATTGTTTCAAAAGGTGAAATAGATTATTCGAGAATTTCAGCTATAGTTCTGGATGAATTCAGGGGTGGCAAGATAGGACGAATAACCCTTGAGAAGCCAGGTGACAGGGCTGAAACAAAGACGGAATAGAATTTAAAAAGGTTGCCCTTTTAGGGCAGCCTTTTTATGGCAAGAGCCATTTATTTATAACACTAGACATTACAAATAATATATAATAAAGTAAATGCATTTTATTATATTGTACATATGGAGAATGAAAATGGGAAATTTAACACTTAAGCAAATTCAGGAAGAGGCTCAAAAGCGTTCAGTTCAGGAGGCAATTGAGTACTTGTCAACTTTACATAACACGGGTTTTAAAGTAGATAAGTTACTAGAAAAGTATTATAGACTAAAAGAAAAGTATGAAAAGGAAATGGAACGCCTTCATAATATGCTCTGCTTTGAAAGACAAGCAATAAGTGAAGGTTTTGATTATATTGCAGGTGTTGACGAAGCAGGACGCGGGCCTCTGGCCGGCCCTGTAGTTGCAGCAGCTGTTGTTTTACCTAAGGGACTGACCATAGAAGGTGTAAATGATTCAAAAAAACTTTCAGAGGCCCAAAGAGAAAAATTGTTTGACGAAATTAAAGAAAAAGCCCTTTCTTATGGGATTTCAGTTATTGATGAAAAATACATAGACGAAGTTAATATTTTAAATGCTACAAAAAGGGCAATGGCCGATGCAATAAGTCAGCTTAATCCCATTGCCGATTGTATTCTTTTGGATGCTGTAAGCCTTGATAATATTAGCACAAAGCAGATTCCTATTATAAAGGGCGACAGCTTGAGTCTGTCTATTGCTGCAGCTTCAATTCTTGCAAAGGTTACAAGAGACAGGCTTTTAATAGAATATGATGTAAAATATCCTCAGTACGGGTTTGCTGCACACAAGGGTTATGGAACTCCACAACATATTTCTGCTATTAAAAAATTCGGTCTTTGTCCGATACATAGATTAAGCTTTGTTAAAAATTTCGTGGAGTGATACATATTCTTCAGAGATTTGCATAGCAATTTATTGTCTGGTTGGAGGATAAGAGATTGAGAATAGATGGGTTAGCAGCAGGTCAAATAAATATTTCAAATAACAATACAGATATTCTGAATAAGCTTAAACCTGGTGACGTAATCAGGGCACAGGTACTTGAAAACAGCGGAGAAGAGCTGACCATAAAGCTTTCAGACGGTTCAGAAGTACATGCAAATGCCTTAACAACCATAAATGCAAAAGAAGGAGACTTTGTCAACTTTGTTTTCAAGGGAACAGAGGGTGGTAAGCTTGTTCTTGAGTCTTTAGGCACTAACTCGACGCAGTCTGTTAACGAGGCTCTTGTAAACGCTAAAAGTGCTTTAGCTTTAATTAATGTACCTATTTCCGACAAAAATATAGAAATGGCGATGGCATTACTTAAACAAAATTTACCTGTAACCAATGAATCCTTGATAAAAATGGAGGAGTTGACAAGTGTTAACAAAGGGTTAAAGGCGGATGTAGCTGCTTTTCTTATAGCTTCAAAATTATCTGATAATAAAAATAATATAGAAAAGTTGCAAAGTCTGCTTTCCGGGCGTTTAAAAATAACAGATAACATAAGTGGTCTTATAAAACTTGTGGAGGGTGCAGGGGAAACTGAACCTCCTAAAACGCCACAAGAAATTGTTAACAGACTTGCAAGTCTCGTGAAGGAAAGCAATGAAAATATACCTGTAAAAGCAGCTGTTATGGACAATCTCCTTGAAAGGCTTACTTCCGGCATAAAAATGAAGTTCGGAAGTGCTGAGGGCATAGTTGAGGGAAATAGTGCAAGTAATAGCTCTGCCGGAAAATCAGGAGCACCACTCTCCACCGGAAATAGTCCCTCTACAGTTGTACAAAGTTCCGCTGCATCTGAAAACCAGGTAAATAAGGCAAATACTCAAAACAGTCAGGCTAAAACTGAAACGAATCAGTTATTGCGTGCAGAGAATGGTTTTGGCATAGATAACAGCATAACTCAGTCACCACTTACAAAGACAGACCTGCCTGTACTCAAGGAACTAAGAAGCCAACTTCAAACAATTGCAGAAGGACCAAAACTTACTCAAGAACAATTTACGGCTATTAAATATATTGCCAAGGAAATTAGCAATACTATTGACAAAATAGGATTGAGACAGCAGGAATTAGATAACTTCAACTTCGATGCAGGTAAGCAGCATATTATAAAGGATGCGGTTAATACTCTTAAAAACTTAGTTGTTAGAATAGACCGGCAGAATAACGAGGAAATTAATCCTGTAAAGTTTTATAATGAGTTGGAAAGCTCCTTAACAGTAGCAAAAAATGCAATACAACATTTGCCTTCCGTAGTTAGGGAAGCAGCGGTAAACATAGTCAATAGTTTGGAGAGTAATGTTAATTTTATAAACCAACTGAATAATTACAGTTCATATGTTCAGCTTCCCCTAAGCATATTCAACCAAAACACTACCGGTGAACTTTATATGCTTAAAAAAGGTTCCAAGACAAAAAAACTGGATCCGTCGAATTTAACAGTACTTCTTTCATTGGAAACAAACAATATCGGAAGGATAGATACTTTACTAAGCATAAAAGAAAAGGATGTAAGCACAAATTTCAGGCTTGAAGACAGCGGAGTTTTCAATATTTTAAAGGACAGCCACAAGATGCTGTACAATTCACTGCTAGAAAAGGGCTTTAGGTTAGTGGACTTTACTTACAAGCTCTTAGAAGATCCAATCAGCATTGTTAATTTTGAAGAAGAAGCTAAAAAAGAATTTATAAAAACACCAAATAATATAGATATTTTAGTGTAAATACAGCAACAACGAAAATACGAATGGTGGGGATGTCGGTTGAAGGAAGATAACGTAAAAAAACAAATAAAACATGCAGCTGCCCTGCAATATTCACCTGAAACTGACGCAGCTCCTAGAATAGTTGCAGCCGGAAAGGGCCAAATAGCAGAGCGTATTATTCAGAGGGCACAGGATAGTAATGTTCCATTATATCAGGACATTAATCTTGCACAGACCCTTTCTGCTTTAAGTATAGGGGATGAAATACCTCCTGAAATATATGAAGTAGTAGCAGAGATACTTATATTTATAGGCTGTGTAGATGAAAGCTATGGAGATTTGTACGATGACTGATACAAATAAAAGGCAAATTGGAGCCGCCGGTGAAAAGGAAGCAGCCGAATTTCTTCAAAGAAACGGATACACTATTCTGAAAACAAATTACAGAGTAGGACGTTTAGGAGAAATAGATATAATTGCCAATGAAACGGAATACACTTGTTTTATAGAGGTTAAAACCAGAAGAACAAGTACATTCGGAACACCAGGGGAAGCAGTTACTAGAACTAAACAGCAGAAGATTCGTCAAATAGCAACTATCTACCTGACAAACACAAGAAAAATGGATACCAAGGTTAGATTTGATGTTATTGAAATATTAATGGATAAATCAATGGGAAGTTCAAATAACGTAAAAAGTATAAACCTTATAAAAGACGCCTTTTAATTAAGCGAGAATTTAAATCATTAAAATGGAGATGACAGCATGACTTTTGTTGATGCACATTGTGATACCATTACAACTATAATGAAAACAGGAGGAACCCTGAAAAGTAATACCGGTCATATTGATATAGACAGATTAAAAAAGTATGATAGCTTCGTTCAGTTCTTTGCAGCATTTATTTCTCCTGAACAGGCAAAAATGGGGGCTTTGAGGCGGACACTTGATATTATTGACAAACTTTACAGAGAAATTGAAATTAATAAGAACGATATAATGTTATGTCGTAATTACAACGATATAGTAAATGCAATAAATAGTGGTAAAGTAGCTGCCGTTCTAACCATTGAGGGCGGGGAAGCTCTTGAGGGAAGCTTATCTGTATTGCGTATACTTTACCAACTGGGTGTAAGGGCAATAACGCTTACTTGGAACTTTAGAAACCAGATTGCTGATGGTGTAGCTGACTCTGTAACAAATGGAGGTCTTACACCCTTTGGCAGAGAGGTAGTTGCTGAAATGAACAGACTGGGAATGATGGTTGATGTATCCCATCTGTCAGAGGCAGGTTTTTGGGATGTAATACATCTTTCGTCGGCACCGATAATAGCTTCCCATTCCAATGCTAAAAAGATTTGCAGGCACAGTAGAAATTTAACAGACGAACAGCTTCTTGCATTGAAAAAAAACGGAGGGGTAACAGGTATAAATTTATACCCATTTTTCGTAATCAATGATGGGAAAGCTGAAATGAAACACGTCATATCTCATATTGAGCATATTGTAGGACTTACAGGTGAGGATACTCTTGGACTTGGATCTGATTTTGACGGAATAGATAAAACGCCAGTAGGACTTGAAGGAGTACAGTACTTCCCGGATTTAATCAACGAACTGTTGAAATTGAATTATAGTGAATCACTTATAAATAAAATTGCAGGAGAAAATTTTTTAAGAGTGATAAAGACGGTTGTTAAGTAAAATATAATTTACAAGCCGCTAATCTCAACTAATTAGGAAGGGGAGTATTAGCGGCTTATATCATTATTTTTGAAAATGCCTTTGAAGGCATTCATGTCTGATGTGGAAGCCTTATAGGCTTCCTTTTTTTAGAAATAAGATGGAAGGTTACTTAAAATACTTCTGTTTCCAGCTGGTTCAGCCAAAAAAATTAAGGCACGGTTACGCTGGCACCTATGTAAGATAACCTAACATGAACTTATGTCTTATTTAGTTTACATAACGTTTTAATATGTTAATTATTATACAAAGTACACGTAGTAATGTCAATTAACAAAAAATATGCAATATCTGTATTTGTGACTATATATCATCTTAAATTAAAGAGATGCTATAATCCCTTTTATTGCTATATTTCAACACAAAAAGCCATTTTGAAAACTAACTGCAGTTTGTTTTTCGGATTCCTGCATAATTACTAGAAAAAGTCTTTTAAAAAATATTAGAGGTTGTATTTTTTGAATTGGTAAGAACATAAAACTTGCAAATATTAATAATATGTATTAAAATTGATATATGTTTGTTACAGGTCAAAATGGCAATCGGAGGAGATAATTATGAAGAGCTATAAAGATTTATCCAAAGAAGAATTAAAAAATGAAATTGAAATATTAGAAAAAAGATATAATGAATTTAAAGCACAGAATCTTAAACTCGATATGACCAGAGGCAAGCCCTGTGCTGAACAGCTTGATATAAGCATGGATATACTTGATATACCTGCCAAAGAACTCAGAAAGGCTGCAGATGGCACAGATTGCTTCAATTATGGGGTTCTCGACGGTATTTCGGAAGCAAAAGCACTTTTTGCTGAAATGCTGGAAGTAGGTACAGATGAAATTATGGTTGGAGGTAATTCCAGTCTGAATTTAATGTATGATACTATTGCAAGAGCTATGTCACTGGGTATTTTGGGAAGTACTCCATGGTCAAAGCTGGACAGTGTAAAATTCCTTTGTCCTAGTCCGGGATATGACAGACATTTTGCTATATGTGAATTATTTGGAATAGAAATGATTACCATAGATATGAAACATGACGGACCTGATATGGATACCGTTGAAAAACTTGTTTCTGAAGACGAAAGTATAAAAGGTATATGGTGTGTTCCAAAATATAGCAATCCTGACGGAATCACATATACTGACGAGGTTGTTAACAGATTTGCAAACCTGAAACCAAAGGCAAAGGATTTCAGAATATTCTGGGATAATGCTTATTGCGTACATCATCTGTCAGAAAATCCTGACAAATTGAAGAATATACTTAAAGCATGCAAGGATGCAGGAAATGAGAATATGGTATATATTTTCAGTTCAACATCAAAGATAAGCTTCCCGGGTGCAGGGGTTGCGGTAATGGCAACAAGTACTGAAAATTTAAAAGGAATCAAAAAGAGTCTTACTATACAAACAATAGGACACGATAAGATAAATCAATTAAGACATGCAAAGTACTTTAAAAATCTTGAGGGTATCAATACTCATATGAAAAAGCATGCCGACATATTGAAACCCAAATTCAATACAGTTCTTGAAATTTTAGATGAAGAACTTGGCGGAAAGGACATTGCTTCCTGGAATAAGCCAAACGGCGGATACTTTGTCAGCCTCAATACTATGGACAATTGTGCAAAAGAAGTTGCTAAGCTTGCAGGTGAAGCAGGTGTGGCATTAACTAAAGCAGGTGCTACATTCCCATATGGCAATGACCCTAGGGACAGGAACTTGAGAATAGCTCCAACAATGCCTCCGGTTGAGGAATTGAAGAAGGCAATAGAAGTTTTGGCAATATGTGTTCAGCTTGTAAGTGCTACTAAACTATTAAATAAATAATTATTTTATAAATAGCTTGAACAGGCACATTTTTCAAGCTATAATAATCCATGAGTTAGAATTGTAATGTCAATTACAATCTCGTATTCATAAATGTCTAAAGCGGGATAGAATCCCGCACTTTTTTTTGCAACTTTCAAATCCGAACATTTTTAAATTTATTGATGCAAATATTCGGTATATGTTGTATAATATTTGAGTGACATGAGATATGATTAAATTAAATATTTTGTTAGTTGGGGGATTGTTGAATGAAAAACGTTTATGAAAGTCCTTTTAATGCAAGATATGCAAGTAGTGAAATGCAGCAAATTTTTTCACCAGATATGAAATTTACTACCTGGAGAAAACTCTGGATTGCACTGGCAGAAGCAGAAAAGGAACTGGGATTGAATATAACCGATGCTCAAATTGAGCAAATGAAGAAAAATCAGGATAACATTAATTATGAAGTTGCCGAAAAGTATGAGAAAGAGTTCAGACATGATGTTATGTCTCATGTTCATGCTTTTGGTGAGCTTTGTCCCGACGCAAAGCCTATAATTCATCTTGGAGCAACATCCTGCTATGTAGGAGATAATACTGATATTATTGTAATGAATGAAGCATTGAAACTTGTAAAAAGTAAAATGCTCATACTTATTAAGAAGCTTTCTGACTTTGCAATAGAATATAAGGATCTGCCGACTTTAGGTTTCACTCACTACCAACCTGCACAGTTGGTTACAGTAGGTAAAAGAGCGACCTTGTGGATTCAAGAACTTCTGATGGACATGGAAGATTTGGAGCATGTAATAGATAATATGAAACTCCTTGGCTCAAAGGGTACAACTGGTACGCAGGCAAGCTTTTTGAATCTATTTGACGGAGACCATGAAAAAGTTAAGAAAGCTGAAAAATTAATCGCTGAAAAGATGGGCTTTAAAAATGTATTTGCCGTTTCAGGACAGACTTACCCAAGAAAGCTTGACAGCCGAGTTCTTGGTGTATTAAGCGCAATTGCACAAAGTGCTTACAAATTCAGTAATGATATGAGGCTGTTACAGAGTATGAAGGAAATAGAGGAACCTTTTGAAGAGAAGCAGATAGGTTCATCAGCAATGGCATACAAACGTAATCCTATGAGATGTGAGAGAATTTCTTCCCTTGCAAGATATGTTATAGTTGATGCTTTAAATCCGGCTATTACAGCGTCTACACAGTGGTTTGAAAGAACACTTGATGACTCCGCAAACAAAAGAATTTCCGTACCGGAAGCTTTTCTTGCAATAGATGCAATACTTAACTTATATATTAATGTAGCAAGCGGGTTGGTAGTATATCCAAAGGTAATTACAAAGCACGTTATGGATGAACTTCCTTTTATGGCTACTGAGAATATAATGATGGAAGCCGTTAAGCGTGGGGGAGACAGACAAGAACTTCATGAATTGATAAGAACTCATTCAATGGAAGCCGGCAAGCGTGTCAAAGTTGATGGTGAGAAAAACGATCTCATCGAAAGGATTGCAGAAGACGCACGTTTTGGAATGACTCTCGAAGAACTGAATTCAGTGTTGGAGCCAAAGAACTATATAGGAAGAAGTCCAGAGCAGGTTGTTGAATTCATAGCTAATGAAGTTACCCCGATACTAAGTAAAGAACACTTAGCTGATATTCAGGTTGATTTGAAAGTTTAAAATATTTGTATTGAAGTTTAACATTATGTTGTTATAATTATAAAGATAGGATGTCTATACATCATCCTATCTTTTATCATATTCCGGGAGTGATTCAATGATAAATAAATTTAGCAGCGTACCGCTTTATTTGCAATTAAAAGATTTAATAATTAAAAAAATAGAAAACAATGAATTTCCTGCAAATTCCCAAATACCTTCTGAACAGGACTTGTGCCAGATGTATGACATAAGCAGGCCTACTGTGAGACAGGCTGTCAGTGAGCTAACAAACAGCGGTTATCTTTATAAGGAAAAGGGAAAGGGAACATTTGTTTATGGCAGAAAAAATGTAATTGATATTAAAGATTACAGCGGGTTTACAGATTCAATACTTGACTGCCAGACTCCTGCTGAGAAAAATATTATTGACTTGAAAGAAATAGAAAGTTCGTCAATAGGTCAGCTTAATGAAATATTTAACTTTAATTCAAGTATGGCAGTTGCAGAAATAACCTATTTGTCATTTATAAATAATCAGAGAAATGAAGTCTATTCTCTCAATAAGTCATACATATCCCTAAGTCTTTTTCCTGATATTATTTCCCAGCTAAAGGAAGGAAAATCTTCAATAGATATTTTAAGGGGAAAATACCCTTTAATCCCTGATAAGAGTAGGAGTATACTGGAGATAGTGTTTGCAGACCAAAATGATTCGCCTCTTCTTAGAGTTCAGCCCGGTCAGCCACTTATTAAACTTCAGAATACACTGTTTTCAAAAAGCGGTCAACCAGTTGAATATATAATATCTAAATACAGGGCTGATAACTGCAGATTATTATTTGAAAATAGTAAGTAACAGATATATTTTACAGATTACATTAATTCTACTATAATGGTATAAGCATATGTAATATTATACGGAGGATGAAAATGAGTTCTTACTACTTTAAAAACGAAAAAAAGTATAAAAGAAGGCGTGCTCTTATTACTACTATAGGGGTGTTAGGAATAATAGCTATAGCAATGGCAGCTTACCTGTTCATGAATAAGGGTGAAACAGCGGCTACTTCTCCCACGGATTCATCAAAGTCTGCTGCTGCACAAACAAGTGTATCCGCAACTACACCAACACCTTCTGATTCCACTGCAGCAACAACGGCATCATCAACTTCGGACACCACACTAAACGGAATCAATACAAAGGATCACGGCTTTCTTCCTAATATAGGATCTGTTAAAAAAAGTGGCAACATGGATGGATTAAAAAATTTAATAACTAACTATACCGCAGGTCTATCCGGAAAGTACGGAGTCACATTTATTGATCTGGCTACTGGTGAGATGGTCAATGTTAACGATACCGACAGATATATAGCGGCAAGTACTTCGAAGCTTCCTATAAATGTTCTTTTATATAAAAATATTGAGGCAGGAAAAGTTAAGTTGGACGATATGCTTACTTATCAGAAAGAAGACCTTGAAACGGGTACTGGAATAATACAGAAATCTGCTTTCGGAACCCAGTATACCGTTCGTGAAACATCAAAGTTGGCAATAACAAAGAGTGATAATTGCGGTGTCAATATGTTAATCAGGCTTCTGGATATTCAAAATGTCCGTCAATACCTGGTTGATCTTGGTGGAAAGGTCTACTATGATAATCACCATCGCTCATGTCCATACGATATGGCATTGGTAGCACAGGATTTGTACAAACACTATCTTAAAAATCAGGATGTTTATGGAGAACTTATAAATAACCTTGAAAATACAGATTGGCATGACAGAATCGATGCACAGCTTACAGGTGTAAAAGTTGCTCATAAAATAGGTAATCAGGTAAAAACTGCCAATGATGTAGGCATAATATTTGCATCCCATCCATATGTACTTTCGATTATGACGGATAATGTGGATTTTGGAACAGCCTGTAAGAATGAAGCTACATTATCAAAAAAGATTTACGATTATGTAGAGAGTTACGCAGGGAAAGACGAATTACAAAAATAAAATGAAAAATTAAAATTGCAAAAGCTCATTCACAAGTCATGTGCAATGAGCTTTTTGTCTTTTTCAGACAAACTATGAGTTATTGGGTATAATAGATATATGTTTACCAAGGAGGCTCCTAAGAATAATGCAAAATTTTATATTTAATTTGATACATCATGTAATTAATAACAATGTTATAGTTACATATTTATTTTTCTTTTTGACTGGAATACTTCAGTTGATTTTTCCGCCATTTCCTTCAGATGTTATCATTGTATTTGAAGGATATCTGACAACATTAGGAGGGCAATTCTATTTTGCACCGGTATTAATTAATTCAATAATGGGGAGCATTGTTGGGTCAATTCTTGTTTATTGGTTCGGGTATAAAAAGGGTAATGAAGTTTTAAGGTATAAGTTAGTATTAAAATATATTGACGAAAAACATATTAAGCGTTCCGAAAAGGTATTTCATAAATATGGTAAATATGGACTAATACTAAGTAAATTCATACCAGGGACAAGCACTTTAATGGTTTTATTTTCAGGAGTTTTCCGAGTTAAAAAGAGAGTATATTTTTCATATATATTTATCTCAATATTATTACAGCAGGTTATATATATGGTTATAGGACGTCTTATAGGTAATAATATATCAGCGGTGAACAGATTTCTATCATACTTTAATATTCTTTCCGTAGTTGTTTTAGCTTTCTTTATTATAGCAGGATTTATCATTTACAAAGTAAGAAAGTCTAAAAAAAGTGTAAGTACAGATAACGAGTAATTTTAAAAATGTTAAAAATTCCTTAGTTTAATTATTTATAATGTGAAAATAATATCTCTTAGTACAGCATTAAACAAAATAATACTGGGAGGTGATTGTGAATGAATGCACCTTGTATGAAAGTTAAGTGTGGCGTCACAAACTGTGCCTATAATGAAGCTCAAATGTGCTATGCCAATGCACTTGAAGTTAACCCAATGGATGGAGCCAAAGCCAGTATAAGTGATGAGACATGCTGCACAACATTTAAAGAGAAAACTTGATATAGGATAACCTAGAATAGGATAATCGGTTTAATACTGATTATCCTATTCTATAGAAGGAATAAATATATTAAACAAGGAGAATTTAATTGGGCAGTAAATCTATAAAAAAAGGGTTTAACAGAAACCATCTCATAATAATGGCACTTGGGAATATAATCGGTTCAGGCATATTTCTCGGTAGCGGAACAGTAATTTCAACTACTGGCCCTGCAGCAATTCTAGCCTACATTTTTGGTGGTATTATTATGGTAATGGAAGTAATGTTTATAACCGAAATGACTATTATTAATCCTGCCCCGGGTTCATTCAGAGTTCATGCATCAGAAATATTCGGGCCATGGATAGGGTTTGTAAATGGTTGGATGTTTTGGTTTAGCGGTGTTCTTGGAATGGCCAGTGAAGTCGCTGCTGCGGCAATTTTTACAGGTTTGTGGTTTCCAGGTATTCCACTATGGGTATTTTGTGTTTTTTATGCATTAATAATGACCGTAATAAATCTAAAAGACGCCAGAGGGTTGAGTATAGTTGAGAGTTTTCTTGCTTCGGTTAAAGTTATATCTCTTATTGTTTTTATTGTATTTGGTTTTACTACTATAGTTGGTATAACATCCTTTAGCGGCATTAAGCCACTCCCTGTTTTTCATTCAGTCAACAGTTTTATGCCAAATGGATTTAGGGGCATTTTTGCATCTATGATTATGGTAATGTTTTCCTTGACAGGTACAGGTATCATAGGTATTGCAATTGCCGAATCAGAAAATCCTGAAAAGGATGCACCTCCTGCTATTTATACAATAACCATTACAGTAATAGTTCTCTATACGCTTTCAATACTTTTTATTATATGTTTAATGCCTTGGAAGGCATTTTCAACTTCAGAAAGTCCTTTTGTCGAAATTTTAAACAGGGCAGGGGTGCCTTTTGGTAGTGATATTTTAAACTTCGTTGTATTGACAGCCGCACTATCAGGACTTAACTCATCAATGTATAGTGCTTCAAGAATGTTGAATTCGCTAAGTCTGGGGAAACAGGCTCCCAAGAAATTTTTAATCAAAAATAAAAACGGTGTTCCTGTTTACGCACTTGGACTCAGTAGTGTTGTTCTACTTTTGACTGCTATTATTTCATATATAGTACCATCAAAGGTGTTTGAAATTCTGGCTACGGCCAGCGGGTTTACTGCACTTGTTAACTGGCTTACAATTTCAATTACACACTATTTCTATAGAAGGAAGACATTAAAAGAAAATCCTGACAGACTAAAATATAAAGTACCTGGATGGCCATTAATAAATTTTATAGCGGTAACATTTATAGTAATTGTATTCGCCACGTCGCCTTTATATCCAGGACAGATATCAGGGCTAATAGGAAGTATAACTTTATTTGTGTTTTTAGTAATTATTTATGTTATACTAAAAACAAAAAAGCTAATAAATTAATTATGTTGATATCCTGTAAGGACGTAATTACATGTAAAACTTATTAAAAACGACAAAAAAATCAAAATTTATAGTTTATTTAAGCCAATTCATATCAACCTATCAGATACTTTAGCAAATCTTAACGTTACATAAATATAATTTTTGTAAAATTTATTTCTATAATTTTACAAAATATAACTAGAATTAACATAAATTAAATAATATTTATGTTATCGATTGAAGAAAAATAGCACAAAAAATAGAAAAAGGAAAGAGTAGACTTTATAAAAAATTACCAAAAATCCTGTTGAAAAAATGTTAAAAAAGTACTTGTCATTTAATTACATAAATGGTAATATGAATTTGAGGCATTTATGGCTATACGAAAAATATGAAAAAAAGCGTTTAAAGGGGTAATGTATTATTATTTATTAAAACAAAAAAAGGATAAAATTTGATAATGGTAAGCACCTAAGGTAAACGGCTTAAACATATTCATTTCAAATATCTATAAGATTCGCTTTTATAAGTATTAATTCTCTAAGTTATATTCTTTCTAACTATCACTATATCTTATTTTAAATTACGTCTACGAACCATTTAGCAATACTTGGATGTAAGCATTATGACAGAATAGTACCTTCTTTTCAGAAAAAGTTATCGTTATTTAAAAATCTAATAAAAAGTGATTATAAAAATTATAAAAATAATCGTAATCGTATCGTAATAGATAACTACGATAATGCGGTTATGTTTTGAGATTTTTATAAACAGTTGAAGTATTTCTGAATTAATTTAAATTATGAAAAACCACTTAGCCAATAAAGATTAAGGAGGTGAAAATATTTATTCAGTTATATCGGTGTGCCTAAAAATGAAACATTTTTGAGTAAGGCGGTTTAAAAGCATCTTTTTTAAAAAAGTACCTTTTATTATAACTGCCTTAAACTGATAAGTAGCTGAATATTGGTGATAAAACCTATAGTCAAAAGGCCAGATGGTTTTCATGTAAAATAAAAAATAGGAGGTTTACAAATGCGTAAAAAGTCTTTAGCATTTTTGTTAGCACTAACAATGTTGGTGACATTATTAGGAGCTCAGCTTACAGCTTTTGCAGCAGGAAGTGGTGTCGTATCAGTTCAATTTAATAATGGCAATTCAGCGACATCATCAAATTCCATATACGCTAAATTTAAAGTTACAAACACAACTGGTGCACCAATCAACTTGGCAGATTTGAAACTTAGATATTATTACACTCAGGATGAAGACAAGCCTTTAACATTCTGGTGTGACCATGCAGGTTATATGAATGGTAGCAACTATATGGATGTTACTTCAAAGGTAACCGGAGCATTTAAAGTACAAAGCCCTGCTGTTACAACTGCAGATCACTATCTTGAAGTTTCTTTGAGTAGTGATGCAGGAAGTCTTCCAGCTGGAGGATCCATAGAGGTTCAAACCAGATTTGCAAGAAATGACTGGACTAATTTTGATCAATCAAATGACTGGTCATATACTGCAGCTGGTTCATACATGGATTGGCAGAAAGTTGCTGCTTTCGTAGGTGGAACTCTTGCTTATGGTTCAATTCCTGACGGCGGTGGCACACAAGATCCTACAATCAATCCTACTTCTATTTCTGCAAAAGCAGGACAATTTGCAGACACTAAAATAGCTCTTACACCAAACGGTAATACTTTCAATGGAATTACTGAGTTGCAGAGCAGCCAATATACAAAAGGAACAAATGAAGTAACAATATTGGCAAGCTATTTGAATACACTTCCAGCAAATAGTACAAAAACTCTTACTTTTGATTTTGGTGTAGGTTCAAAAAATCCTACATTAACTATTACTGTTTTACCAAACGGCGATTCTCTTAAGGTTACAGTAGGAACAGCTACTGGTGCTCCTGGCGATACTGTAACAGTTCCTGTTACTTTTGCTGATGTAGCAAAAATGAACAATGTAGGAACATGTAATTTCTATCTTGGATATGATGCAACTCTGTTGGATGTAGTTTCAGTAGCTGCAGGTCCGATAGTTAAGAATGCGGCAGTTAACTTCTCAAGCAGTGCAAGCAATGGAACAATCAGCTTCCTGTTCTTGGATAACACAATTACAGACGAATTGATTACTTCAGATGGTGTGTTTGCAAATATCACATTTAAGATCAAGAGTACTGCTCCATTAGGTACAACAACACCAATCACCTTCAAAGACGGAGGAGCTTTCGGTGACGGTACTATGGCAAAGATAACTGCAGTTACTAAGACTAACGGTAGTGTTGTTATCGATGGTCCAAAAAATGATCTTAAAGTAACAGTAGGAACAGCTTCAGGTATCGTTGGAGATACAGTAACAGTTCCTGTTACATTTGCTGATGTAGCAAAAGTAAACAATGTAGGAACATGTAATTTCTATCTTGCATATGATGCAACCCTGTTAGATGTTGTATCAGTAGCTGCAGGTCCAATAGTTAAGAATGCAGCAGTTAACTTCTCAAGCAGTGCAAGTAATGGATCAATCAGCTTCCTGTTCTTGGATAACACAATTACTGATGAATTGATAACTGCAGACGGTGTGTTTGCAAATATCACATTCAAATTAAAGACCGTATCAACTAAAACTACAACTCCAATAACATTTAAAGATGGTGGAGCTTTTGGTGACGGTACTATGACAAAGATAGCTTCAGTTACTAAGACAAATGGTAGTGTAACTATTGATATTGGTAATCCAGGTCCAACTATTACACCTACAACTGCAACTTTTGATAAGAATGCTCAAGCAGATGTAAGTGTAACTCTTACACCAAACGGAAATACATTCAAAGGTATCACCGTTGATGGTACAGCCTTGGCAAGTACTAACTACACAGTATCAAACAATGTTGTAACAATCTCAAAGAGCTATTTGAGCACTCTAGCAGTTGGTTCAAAGACACTCACATTTGATTTTGGTGTAACAAACAATCCTACTTTGGCATTAACAATTATTGATACAACTTCAAAGGAACTTAAAGTAGCAGTAGGAACAGCTTCAGGTGTAGCTGGCGATACAGTAACAGTACCTGTTACATTTGCAAATGTAGCAACTGCAGGTAATGTAGGTACTTGTAACTTCTATCTTGCATATGATGCAACTCTGTTGGATGTAGTATCAGTAGCTGCAGGTCCAATAGTTAAGAATTCAGCAGTTAACTTCTCAAGCAGTGCAAGCAACGGAACAATCAGCTTCCTGTTCTTGGATAACACAATTACTGATGAATTGATAACTGCAGACGGTGTGTTTGCAAATATCACATTCAAATTAAAGACTGTAACAGCTAAAACAACTACACCAATAACATTTAAAGATGGTGGAGCTTTCGGTGACGGAACTATGACAAAGATAGCTACAGTTACTAAGACTCCAGGTAGTGTTGTTATCGGTATTGGAAATCCAGACCCAACTATTACACCTGCAACTGCAACTTTTGATAAGAATGCTCAAGCAGATGTAAATGTTACACTTACACCTAACGGATATACATTAAAAGGTATCACCGTTGATGGTACAACCTTGGCAAGTACTAACTATACAGTATCAAACAATGTTGTAACAATCTCAAAGAGCTATTTGAGCACTCTAGCAGTTGGTTCAAAGACACTCACATTTGATTTTGGTGTAACAAACAATCCTACTTTGGCATTAACAATTGTTGATACTACTTCAAAGGAACTTAAGGTAGCAATCGGAACAGCTTCAGGAAAAGCTGGAGACACTGTAACAGTACCTGTAACTTTTGCAAATGTAGCAACTGCAGGTAATGTAGGAACTTGTAACTTCTATGTTACATATGACGCAAGCCTGTTGGAAGCAACATCAGTAACACCTGGTTCAATAGTAACAAATTCTGCTGTTAACTTCTCAAGCAGCATCAGTAGTGGTACAATCAGCTTCTTGTTCTTGGACAATACAATTACTGACCAATTAATCAAGACTGATGGAACATTTGCTACAATTACATTCAAATTAAAGAGCACTACATCAAAGGTTACTACTCCTGTAGCATTCAAAGATGGCGGAGCTTTCGGTGACGGTAATATGACAAAGATAGGTACTGTTACTAAGACAAACGGTAGTGTTACTGTAGATGTTGGAGATCCTATTCCACAAGATCCAACTATCACTCCTACAACTGCATCTTTTGATAAGTATGTTCCTGCAAATGTAAGTGTAACTCTTACACCAAACGGTAATACTTTCAAAGGTATCACAGGTTTGACATCAGGTACTGACTACACAGTATCAAATAATGTTGTAACAATCTTACCAAGCTACTTGAGTACTCTTGCACTTGGTTCAAAGACACTCACATTTGATTTTGGTGTTACAAATAATCCAGTTCTGACTGTATCAATCACTGATTCTACACCTATTCCTACAGGACTTGGCGTACAGATTGCTACAGCATCAGGAAAAACTGGTGATACTATAACAGTACCTGTAACCCTGAGCAATGTTGTTAAATCAGGTAATGTAGGAACATGTAATTTCTATCTTACATACGATCCTACATTGTTGCAGGCTGTATCAGCAACTGCTGGTTCAATAGTAACAAATTCTGCTGTTAACTTCTCAAGCAGCATCAACGCAACAACTGGTACTATCAGTATACTTTTCCTTGATAACACTATAACTGATCAACCTATAGCAAGTGATGGAGTAATCGCTAACCTTACTTTCAAAGTATTAGGTACTTCAAGCACAACAACTCCAATCGCTTTTAAAACAGGTGGAGCATTCGGTAATGGTAACATGGCAAAAATCACTGATATCACATTTACAAACGGAAGTGCAAAACTTAATTAATTATTGAATTTAAATTTTCCATACTTTATGGCTGAAAGGCCATAAAGTATGGGGTTTTAAAAACTTATGGCAGTTTACTGCCATAAAATTCAAATAATAAGGAAGGTGTAAAATGAGTAAGAATTTTAAACGAGTAGGAGCAGTTGCAGTTGCGGCTGCAATGTCATTATCAGTAATGACAGTAAGCATAAATGCAGCAGCAAGCCCTGTAAACTCAGTGTACAAGGATCGTTTTGAATCCATGTATAGCAAGATTAAAAACACTTCAAACGGATATTTCAGCGCGCAGGGAATTCCTTATCACTCAGTAGAAACACTGATGGTTGAAGCTCCTGACTATGGACATGTTACCACAAGTGAAGCTATGTCCTACTATATGTGGTTGGAAGCAATGCACGGAAGATTTTCCGGTGACTTTACAGGTTTTGATACTGCATGGACAACTGCTGAAAAGTATTTGATCCCATCAGAACAGGATCAGCCTAATGCAAGTATGAGCAAGTATGATCCTAGCAAGCCTGCTACATATGCTCCTGAATTCCAAGATCCAAGCAAATATCCAGCTAAGTTGGATTCTAGCCAACCTGTTGGTAAAGATCCAATTAATTCACAATTGACTTCAGCATACGGAACAAGCATGCTGTATGGAATGCACTGGATACTTGACGTTGATAACTGGTACGGATTTGGACAAAGAGGAGATGGAACATCAAAGCCATCATATATCAATACCTTCCAAAGAGGTGAGCAGGAGTCCACTTGGGAAACCATACCTCAACCATGTTGGGATGCAATGAAATTTGGTGGAAAGAACGGATTCCTTGATCTCTTTACCGGTGACAGTTCATATTCAAAACAATTTAAGTACACAAATGCTCCTGATGCAGATGCTCGTGCGATTCAAGCAACTTACTGGGCTAACCAGTGGGCAAAGGAACAAGGTAAGAGCGTAAGCACAGATGTAGGTAAGGCATCAAAGATGGGTGATTATCTCCGTTATTCATTCTTTGATAAGTATTTCAGAAAGATCGGACAATCTTCTCAGGCTGGTACCGGATATGATGCAGCAACTTATCTGCTTTCATGGTACTATGCATGGGGTGGTGGAGTTGAAGCCAACTGGTCTTGGATAATCGGTAGCAGTCATAACCATTTCGGTTACCAGAATCCATTTGCAGCTTGGGCACTTTCAACAGATGCAGACTTAAAGCCTAAGTCATCAAATGGTGCAACAGACTGGGCAAAGAGTTTGGACAGACAGCTTGAATTCTATCAGTGGTTGCAGTCATCAGAAGGTGCTATTGCCGGTGGAGCTACAAATTCATGGAATGGACGTTATGAAGCACTTCCTACAGGTACTTCAACATTCTACGGAATGGGCTATGTAGAAAACCCTGTATATGCTGATCCAGGCAGTAACACTTGGTTTGGTATGCAGGTATGGTCAATGCAGCGTGTAGCTGAATTGTACTATAAGACTGGCGATGCTAGAGCTAAGAAACTCTTAGACAAATGGGCAAAATGGGCTAACAGTGAAATCAAGTTCAATGCTGACGGAACATTCCAGATTCCTAGCACAATTGATTGGGATGGACAGCCAGATACTTGGGATCCAGCACAAGGATATACTGGAAATGCAAACCTTCATGTTAACGTTGTTAACTACGGTACTGACCTTGGTTGTGCATCTTCACTTGCAAATACATTGGCTTACTACGGTAAGGCATCAGGCGATCAGACTTCTATTAATAATGCTAAGAAGCTTCTTGATGCAATGTGGACTAACTACAGTGATTCAAAGGGTATATCAGCTGTTGAACAACGTAATGATTACCACAGATTCCTTGACCAGGAAGTTTATGTACCAGCTGGTTGGACTGGAACAATGCCTAACGGCGACGTAATCAAACCTGGTATCAAGTTTATAGACATTCGTTCTAAGTACAAGCAGGATCCTGAATGGCAGACAATGGTTGCTGCATTACAGGCAGGACAGGTTCCTACACAGAGATTACACCGTTTCTGGGCTCAGAGTGAATTTGCTGTTGCAAATGGTGTTTATGCAGTACTCTTTCCAGGTGGAGAACTTCTGGGAGATGTAAACGATGACAAAACTGTAGACGCTCTTGACCTCGCTTTACTTAAAAAATATCTGTTAAACAGTAGTACTACAATAAATACTACAAATGCAGATATGAATAAAGATGGTGCAATTGACGCTATTGACTATGCTCTTTTAAAGAAAGCACTTTTGTCTAATCAATAGTATTTGATTAATGCTATAACGCATATGTAACCTTAAAGTCCGGACGGTATTTGATGTGATTAAACTATTCATTCTTGTACCGTCCGGGCTTATGAGTTACAAAGAAAATAAATAAAGGATTAAGGTAAGAACATGATCAAAAGTTCAAGCTTAAAAAGGATTAAATCACTTGTGATGGTGGCTATATTCAGTGTTTCAATAATCACAACTGCTATCGTTTCAAGTGCAGCTGATCAAATTCCTTTCCCATATGACGCAAAATATCCAAATGGAGCTTACAGTTGCCTGGCGGATAGTCAATCAAGTGCAGATAGTTTAGTTCGAAGTGAATGGGAACAGTGGAAAAGTGCACATATTACATCAAACGGGGCAAAGGGATACCGTAGGGTTCAGAGAGACGCATCTACAAGCTATGATACTGTTTCAGAAGGTCTTGGATACGGGATGCTACTTGCAGTTTACTTTGGAGAACAACAATTATTTGACGACTTGTATCACTATGTTAAATTATTTTTAAATACGAATGGACTTATGTCATGGCATATTGATTCCAGCGGAAATATAATGGGAAAAGACAGTGTTGGTGCTGCTACAGATGCAGACGAAGATATTGCAGTATCCCTTGTGTTTGCTTACAAAAAGTGGGGAACAAGCGGCGGATTCAATTACCAGTCTGAAGCTAAAACTTACATAAGTAACATATACAATAAAATGGTAGAACCGGGTACATATGTAATAAAGCCAGGAGATGTGTGGGGAGGATCAGATGTTACAAATCCATCATATTTTGCTCCAGCATGGTATAGAATCTTTGCTGATTTTACAGGTAATTCCGGGTGGATTAATGTAGCAAATAAATGTTATGAAATAGCTGATAAAGCAAGAAACAGCAATACCGGACTTGTTCCTGATTGGTGTACGGCAAATGGTACCCAAGCTTCTGGACAAGGTTTTGATTTCTATTATGACGCAATCCGTTATCAGTGGAGAACAGCTATTGATTACAGTTGGTACGGGACTGCAAAAGCTAAAACAAATTGCGACGCTATCTCAAACTTCTTTAAGAATATTGGGTATGCTAACATAAAAGATGGCTACACAATATCAGGAAGTCAGATAAGTGCAAATCATACAGCTACTTTTGTCAGCTGTGCTGCTGCTGCAGCAATGACAGGTACTGACACTACATATGCAAAGAACATTTATAATGAATGTGTTAAAGTAAAAGATCAAGGTAACTATATCTATTTCGGTAATACATTAAGAATGATGGCTCTTCTATATACTACAGGTAACTTCCCAAATCTATATAACTACAGTTCTCAACCACAACCAGGTTTAAAAGGCGATGTTAATAATGATGGTGCTATAGATGCACTTGATATTGCTGCGCTGAAGAAAGCTATTTTGACTCAAACAACTTCTAATATTAATTTAACAAATGCTGATATGAACAGTGACGGTAATATTGATGCCATTGATTTTGCTCAGCTAAAAGTTAAACTGCTTAAATAGAATTAAGCTATTTTAAAGGAAATATGTCAAATTTTAATTTTAGGGAGTGATTGCAAATTGCTTAAGACTAAAAGAAAATGGACAAAAGCTATTGGTGTTGCATTATCGATTTCGGTTTTGTCTTCTTTGGTATCGTTTATACCTCAAACAAACACATATGCTGCAGGAACATATAATTATGGAGAAGCACTGCAGAAATCAATAATGTTTTACGAATTCCAACGTTCAGGTGACCTTCCGGCTGATAAGCGTGACAACTGGAGAGATGATTCCGGTATGAAAGACGGTTCTGATGTAGGAGTTGATCTTACAGGTGGATGGTACGATGCAGGTGATCATGTTAAGTTTAACTTACCTATGTCATACACCGCTGCAATGCTTGCATGGTCTTTATATGAGGATAAAGATGCCTATGATAAAAGCGGACAGACCAAATATATAATGGATGATATCAAATGGGCTAATGATTACTTTATTAAATGTAATCCGACAGCTGATGTTTATTATTACCAGGTAGGAGACGGAGGCAAGGACCACTCTTGGTGGGGTCCTGCGGAAGTAATGCAAATGGAAAGACCGTCTTTCAAAGTTGATGCTACTCATCCGGGTTCTGCAGTATGTGGTTCGACTGCAGCAGCTCTGGCATCTGCAGCAGTAGTTTTTAAAGACAGTGATCCAACTTATGCACAAAAATGCATAAGTCATGCAAAGAACCTGTTTGATATGGCTGACAAAGCGAAGAGTGATGCCGGCTATACAGCTGCTTCAGGCTTCTACAGCTCAGGTGGATTTTATGATGATCTTTCATGGGCTGCAGTATGGTTATACCTTGCAACAAATGACAGTACATATCTGGACAAAGCAGAATCTTATGTACCGAATTGGGGCAAAGAACAACAGACAGATATTATTTCTTATAAGTGGGGACAGTGCTGGGATGATGTACATTATGGCGCTGAACTTCTCCTTGCAAGACTTACAAACAAGCAGTTATATAAGGATAGTATAGAAATGAACCTTGACTTCTGGACAACTGGTGTTAACGGTACACGTGTTTCTTATACACCAAAGGGTTTGGCTTGGTTATTCCAATGGGGTTCATTAAGACATGCAACTACTCAGGCATTTTTAGCAGGTGTTTATGCAGATTGGCAAGGCTGTACACCATCTAAAGTATCGGTGTATAAGGATTTCCTCAAGAGTCAGATTGATTACGCACTTGGAAGTACCGGAAGAAGTTTTGTTGTTGGATATGGAGTAAATCCTCCACAACATCCGCATCACAGAACTGCTCACAGTTCATGGACTGATCAAATGACGTCTCCAACATACCATAGACATACTATTTATGGTGCATTGGTAGGAGGTCCAGATAATGCGGACGGCTATACTGACGAAATAAACAACTATGTTAATAATGAAATAGCCTGTGACTATAATGCCGGATTTACAGGTGCACTTGCAAAAATGTACAAACAGTTTGGCGGAGATCCTATTCCAAACTTCAAGGCTATTGAAAAAATAACCAATGATGAAGTTATTATAAAGGCAGGTTTGAATTCAACAGGCCCTAACTATACTGAAATCAAAGCTGTTGTTTATAACCAGACTGGATGGCCTGCAAGGGTTACAAACAAGATTTCATTTAAATATTTTATGGATTTGTCTGAAATCGTAGCAGCAGGAATTGATCCTTTAAGCCTTACAACCAGTTCAAATTATTCAGAAGGTAAGAATACTAAGGTTTCTGGAGTATTGCCATGGGATGTTTCAAATAATATTTACTATGTAAATGTTGATTTGACAGGAGAAAATATCTACCCAGGCGGTCAGTCTGCTTGTAGAAGAGAAGTTCAGTTTAGAATTGCAGCACCACAGGGAACAACCTATTGGAATCCTAAGAATGACTTCTCATATAATGGATTACCGACCACCAGTACCGTAGATACAGTTACCAACATACCTGTTTATGATAACGGTGTAAAAGTTTTTGGTAACGAACCTGCCGGTGGACCGCAAAACCCTGATCCTGTAATCCTGTATGGTGATGTAAACAGCGACAAAAATGTAGATGCATTGGACTTTGCTGCATTAAAGAAATATTTACTGGGCGGCAGTTCCAGTATAGATGTTAAGGCTGCAGATACATACAAGGACGGAAACATTGATGCCATAGATATGGCTACTTTGAAAAAATTCTTATTGGGGACGATTAATACATTGCCTCAGGGTTAAGAATGAAATTTTGTAAGTTAAGAAGTTTTTAATGCTTGCATTACTTTTCAAAATGTGAGCTTTAAAAAATAAAAAATTTTACTAGGAGGTAAATATGAAAAAAAGGTTAGTGAAGAAAGTTGCGATGCTTATCGCAATCGTGCTGGTTCTATCTTCTTCAATAGGACAAGCATTTGCCCTTGTTGGGGCAGGAGACATAATTCAGAACCATACCTTTGACAACAGAGTAGGTCTTCCATGGCACGTGGTTGAATCATACCCTGCAAAGGCTAGTTTTGAAATTACAAGTGACGGTAAGTACAAAATAACTGCTGAAAAGATCGGTGAAGCAGGAACTGGTGAAAGATGGGATATACAGTTCCGTCACAGAGGCCTTTCATTAGTAAACGGACATACTTACACTGTAAAGTTCACAGTTACTGCTAGCAGAGCTTGTAAAATCTACCCTAAAATAGGTGACATGGGTGATCCATATGATGAATACTGGAATATGAATCAACAATGGCAATTTCTTGAATTGCAGGCTAATACACCTAAAACTGTAACTGCTACATTTACACAGACTAAGGGAAACAAGAGCAACGTTGAATTTGCTTTCCATCTTGCTCCAGACAAAACTACATCTGAAGCACAGAACCCTGCAAGCTTTCAACCTATAACATATACTTTTGATGACATTTATGTTCAGGATCCACAATTTTTAGGATATCCTGATCCTATTCCTGAACCTACTAATGTTGTACGTTTAAATCAGGAAGGATTCTACCCTAATTCTGATAAGATTGCAACAGTAAAAACAACTTCAACAACTCCAATCAACTGGCAGTTGGTAAATAGTGCAGGAACAGCGGTTTTAACTGGAAAATCAACCGTTAAAGGTGCTGACCATTCATCAGGTGACAATGTTCATATTATTGATTTCTCAAGTTACAAAACACTTGGTACCGGCTATAAGATAGTAACAGATGTTCCGGTAACAATACCTGGTGATAATGAAAGTATGAAGTTCAATATTTCAAACGACATTTATAAACAAATGAAATACGATTCAATGAAGTATTTCTATCACAACAGAAGTGCTATTCCAATACAAATGCCATATTGTGATCAATCACAATGGGCTCGTCCTGCAGGACACACAAGTGATATACTTGCTCCAGATCCTACAAAGGATTACAAGGCTAACTACACCCTTGACGTTACAGGTGGTTGGTATGATGCCGGTGACCATGGTAAGTATGTTGTTAATGGTGGTATTGCAACATGGACTGTAATGAATGCATATGAGCGTGCACTTTACTTGGGAGGAGACCTTTCAGTTGCTCCATTTAAAGACGGTTCATTGAATATACCTGAAAGTGGAAATGGATATCCTGACATACTGGATGAAGCTCGTTACAATTTGAAAACATTATTAAATATGCAGGTTCCAGCAGGAAATGAATTAGCTGGTATGGCTCATCATAAAGCTCATGACGAACGTTGGACAGCTCTTGCTACTCGTCCTGACCAGGATAAAATGGATCGTTGGTTGCAGCCTCCAAGCACAGCAGCTACATTAAATCTTGCTGCTATGGCTGCACAAGGTTCACGTCTCTGGAAACAGTATGATGCTGCTTTTGCAACTAAGTGTTTAACTGCAGCAGAAACTGCATGGGATGCAGCTGTAGCACATCCAGCAATTTACGCAACTATGGAACAGGGTGCTGGTGGTGGAGCATACGGAGACAACTATGTTCTGGATGACTTCTACTGGGCAGCATGTGAATTGTATGCTACTACAGGCAGTGACAAGTATCTGAACTACATAAAGAGCTCAAAGCATTACCTCGAAATGCCTACACAATTAACAGGCGGTGAGGACAATGGAGTTACAGGAGCTTTTGACTGGGGTTGTACAGCAGGTATGGGAACAATAACACTTGCTCTTGTTCCTAATAAACTTCCAGCTACTGATATTGCTAAAGCTAAAGCTAATATCCAAGCTGCAGCTGATAAATTTATAGCAATAGAAAATGCACAGGGTTATGGTGTTCCAATAGAAGAAACAGTAATCTCTTCTCCATTTGATCAATCCACTGTTACTGGTTTCCCTTGGGGATCAAACTCATTCGTTATTAATGAAGCAATAGTTATGTCATATGCTTATGAATTCAGCAATACTAATGGCGTAAAGAATAATAAATATATCAATGGTGCTATAACAGCAATGGATTACATCCT
>JAEYNY010000008.1 GCA_023412275.1 Bacillota bacterium
TGTGGTAACAACGATGCTAAGTTTTTTGAGAAACCTAATGCAGGTATTTGTGATGTTTGTCACCCTGCTGAAAATAAAATGTCACCTATTGAAGCTGTTGCAATGTGTCCTCCTATTGGAGAACCTACGTGTAAATTATGACAACGATATTAAATATAAAAATTGGCTATTAATTTATCTTCGGCTTTATCATAAACAATAGAATTTATAAGGTCCTTTAAAGCTTTGTTTTTAGATTTTATGCTTGTGCTAGTGTCTTGTATGATTCAAATAGCTGTTACAATTTTACTCTTAAATTCATTAATGGTTGTTTCATTTACTTTTTTATTATTAATAATTTCTGTTATTTCACATATTTCTTTTTGTATTGCTTCTTTATTCACCTTATATTCATCAATCGTGTCTATTTCATTTAAATATGCCTTCTTTGCAAGCTCCAACTTATGGTTTAATTTACTTAACTGTAATTCATATAGTTCAATTTCATCGTTTTTATTCGTGTATTCAATGTTTAATCCTTCGAGTGACCATGTTTTATTTACAATGTCTAATGCACGGATTAATATATTCAAAACATGTCTTTCTGCATCTTTTACACTCATGTAGTTACTAGTATCACATGACTTGATCTTATATCTGCCGCATTGATATCCATCAGCATTTCGTATACTTCCATCTTTTCTTTCAAAACGAGCAGTCTTATAAACTAGAGTTCCACCACACTTCGAACATCTAAGAATCCCACCTAACCAATGTATATATTCTGTACTTCTAGGCATTCTGTCTTTGTGCCATGTTCCTAAAACTCGTTGAGCTTCATCCCATGTTTCTCTTGACACTATAGGTTCATGAGTATTTTCGACAGTAATCCATTCACTCTCAGGCTTTACTACTATTTTCGTTCCTTGCAAATGAGTATAATTCCAACGTGTAATACCTATATAGACTGGATTTTCTAAGATATATTTTATCCTTCTTGCATCAAATGGGTTACCACTTTTATTTTTATATCCAAGCAGATTTAGATACCTTGCTATTGCCCCTATAGAATCACCATTTATACACATTTCATATATTTTCTTAACAGTTTCTGATTCCTCGTGGTTGATAATCCTTTTATTGTTTACAATATCATATCCTAATATGGGCTTTGTTTGTACACCACCCCTGCGAGCTTTTTCAACCATACCTTTCATAACTTCATCACTAAGGTTGAGGGAATAGTATTCTGCCATAGCCTCCAACATAGCCTCAAGAATTACACTAAACTTGTCATCTTCCATTTGTTCTGTAATGCTTATAACTTTTATACCACACTCTTTTCTTAGCAAAGACTTATAAACAACACTATCTTCCCTAGACCTAGCAAAGCGATCAAATTTATGCACTAATATAGCATCAAAAGGTTTAGGTTTCCTTTTTGCTGTAGCAATCATCCTTTGAAAAGCAGGTCTCTTTTTAGCAGAAGTACCACTTATACCTTCATCTATAAATATATAATGGTCATCTATTTGATAACCATTTTTTTTTGCGTATTCAGTTAGAGTACGTTTTTGAGCATCTGGCGAGAACTCTAATTGATCATCAGTAGACACTCTTATATATAAAGCAGCTATCATATTTTTTCACCTCACACATCAATCGTTGGTATAGATAAAAATCTTTTAAAACCTTCAGAAGCATTTTTAAACATATAATAATTTTTCACATGATTTTCTACCTTTTCCCATATATCTTCATTAAAACTATGTTTAGTTATATAAGATTTCTTCTGATAAGTAATTAAACGTTTTTGGGCAGCTGGAAGTGAAACATTAAACAACATATAAATATCATCTGCTGTAAGTTTTCCAAGTTTACTCATCATAAATATGACGTATTCTGGCATTAGTAATTGAGCAGCGAAAAAATGGGCTTCTATCTCTTGTATCTCAGAATCATATTGGTGCCCCATATATATATGTCCAATTTCATGTGCTAATGTCCAATTAAGATGTTCATCTGACTGTTCCTTATCATTATATAAAACTAAATATATCTCATTCCCATTTTCTTTAATAGGTATACAACAACCTTCAGACAGTAGCTGCGTCTTTGGATTTATAAAGTTTTCGATGGGAGTATGAGTTAGTGTTGCATAGTTTTGTATAGTATCAAAAAATATATTTTTATTATATTTTAATTTTCGGATATCAATTTTGGTGGAAGCTATATCTTGAGTTGATAGCAGTTGTGTAGCAAGTTTTTCGCACAACCTAAAGTTTGGTTTGTTCAATGAAAAATCCCCCTAGTAGCCTATTTAATACCTTTAGCTTTTAAATATATATCTATTGTATTTTTAAATTGTTCAACTATTTGTTCTCGAACTTCTTCAGGAGCATCATTCACCTTTCTACAAAGTAACAACAACTCCATTTCTTCTTTGTTTTTAGCCTCTAATTCATTTTCATAAACTTCTTTTTCTTCTATTCCCATAATATAGCTTAATGAAACATTAAAGTAATCTGCTATTATTTTCAATTTGTCTTGTTTTGGAGTACTAATACCATTTTTCCAATTACTTAATGTAACCTGAGAAATGCCTGTATCCTTGGAAACTTTATAAGCACTAACGCCATTTTTTTGTAATAATTGTTCAAAAATACTATACATAATCAATGTTCCTTTCGTCAGTTTTTTACATACTTAATAAATATTAAGTAATTTAATTGACTGAAAAACAAAAATGAATTATAGTATAACTATACTTCATAAAAGTTAAGCAAACAAAAATATACTTAATATTTTAAAAGCTTAATAAAAATGATTTACTTCATCTGAACAATGAAAGTATATCACAAAACCGAAGTATGCACAAGTATTATTTACTATTTTTAGAAAATTTCGAGAAAGGGGAAAACCATGGGCAAACTATTTACATGTGAAGAGGTTGCAGAAAGATACAGTGTAAAAGTTATTACGGTATGGGATTGGATAAGGAAGAAGAAACTTCCAGCCATTAAGATTGGAAAATCTTATCGTATTAGTGAAGAAGAACTTCAAAGATACGAGGAGTTAGCTAAGACAGTAAAAGTAATAGAATAGGACAAAATCTGACTTGAATATGATATATAGGAGGTGCTTATATGAAATACATTATCTTATTACATGTTGGAGGTGTAGTTAAGCCTATAGAAGAAGCTACTCCAGAAGAACGTAAAGCACTAGAAGAAAAGGCTAAAAAATCTTTTGAGAAACATTTAGGACTTAAGTACATAGGAGAAACT
>JAEYNY010000019.1 GCA_023412275.1 Bacillota bacterium
AGCCATGCATTAAATGCTACTAGCCGTACATGGAAACCTAATGTAAGAAAAATAAAGATAATTGATAATGGCACACCAAAGTCAATTAACATATGCACAAGGTGTCTTCGTTCAAACAAAGTTACCAGAGCTATATAATTTGATTACGTTAAATTTCTAAAAATAAAAAAGCGTTACGAGACGCTTTTTTATTTTTTTTTATTTTTATTACTTCCTCATCAGTAGGATCAGCCTATTTTAAATACCTTCTTTAATATGTTTCCAAAAAACTTAGGCATTTTTACGACTACTATTTTCATAATTACACTCCCCCTGAATAGCTCTTACTATCTATCATATTCGGTAAAAAGTACTTTCGTGATAGTAAATGCAAATTCTTACCTTAAAAAAGTTGTCTAAATCTCTATTACAGTGAATAGATATATACGGATAAGCTATTTTTTTAAGGGGAGTGATCCGGATGTTTTCTTTAGTTCATGCTAGTCAAAGAAAAAAACTTATAATCATATTGGCCTTTATTGTATTTTTTATTGGTAGTATTACATTTGTTCGTATTTTTTTTTATGAAAACTCTTATTATACTATAACGGTTAACAGTCAAATATCTTTCTCTTACCCTATGGATTTCTCAATCAAAAATGTATATGCCAGTGACCCGGCTTCTACTCCTTATATTCAGGCAAGCAATAGTAAATATAAGAGTTTTATTGATTATAAGTCTCCCGAAGACAAATTTCATTTCAGCTATCCTTCCAATTTCAAATTGTATCAACAGGCTTTTCCGGGTAGTGAGATACTATATCACGTAGATTTTCAAAACAAAAGCGATAATTCCTTTACAGGGTTTGTTCAGGTCTGGAATTTGCCTTATGACCTAAGTAAGTTTCTTGAGGAATCAAAGGAAAACTCCCTATCCGATTTTATTAATTTCAATTCCAAAGAAATCGAAGTCAAAAAAATGAAGGGGTATTTTTGGGAGTACACCGTAAAAGGTTCCCATGAAAATTATAAAACACTTGAAGCATTCCTCTCAAAAGATTCCAGACTATACAGAATTAGTTTTTATATACCTGAAAAAAATTATACAAAGGAAGACTATGATATGTTTTGGAAAATGGTAAATTCTCTGAAAGTTAATTAACTTACTTTCTGAGAAATCATAATACAGTTTCTTCCGCTTTCCTTTGCCTTGTATAGTGCATTATCTGCATCTCTGATTAATCCTACCTGATTCGAAGATGTTTCAGGATAGCACGCTATACCAAAGCTTGCAGTAACTGAGGCTGATATAAGATTGTCTTTAATTATATTACCTGCAATCTTTGTCCGCAAAAACTCAACTTTTTCATGGGCCTGCTGTATTGATGTTCGGGGTAATATAAGTACAAATTCTTCTCCCCCGAACCTTGCAATGGTATCAGTTCCACGCAGGTTATTTTTTACGGTTTGTGCCACTTCTTTCAGTACTACATCACCAAAAAGATGGCCGTATGTATCGTTAAATATTTTGAAAAAGTCAATATCCAGAATTACCAGAGATAAATTGTATCCTTTTTCCTCTGCCATCTTAAATTCAGCTTCAAATTTTTCATGGAAGTAAACCCTGTTGTAAACCCCTGTCAAACCGTCAACTGTGGCCATTTCCTGAAGGTTGGCATAAAGCTCGGCATTTTCAATCGCCATACTTACCTGTTTTCCCATGGTAGTAAGCAGCCTTAAGTTTTCGGTGTTAAAAGTATTGTTATTTCGGTGTTCAATGAGAGTGAGTCCGAACTTTCTTGATTTCAAACTCAAAGGCACACACATAAATGAACCTATTTGTCTCGTCTGAATAAAATCGTATTTATCAGGGTCAACCATATTTTCTATCAAAGGCTTTTCATTTTGTAATATATCAAGGAGAAGTTCACAATTAACATTATCCGCCAAAATCGCAAGCTCTTCTTTATTGGTTATATTTGTAAATTGTACCTTAAGTCTGTTTTTCTTCTGGTCAAACAATAATATGGTTGAATAGTTTACGCCCATTACACCAATTATTACATCATTTACAAAATTAAGTAATTCGTTTATATCTAGAATGGAACCTATTGCCTCACTCACCTGCTGAAGGGTATAAAACTCTGCAATACTGGACGTGAGCCTCTTATTTGTATCTTCAAGCTTAAAATTGGTTTCCTTAAGCTTTTCATACTGGTTCTTTATTTTATCCCTGGCTGAAGCAAGCTGTTCATACTTCTCACCCAATTCATCAATCAACCGATCATTTTCCTGTTCATTTTTTAAGTTTTCAGAGTAAATTTTAGCACTTATACTAAATATACAAAGTAGTAATATGTATATACACACTATTCCGAACAGACTAGAAAGTACTTTTGTAGCATCAAAGGGCTCTTGTAAACCATATAATAAAAAGATATGTGCTATTTTGATTACTGCACTAAAACCCAATAAAATATAGGTTAACTTTCTGCCCTTGTGAATGCTTATAAAAAATAAAGGCAAGACAAGAGAAAGGTACTGTATCCCATCCGAGAATGGTAATAAAAATACAGACGTCAAAAAGACTTCGATTGATCTGAAAATGTCAAATGCTTTATCCGAATATAAATTTACATTATTTACAAATATAATTTTAACAATATTCAGAGCCAGAATTGACACTATAAATGTTGTGAGAAAAATTTCCTTACTTAAATAAACATTAGCATCAGTATAAAGTTCCTGCTTGAAAATCAATGCAGAAAACAGTAATACAATAAATACCCAATAAAGGTTAATCATAACCCTTTCATATTTTTGTATTTTATTCATATATTTCCTTTCTAACTACAATTGCATATTCTCCCAATAAATTTCTATATTGTCTCCCGAAGAAATTTTATCGGTAAAATTTGCCTGACTTCCATTTAATTTTAAAATAATGTTTCCTTTAGGTACTGATAAATCAAAATTAATATAGTTGAAAATATCCACAAAAATATACTGCTTGTTTTCTTTCAATTCAATTCTTTCACCGTTTACATAAATAACAAAGCCTTTTTCAGGTACAGGAACACTGTTGTTTTCCATATAGCCCTGTTCAAATTCATTTACTTGTACAACATCATCATTCTCATAAATCTCTTGTTCTTCAAACCCCTTTTCAGGAGTAGTTACCTCACCGGATTCCTCAAGTTCTGAATCAGTTATCCGGTCATTGTCCTTAAGCATGTATTCAGGACTGACGATTTCCCCATTAACCTTCAACAAACTACTTTCAAGACCAAGCTCAAATTTTGTTATGAAGTCTTTTAGTGTGACTATTTCCTCTATTTGAACCTTATCACCATTTTTTATAGCTATATCCATACCGCATACCTGCCCATTAATTGAACAATACGGTACAAGCTCTATCCTGTCTTCGTTCAAATAGACCGTTAGTCCCCTTGGGTGTTTTACATAATCAGTTACTCTCTTTTCAGCGTCCATACCGTTATATGAAGGCTTTATGTATATAGAATCATTATTATTTATTTTAGTATCAAGACTCGCCGGCTCATTGTTAACGAAAATTTCAGCTGCCATTCCGTGTTCACCCTTAATACTCATATCTTTACCATTAAGTGTAAACTTCAATGACTTGCCCGATCTGCCAATCAGCTTATCAGGGTTGTAGCCTACCAATATTAAAGCATCTGCTACACTCAGCTTTTTGGAATTGAACAGCTTTATTTTATTTTCATTTACAGTGACAGTCATAAAGTCCTGACCTCTTTGCATATGTGCCATCATTGCTATTCCAAAAGGTGTGATAGATTCAGGCCCTGTTAGCTTTTTAATCTTGGTCTTTATGTTTTGTATTACATCCCTCCCTCTTACTGCAACTCTGTTCTCAGGAAGCCCCAGTCCTTCAGCAATCCTGTTGGTAAGCCCGGGTATCTGGCTCCCTCCCCCAATTAAAAACACAGCATTGGGGGCCTTTTGATTGAATTCCAGAATTTTATCGCATATACTTCCTGCTAATAAATCTATAGCTGGTTTTATTATTTCAATAGCTTTTTGGTGTGTAATATCATACTTATTCCCTAGTATATCTGTATACTTGATAACTTCTGTACCAGATGAAATAGAAATTTTAATTTTTTCCGCTGTATTGAAATCAACCAAAAACTCCTGAGCAATTTTTTCGGTTATTTCGTCTCCAGCTATTGGAACCATGCCATAGGCTACTACAGAGCCATCTCTGGTCAGTGCTATATCCGATGTTCCTGCACCAATATCAACCAGAACAAGATTCAAAAGTCTTAAATCCTTCGGAATAGTTACGTTTATTGCGGCAATAGGCTCAAGGGTCAGACTTATTACCTCCAGTCCTACCTTTGACATAACCGTGTACAAGCTGTCTACTACAACGTGAGGCAAGAATGTAGCCAGTACTTCCACCCCTATTTTCTTACCTTTATGCCCTACAAGTGACGAAATAACATACCCATTGAGAAAATAGTTTACAACGCTGTACCCGACACAATAAAAGGTCATTTTTTCTTCATTGGATATTTCGTTATCAAGCTTAAATCGTGCATTCTGAATAGCGTCAACTTCCAGACTGCCGACGATTTCCGCTGTTATTTCACGTCCCTGCTCAATATCATATTGCAGTTTTGTCTGACTTGTTTTTAGAACTCTTCCTGCAGCTGCAATAGCTACTTTTGTCAAAGTAACCCCCAGTATCTTTTCCAGTCTTTCTTTAACTTGAGTTATTACTTCGGCAACCTTTTCAATATCATGTATTTGTCCATCCAGCATTGCACGACTCTTATGTTCACATATCTCTGCCGCAACAACCCTGAAACATTCCTTCTCATAAACCCCTACTATACCTATAACTGTTCGTGTTCCAATATCAAGAGCAAATATCAAATCTTCTTCATTAAATGTTTCTACTTTAGTTTTTGTTATCTTCTGTTTACCAGGCATACCTTACCCCCATGTATAAAAACAGTTGTGACCCTATTTCTTAGTATAATAACTGCATAAATGATTTAACTCACACTTTTCACATTCAGGTTTTCTTGCGTTACACACAGCCCTGCCATGAAAGACCAACTTATGGCAAAAGTCTGCCCATTTGTCTTTAGGAATTATTTTCTGCAAATCGTACTCAATCTTCTCAGGGTCTTCATTCTTGGTTAGACCCGTTCTGTTTGAAAGCCTTTTAGCATGAGTGTCAACAACTACTCCCTGCTTTCCATGTACCTCATATAAGTAAAGGTTTGCTGTCTTACGCCCTACTCCAGGCAATTCAAGCAGTTCCTCCATATTATCTGGAATTTTTCCGTTGTATTTTTCTGTTATAATTTTACAGCATGCGATTATGTTTTTTGCCTTATTTCTATAAAATCCCGTTGATTTAATATCCTCCTCCAGTTCTTTTACATCTGCATTTGCAAATGCCTCTACCGTAGGATACTTTTTATATAAATCCTTTGCAACTATGTTAACCCTGGCATCAGTACACTGGGCTGCAAGTTGAGTAGAAATCAAAAGCTGAAGCGGATTCTCATACTTCAGGGAACACTCCGCATCAGGATAAAGCTTATCAAGAACCTCTATCATTTGCAGAACCTTTTCCTTTTTAGTCATCGAATTTTATACCTTCTTTGTTTTATGTTATCTATTTTTGTTTTCTATAGCTATTTTATATAATTCTAAGTACTTAATACAAGGCTTCTTCCAAGAAAAATCACTTTCCAGTGCTCTCACAACCAATTCTCCCCACTGTTGGCTTTTTTTGCAATAAACCTGTATAGCCCTATTCAAAGTATCCTCAAATTCCTTTTCATCAAATTCATTGAAAGAGAACCCATTTCCATTATTTCGATCCTTATCATAATCTATTACAGTTTCAGCAAGGCCTCCTGTAGCCCTTACTACCGGAATTGTACCATACCTGAAACTAATAATCTGTCCTAAGCCGCACGGTTCGAAACGAGAAGGCATTAAGAACATGTCTGCAGAGGCATATATCTTTTTAGCCAGTTTCTGATTGAATTCCAAAAATACTGCTACATTATCGGGGTACTTTTTCTGAAGTTCCTTAAATGAGTTATGATAATATTCGTCCCCAATTCCAAGAACTGCCAACTGTATATCATTTTCTTTTATATATCTTTCGATGCACCCCAAAATTAGTTCCAGCCCCTTCTGGTGTGTCAATCTTGTAACAATCGCTAACAGTGGAGCATCACTTTTAGCTAAACCTACCTCTTTCTGGAATTCTCTTTTATTTTCCTTCTTATTCCAAGGGCTCTTAGCGTCATAAACCTTATATAAATCTTCACTCTTACAGGGGTCGAATTCCTCGTAAGATATTCCATTTACAATACCAAAAAGGTCATTTTTTCTGTTATTAAGTATGCCTTCCATTTTTTCACCATATGCAGTCGAAAGAATTTCCTGTGCATACTGCTTGCTTACGGTATTTATTTTATCTGAATATACAAGTCCACATTTCATAAAACTGAACATTCCATAAAATTCAGCCTTGTCATATGTAAAGAATTCTTCCTCCACATTCAGAAAACTGCATATATCAGCACTGAAATTTCCTTGATACTCAAGATTGTGAATTGTATAAACCGTTGCAATATCTTTATAAAAATCCTGTTTTGCATATTTTTCTTTTAGCAGCAGGCATAAAGGGCCTGTATGCCAGTCATTGCAATGAATAATGTCGGGCTTAAAGTCAATATATGGCAGCATTTCAAGGGCTGCCTTGCACAGCATTATAAATCTTTGGGCATCATCCTGATAGCAATATATACCATCTCTATAATAATAATGATAGTTTTCTAAAAAATAGACCTTAACTTCTTTTGAACCTGAAACAGGTATACAGCTTTCCTTGATTACACATGTTTCTTTTCTCTCGCCCATTTCAACAGGAAAATCGGCAACATAAGCTAATTCTGTCTCTATACTTTTGTATCTCGGCATAAGTACTCTTACATCCTGCCCCAGCAACGTTAACTCCTTTGGCAGAGAACCTGCAACATCAGCTAACCCCCCTGTCTTTGCGAATGGGTCAACTTCTGCGGATACAAAAAGAACTTTTAACTGTTTATTAGATAAATTCACCACATTACCTCCAAATGCTAGTTGTTAATCAGCTCTTTAATCATGTTTATAAAAAGATCTGATATTCTAGGATCAAACTGAATTCCCTTACATCTTTCAATTTCGTTAATTGCCAATTCCATTGTCATACCTCTTCGGTATGTTCTGTCACTCGTCATTGCATCAAAGGCATCGGCTATACATAATATTCTTCCTAAAAGACTGATTTCCTCACCCTTCAGCCCATTAGGGTAACCTCCACCGTTATATTTTTCGTGATGTTCCAGAATTGCTTTTAAACCGTTTCTTAAAAACTCTACATTTTTAAGTATATTATAGGAAATAAGGGGATGCTTTTTTATTTCTTCATATTCACCATCAGTTAATTTGTCTGATTTATTGAGAATTGAAGCTGATACTCCTATCTTTCCTATATCGTGCAATATAGCCGCATATCTTAAATCCTGTATTGTATCTTCATCCAGCTTCATACGGGCAGCAATCTCACATGAAATTTCCATTACTCGCTGGCAATGTCCGCTGGTATATGCATCCTTTGCTTCGATTGCATTTACCAAAGACATAACAGTTTGTATATATCCTGTATTAAGGCTTTCTGAGTATTTTAGTAGCTCTTCATTTTTTTGGCGAAGTTCGTCCTTGGCTATGTTGAGATTCTCAATATTATTATTTAAATCGTCGTTTACTGCGGCTGTTTCCTCATAAAGGGCTTCTATTTCCTGTTTCTGTAAATATACGTCATTTATTAGCTGAGACTTATACATCGCTACAGCTGCATAATTTGCAAGACTTTGGAGAAATGTAAGGTTTACTTTTTTAAAGGAATCTTTATTTTTTGTTTCTAGAAAGATAACACCCAACTGTTCATCTGATATGCTAAGAGGTATTACCAGCTTGTCTCCCAGTATACCTCTTCTTTTAATCTCAATTCCGCATTTAACAACAACGGAATTTGTATTAAAACATTGTGTAACAACAGAATCCTCATCAAAATATTTTCCTACTTCTCCAAACACTATTTCTCCCAATTCATATTTACAATATATATCTTGAGAATTTACATCCTTGAAGCAAATAAGGCACCTGTCACACCCTGTAAACTTTTTAAATACATCGTATACATATTTAATAATATTTTCAATTTCAATTGTAGAATTAAATTTTTCAGACGTAATGCTTAAAGCTTCCAATTGATTCTGTTTTTCCACAAGAAGTTTTAAAGTCTTAAAATAGCTCTTTCCCGCTAATGTTCTGAGAAGATACTCATTTTGCTGGAGAATTCCATATTTTTTTATATTTTTCCGGTTTTTTCTATCTATAAAAATATATTCACAAATATCATATGCTAAAAATACAATACACAAGCCAGCACTTATGGCTAACGGTTTCTCAGCACTCATATAGATTCCGTATATAAAGCATGGTAAAGCTATAGCGCATATAATTATTTTAACTAGATGTGAATAATATTTGCTTAAGTTCATATATGCCTCCAGCATTTTATAATTCCAGAAAAATCCTAAGATTATATATCTAATTGTAAATTTTTTTTACTTATTAGCAATACAATTTATTTATTCCCTAAATTTTTTTTATATTTCAATAAAAAAGCTGTCCAATGAAACAATAAAATTGTTCAAAAGACAGCTTTTTTATAAATATTATTTACTTTGTTTCACCTAATTTTGCTTGAACAGTTTTTGTATTTCCATCTCTGAAGATTTCAATTTTAACAACATCTCCAGGTTTCATCTTATTCTTTACATCTTCAAGCTCATCATAGGATTTCACTGCTTTATTGTTGAATTTGGTTATTACATCACCAGGCATTATTCCGGCTTTAGCAGCTGCTCCAAACAGTTCAACATCTGCTACATACACACCGGCAGGCATATTATTTGCCTTTGCTATATCTTCTGTATATTGCTGATTAACTGAAATCCCCAGATACGGTTTTGCAATATAAGTTTTTGTCATAAGTTCATCTGCTATTCTTTTTGCTTCATTTACGGGGATTGCAAAACCAAGTCCTTCAAATCCTGTTGCAACCATTTTAACTGTATTTACTCCAATAAGCTGTCCCTTGATATTAACCAATGCACCACCGCTGTTTCCGGGGTTTATGGCAGCATCTGTCTGAACAAGCCTGATTCTCTTGCCTCCGTCCAATTGAACAGTTCTGTTTAATCCACTAATAACACCATATGTTAAAGAACCCATGTATTCAAGGCCTCCCGGGTTGCCAATTGCAATTGCCGGTTCACCTATTTTAATGTCATCTGAATTACCAAACTCTATAACAGGTAAATTTGTCTCATTTATTTTCAAAACAGCAAGGTCTGTTTTAGAATCGTATCCTTTAACTGTTGCAGAATATGGCTTATCTATTTTGTTTGGAAGGAAAACTTCAATCTTTGCATCACTTCTGATACCTCTGGTTTTGTCATTTAAAGCCCCTTCAATAACATGATGGTTTGTAAGGATATATCCATCCGCACTAATAATTATTCCTGAACCTTCGCCGCCCTCAGACTGAACACCGAATAATTCATTGCTATTCTGATAAGATGTCTTTATACCGACTACTGAAGGTCCAACTTTTTCTGCTACACTTGTAACTGCTGATTCTCCGTTTTGAACAATTTCAACTCGTTTTAGTTCTCCGGTATTATTGGGTTGTGTACTTTCTGTTTTAAGGCCCGGGAAATTATCTCCGAGGTAATCTTTTATATGTGGCTGTACAATCGGTGCAACAAAAAGCATTAACAATGCAAGAAGGGCTGCCCCAACAAGTGAGCTTACAGCTGATACCAATACGTATTTCCACGCATTGGACTTTTTAGTTTTTTTATAGCTTTCCTTGTAATAATTGTTATAAGCCGGACTCGGTATACCTTGGTTTTCCAAATTGTTATCTTTTACACTAAAATCAGAATTACCTATTTCTTGTGGCCCGGTTTGTGCTTCTTGTGCGTTTAAATTGTAATTAGTATCAACAGTATCTTGATTTGTATTTTCTCCGGTTATATTATCACCCGGCTCCTTATTTTCAATTACAGGATTCATTATTTCGTATTGGCCGTTGTTATTTGTGTTATCCTCCTGAGTTTCATTTACAGACCCCTGTGATTCTGAACTGCTATTTACTTCATAAGTGCCGTTATCATTCAGCGGCTGGTCACTAATGGAACCATTTTCAGTTATCTTATCGTCTCTATCGTCGATCATTATGAAGTCTCCCCTTCCTTTTTCTATAGTTTTATTTAATGATGTATTTTTAAAAAAGTATGAACAAAGTGTTAATCTTCAATATGACTTTTGTAGTAATCAAGTGTAAACGTAAACTTTGTTCCTTTTCCTACCTCACTTTCCACCCATATGTCCTGCTTGTGTTCGGTTATTATATTTTTAACTATTGCTAAACCTAGACCAGTGCCAGTTTTATCCTTTCCTCTGGATTTATCGGATTTGTAAAATCTATCCCATATTCTTTTTTTGTCATCGCTATCTATTCCAATACCGTTATCTTTAACCGATACATAAATCTTATCTTTATTCTTTGCAGTTTCAACTATTATCTTACCACTTTCATTCGAAAATTTTACGGCATTGTGTAACAGGTTTATAATAACCCGTTCAATTGAGTCTTTGTCCGCTGATACCATCATATTGTCAATCTCAAAATTAGCTTCAATTTCCAGGTTTTTTGAAGTGATTAGAGTTTCCAACTTTATTACACAAATCCTTATTAATTCGTTTATATCAAAGGGCTTCATAGATAACGTCAACTCACCTGATTCCATTTTAGCAAGATCTAGAAGATCATTTACCAATCTGTTAAGTCTGTTGGTTTCATCCCGCACAATCGTCAGGTAGTCTTTCTGCTTTTCGGGCGGTATAGTACCATCAAGTATACCTTCTATAAATCCTCTTATGGAGGTCATTGGCGTGCGTAGTTCGTGAGAAACATTTGCAATAAATCCTCTTCTAAGTTCTTCCAGCCTTTGCAAATCTTCAACCATATGATTAAAACTGTCTGCAAGCTGTCCGATTTCATCCTCTGAACTGACCACAATCCTTTTTTGAAAATCTCCCCCCGCAATTATTTTTGCGGCATTGTTGATTTGCTTTAAAGGACGCGTAAACCTAATTGAAAATATATAAACAAGAATTATGGCAAGAATAATTGCTACTCCACCTGAAAGCAGAAATAGGCTGAATACCGAGGTTCTTACTTTTTGAATAGCAGGTACCGGAGTATGCAGGTAAACGGCCGCTATAGTCTGCTGTCTTCCGTTAATTGGTGTTACTTCAAACGGCATCTGGATGGTAAGCCAGGAACTGCCGTATTTCTGGAAAGCTTCATTAGTAAAGAAGCCAAAAAAGTTTCCGGTTTCTGTTTGGGTTTTACCACTGCTATTCATTACTTTCATATATTGCCTTATATCCGGCAGCTTCGGATATCCCGAATCATCTATGTACTGCTTCAGGACATCACTTATTTGTTCATCACTGGATACAGATATAAGGATATGCCCCGTATTATCAACAATCCAAATTATAGAATTACTTGAAACGCTGTACATTTCAAGGGTTTGACGAAAAATCCCCTGAACCAGTTGATTGTTTTTATTTGGTAGATAATAATTGTAGAAAAAGTCCCTTATATTTTTTGCACTCTCTCCAAGAGTTTCAGTCTGCTGTTTAGTAACGAAACCATTCAAAAAATAGTACAAAAAGCCCCCTGTAACTACGTAGCTTAAAACAAGCAGTCCAATAAAAACCGCTACAAGCTTCTGAAATATTGTCTTTTTAAATCTGATCATTATTTCACCTCAAACTTATATCCAACACCCCATACGGTTTTTAACTGCCATGGCTGACCTTCCAGATCTATTTTTTCACGAACCCTCTTTACGTGTACATCAACAGTTCTGGAATCTCCATAAAAATCAAAGCCCCATACGTGTTCAAGTAGCTGCTCCCTTGTAAAAACCTTGTTTGGGTTTGAGGCCAGGAAAAACAATAGTTCCAATTCCTTTGGCGGAAGTTCTATCAGGTTGCCCTTGAGACGGATTGTATAATTGCTCTTATTTATAATCAGGTTTGGAAATGCAACTTCCAATGTATCAACTTCCTTATGCTCATATCTTCTCAACACTGCCTTTACCCTTGCAACAAGCTCTTTAGGCTCGAAGGGTTTAACCATGTAATCATCTGCGCCCAGCTCCAATCCAAGGACCTTGTCAAAGGTTTCGCCTTTTGCAGTTAACATAATAATAGGTATAGAGCTTACCTTCCTTATTTCCCGGCATACCTGCCAACCGTCAATTCCGGGAAGCATAATATCCAGAACTACCAGGCTAGGAGTCTGTATTTTAAATGTATCAACAGCGTTAAGCCCATTATAAGCATAGAGGACTTCATATCCTTCTTTTTCAAGGTATAACCCTATTAACTCACATATATTTCTATCATCATCAACTATTAATACTTTGCTTTTACTACTCATAAGTACTCCTTGTCTTTGTAAGATAATTTTTTTCCATAAAATTAATTTAATTATATCAATTCCGCAAGGAAAAAGTGAAAAATTTTAAATTGTTAACAAAAAATTAAAATCAGTATTATTGATAAACATAATAAAACCTCTTTATTCATAGGTAAGAATTAAAGACGTTTATAAGAAATTTATTTTTTTGCTTAAATTGTATTGCCCTCCATAAAGGTTGAGCATGTGGAAATATTTGCTATAAATATATACCAGTGATATAATCGAATAGGATTTACTGCAGCCCCTTTATTATAAGGGGTGATATTAATGTTAAAGTTAATAATTGCGATAGTATCAGGTATTTTAGGTATTATTAATAATTCAATCAATATCTATAAGTATATAAAATCTACCTCTAAAAATACCAAATAATTGGTGACATTGTTTAGGGCGTATTCTCTGCGGCCAGCGACGTACGACCTAAATTTTGTTAAAGGGGCTGTAGTTAAATCTTCTATAAAGCTATAAAATTTTTCTCTATTATTTGTATTTTCCTTTGCAACTGACATCTTCTTTTTAAAATTTTTCTGTTTCTGTTAGTTTTATATATTTCCTTTATCAAAAAGGTATATTAAATTATATTATTTATATATTATTTTGCAGCCATATCTGGTTAATTTGTAAGATACGATTATTTTTTAAAAAAGCATCTGGATGAATTGCGTTTATGCAAAGCAAAAAGTAGTTTACCTTATTCTTTTATTACTATAAAGTATTTTTTATTTTTATATAATTGAGTTATCAAAGTAGACATGAAATATGCTTTTTCTGTTACAGAAACGGCTGAATAGCCTAATAAGCGGGAAAGTGTATAGGATATCGTTGGATTGCTTTAAAAATCGCTTAGCGAAGTTATTACGAAGCACATGAGGGTGTCCGTCACACGAAGAAATATTGCTTTTAATTATATTACATCACAAAAAAACTCCTCTATTATATATTTAAAACATATAAATCGAGAAGTTCAATGGATTTTTAATCTATTCGTAAGTTTTTAGCTTACCTTCAATTCCAATCTCAGCTTATCTGCAATCATTGCAATAAACTCTGAATTAGTAGGCTTTCCCTTACCGATATTTACTGTATAACCAAACAGTGCATCTATAGCCTCTACCTGGCCTCAAGGCTTTTTATGACTAATTACCACTTTTTACTACTATTAATTAAAACACCTAAATCTAAGATATTTATTGGTATGGATTACAATAGTTTATTGGTTTACTACATGTGAAAATAATACTATCTTTTAGTCATTGATTCATCCTTTGGTTTCAATATTGTTCCTCCTAATACCTCGGTAATTATTTTATATAATGCATAACTTGCATAGTCTCTATATGTATAAAAACTTAATGATTTTATAATAAAAAACACGTAATTTATTACATTACCTTAACATCAATATTACTGAAAAACCTATCTATGTATTCCTTAGCATTATTATTCATATATTCATTCCAATTATTACTTTGATAATACCTAATAATTCTAGATTTATTTAAATATTCAAGTTTTTTAATTTTCTTAATATTAGATATTAGCGTCCTCATATAGGAAATTTGATTATTAGAACAAGTGTGTCCACCGACAATAATAAATAATGTACCGACAAATACGATGGTTTTTTCGCTAATATCAAAATCTATGCACATATTAATTAAGTTAACTGCTTTATCAATGATTTCATTAAAAATCTCCCCTCTATGCCCTTCTATTGTATCCATAGCCATCCATCCAAATCTATTAGAAATGTTTCTAATAACATCATCTAAATTGTTTTCAACTGCATCTAATCCTATCTGGAATAGTGTTTCAATTAAACTTGAATACAAGTCCTTCTTACGATAAATAAAACCTAAATTCTTAGGCATATCAGCAATTTCACTAATTATATTTATACAAAGGTCAATTTGCTTAATTGTTATACACCATTTTCCTGTTACATCTAGTATATTTATTATTTTAGTTCCTAGTTGTTCCGAAACCTTCTCTTCTTTATCCATATTTTTCAACAGAATACTAAAACGGTCAAGAACTATATGAAATGCTTCTGATAATTTAGTATCAATACAAGAAAAGAATAATCGTTTATATACTTCAAAAAATATTTCTTGCTGAGTTCTTTTTGTTTTATCAAAAATAAGTATAATTTCATTAAGTTTATCAAGTAAAAACAGAATTAAGCTTGAATTTTTTCTATATAATGTAAGGCCTAATATTTCTTCAAACTCACTAATTATTTTTTGAATATTTGCAGTATCAGTATCATTTTTTTTAACATTCTCTAAGTAATCAGGAATAAATAGTGGGACTAATTCATCTTCAAAATATATTGCTTTCATTGTAAAATCAGATTTCAGTTTTAGTATACTTTCAGAGACCTCTTTTTCCCCATAATTATCAATTATATAATCAAGAAGCAATGATATATGTATGCATAAATCTTTATTACTATTATCGAATGCAAAAAGACCTAGTTCTTTTAGCCTATTAATATATTCAAAAATTAAATCATTTTCATGTAATTTAATTAGTTTATTAGTATGATTTGAAAATAGAATTTTTACAAAGTTAAATATACTAGAATCTGCCTTGGTTAATGAATTATAAATTAGACTTATAATGTTATCAAAAACATCATTATAAAAAGTATACTTTTTATATTCTATACATAATTCTAAAAAGTTAAAATACTCTGAAAAAACTATTTTCAATATTTTTTGATTCATATGGATATTAGTAGTAACACTATAGTATTCAAATTTCTTTCTTATTATAGTAAGCCATTCATCTCTGATATCTTTAGATAAGACATACTCTGGTAAATCTCCATATAGGGATATAATCCCATAACTGGCAACTATATTTTCTTTTTGAATTGTATATGAAAAAAACTTATCAACCATATTACTAAAGCTATTAAAAGTGGTAACTTTATCACATATTATGCATTTACACATAATATCATCAATTACATTAAAAGCATTTTCTAGGTAATTAGAAAAATTATAATTTATACTAAGCCTTAATTGATATATTATTGCAAGGAAAAATTCTTTTTCGAGTTTTTCTATTTTATCTTTGCAGTTATCTTCTCCATATATAAACAATCTATCTATATTTTGTATAAAGTTTAATATTAAATCTTTATATACATCCATAATATGTTCCGATACTGTAATTTCATTTTTACTAAAACTTTCCTCGGAGTATTGTATTAATTCCTTAATACAATCGCTAATTGCCTTTTCAGTTAAGTTATTAGAATTAATATTTTCAATTATTTTTTCCTTATAGCAATTGATAATTTCAGAAGGATTAAATATTTTATAGTTTCTATATGTTTTTATAAAAAGCGAAATGCAATATACTACATGGCAAACATAAAATATCTTTGATATTACCAAATCAACGCTTATAATTAATAAAACCCCACCAAAACAGAGATTACATATAAAATCAGAAACAATGTATAAAAAATTAGTCTTAATATATCTTTCGATAAAATCAAGTGGGTATCTATTACGGAAAATCTGTATTATTATGAAGTAAGCAGCAAAAAATATTGTTAAAACTGTAACAACTATTGCTAAAAAAGTCTGGGAAATTAACACTGATGGACTCAAAATATTAAACAACTCAAAGAAGTATAAAAACTTAAACCTTGATTTGAAATATTCAAATAATTCTAACTTTGCATTCAATACGTCAAAGAAAGCAAGCAATATAAAAAAACCAATCATATAATAATATCTTTTTCTTCTAAAGCCGACTACCTCCTCATTACCTTTTCTTTCAAATATAGACGTATCAATAGGATTAGCCGAATTACTTGTTTTTCTATTTTTAGCCATATTATCACCTCGTTTTTAATATTCTTCATATTTTGTTATAAACCTCCTTATTATTTAAATTTTGTAATATAAAAAGTTAATAATTCGTATAAATAATATTTAAATAAAAATTCTTTTAAATATTTTAAGATTTATTTATTCTACCTTGATTTACGTTTCCTCATTTCTCTTACAAGTGTTGACTTGCTTATCTTAGTCATTTTTTCTACCACGTTATATGAATGTTCCTTAAGCAAATCAAGTGACCTGAGTATTGCTCAATCTCAATTTGCGAATTTTCATATCTTTGTTTTATCTCATTTATTTGAACTTCTATTGAATGTCTTCTTTCAACTGTCCCTTTGTTGATACTCTAGCATAGCCGATAACAATAGAATCACTCCACTTTTCTATAATTAGTTTTGATTACAGTGTATGTATTGATTAACGTTGCAAATTTATCGGTGTCAATAGTGTTTAGTTATGACTATGGTTTATAAATAGAAGTACTTCAATGTTGATATAAGTATATTTTAATAATGATTAGAAATGGATCAATGAGGGTTACTATACTAAACTAAAAATCTATAGAAGCATTGAATATGGTAAAGGATAGTTAACAATTATACCTATACAAAAACCGCTTTGAACAGTAATGATGTAATTATTGATTGTAGAGGTTGAAATGCTCTTCTCAAAGTCTATCCTATTGTCTGGATGGTTGTACAGTTTGAAATTATTGCCGCTAACTATAGTGTACTTTCTTCTCACTGTAACTACTTAAGATATTGTTTATCTTTGGTTCTTTGACAATCCCTTTGTTTCACAATACAACATAATTTCTTGAGAATGGTTGCAACTTAAGCATAAAAAAACCTCCTTATTCATTAGGTATCTCATACCCAATAAATAAAAAGGTTTATCGGCTTAAAAATTAATAGTTTGTCGGTATGAAATTCTTGAAGCCCTCTTTTCAAGCCTCTTAGCTTACCTTCAATTCCAATCTCAGCTTATCGGCAATCATAGCAATAAACTCTGAATTAGTAGGTTTCCCCTTACCGATGTTTACTGTATAACCAAACAGTGCATCTATAGCCTCTACCTGGCCTCTGCTCCAAGCAACTTCAATTGCATGGCGTATTGCTCTTTCCACTCTGCTTGGAGTAGTATTATATTCCTTTGCGATACTGGGATATAACAATTTTGTGATGGAATTTATAACGTCTAGGTCTTTAACTACCATCATTATTGCATCTCTCAAATACTGGTATCCCTTAATATGTGCAGGCACACCTATCTCATGCATAACATTTGTTACTTCAACTTCAAGGCTTCTTGAAGTATTATTAATATGTGCCGGTTTCTTTTCTGTGATAAATGTATCACTTTTGTGTTGCGATATGGAAGAATTCATTGATGTGGAAGTGCTAGCTGAAGGTAAATATGTGTTATCCTTAAGTTGTCTGATTAGGCTTACAAGAACATCCATGTCAAATGGCTTCACTATGTAGTACTCCGCACCTAATGATAAAGCGCGTTGGGTAATCTTATCCTGTCCTACGGCAGATAGAACGATAAATAATGGCTTTTTCTCAAGATTTGATGAAGCTATTTTTTCCAAAACGCCCAAACCATCTAAGTGAGGCATTATTATGTCCAGAATTGCTATATCAGGAGTATTTTGAAGGATCAAATCAACCGCTTCGAATCCATCTCTTGCAAGACCAACAACCTCTATGTCCTCCTGGTTGGATAAGTACTCGCATAAGATGTCTCCAAACTCTCGGTTATCATCTGCGATTAGGACTTCTATTTTTTTACTACTC